>DASUHT010000030.1:0-24147 GCA_036273335.1 Gaiellales bacterium | reverse complement strand
ACCGCTCGCCCGCCGCGGCGCCGCGGGGGAACGCCTGCTCGAGCCGCTCCAGCTCGTCCCTCGACAGCTCGATGCCCGCCGCGACGACGTTCTGCTCCAGATATGTGCGTCGCTTGGTGCCCGGGATGGGGACGACGTCGTCGCCCCGCGAGAGCACCCAGGCGAGCGCGACCTGGGCAGGCGTGACGCCCTTCTCGGCGGCGACGGCGACGACCGTCTCGACCAGGGCGGCGTTGTGGCGCGCGTTCTCGCCCTGGAAGCGGGGATTGTTGCGCCGGAAGTCGTCGGCGGCCAGCTTCTCTGTGTCGGCGAACTGCCCGGTCAGGAAGCCACGGCCGAGCGGGCTGTAGGCGACGAAACCGATCCCGAGCTCGCGCACGGCTTCCAGCACGGCGTCCTCGGGGTCGCGCGTCCACAGCGAGTACTCGGACTGGAGCGCGCTGATCGGGTGTACGGCGTGCGCCCGCCGGATCGTCGCCGGCGATGCTTCCGACAACCCCAGGAAGCGCACCTTCCCCTGCTCGACGAGCCCTGCCATCGCCCCGACGGTGTCCTCGATCGGGGTCGCGGGGTCGACCCGGTGCTGGTAGTAGAGATCGATGTGGTCGACGCCGAGCCGCTCCAGGGATGCCTCGCAGGCCCGGCGCACGTAGTCCGGGCTGCCGTCGATCCCCAGCCGCTCGCCGCGCTCGTTGCGGACGTTTCCGAACTTGGTGGCCAGCACCGCCTCCTCGCGGCGCCCCCGCAGGGCGCGCCCGACCAGCCGCTCGTTGGTGAACGGCCCGTAGATGTCGGCCGTGTCGATCAGGGTGACGCCCAGGTCGAGAGCGCGCTGGATCGTCGCCACTCCCTCACCCTCATCGGTGGCGCCGTAGAACTCCGACATGCCCATGCACCCCAACCCGATCGCGGACACCACCAGTCCGCCGCTTCCCAGCCTGCGCTGCTCCAACACGGTCCCCCCTTTCGCGTGGTCCGGCGGGAACGTTAGTCGTCGTCAGACGCCCAGGTCGCGCAGGAACTCGCGGTTGTAACGGGCGTCCTCGGCGAGGTTGGCAACCGTCTGACCAGGGCGCAGGTGGCGATCCTGCTCGACCACCAGCCAGCCGTCGTAGCGCAGCCCTCGCAGCCGCTCCACCACCCCGGCGAGATCGACCGTGCCGGTCCCGAAGAGGCAGAAGACGCCGCGCTTCCAGGCCTCCTCCAGGCCCAGGCCCTGACTGCGGATCTGCGCCATCACGGCGCCGTCGACGTCCTTCAGGTGGACGTGGTTCACGAGCTCGCCGTAGGTGTCGAGGATGGCCAGCGGGTCGCCGCCGCCGAACAGCGAGTGGCCGCTGTCGAAGCAGAGCCCGAGGATGTCCGGCTGCAGCCGCTCGGCGAAGCGGTCGATCTCACGCGGCGTCTCGACATAGGTGCCGCCGTGGTAGTGGAACGACGGGCGGTACCCGCGCGTCAGGCAGCGCTCGGCGGCGTCGTGGGCATTGCCCGCCAGGAGGTCGAACCGGGCGTCGGAAAGCCACGTGCCCGGCAGCTGCTCGATGCGCCCGGCGCCCGCCATCCTCTCAGGCTCACAGAACGCGTCCGAGATCAGGACGGCGGGCCGCTCGCCGCCGTCCGGCGTCGACTCGTCGAGCAGGTCGAGCGTGCGCTCGAGGAACGCCAGATCAGCCTCCACGTGCTCCCGGCGGGAGAGCCGAAGCGGCAGGAACGACCCGACCAGCTGCAGCCGGCGGCCCTCGAGGGCTCCTGCCGTCGCCGGTCCGTCACCGAAGTAGCCCGGCGGTCCCAGCTCGGTGCCCTCGTAGCCGGTGTCGGCGATCGCGTCGAGGACGTCCGCGGCATCGGGCAGGCCGGTGTCGCCGGCCGTCATCTCGAAGACGCCGAACGAGACAGGCGCCGAGGCAACTCTCATGGGGACTCCCAACCGGTCAGCGGAACGCGCGGGTCGCGTTCCAGGGTGCTCCACGCATCCCGGGTCCAGGCGAGCTCAGGATCATCCTCGGCGGCCATCGACCGCCGCTCCGCCGCCAGCGCGTTCAGGTAGTAGCCGTGGTACCCGTGCGCAGCGCAGAACGGGTGGTACCCGTAGGGGACGAGCAGGACGTCCATGTCGCGCACCGTCCAGGTCTCGTCCAGCCCGCGCTGGGGCGAGTAGAGCCGCTGGACGCCGAAGCCCTCCGGCCGCTGGAACCGGTAGGCGTAGACCTCCTCCAGGTCGTTCTCGACGGGCAAGCGATCCTGCTCGTGCTTGTGCGGCGGGAATGACGACCAGTTGCCGGCCGGCGTCAGCACCTCGACCACGAGCAGCCGCTGGGCCGGGAACTCCGGCGCGACGATGTGGTTGATCTGGCGGGTGGCGTTGCCGGCGCCGCGCACCTCGACGCGGACGTCGTCGGGGGCGATCGGCCGCACCGGATGCCGCTCCTCGGCACGCGCCGCGCAGACCCCCACGATCCCCGACCCGTGCAGCCGGCAGGTCGTCCCCGGCGGTGCATAGAGCGCGCGCGGCAGCGCCTCGAACGGCGACGAGCGCTCCCCCAGGGAGTGCGTCTTGCCGTCCACCGACACCTCCAGCTGCCCGCCCAGGTTGACCAGGCAGATCTCGTCCTGGCCGCTCTCGTGGAGCAGCTCGCCCTCGACCAGAAGCGACTGGTAGGAGAGCCACCTCCAGCCGGCCAGGTCGGGTGTCACCGCGGGCGCGGGCGCCCGTAGCATCAGCTCAGTTGTCATTCAGATCCTCCGCCCTCGGCATCGCGATCGAGCATCCCAGCCGGGCGGCGACGTGTGCGCCGGCGCGATTGGCGGCGTCCACGCAGTCGCGGAGCCCGGCCCCCTGGAGCAGCTTCCAGCCGAAGGCCGCCGCGAACGCGTCGCCGGCGCCGAGGCCGTTCACCACCTGCACCCGCCGCCCCGGGACATGTGCCTCCTCGCCCTCCCGGAACACCGTCGCCCCGTCCGGCCCGTGTTTCTGCACCACAACGCTCGGCCCGAGCTCGAGCAGCGCGCGCGGGCCGCCCGAGCCGACGGCAGCGACCACCTCCTCGTCCGACCCGAGCACGATCCGGCAGCGCGGAAGAAGCTCCCGCACGGATGCGGCGTAGTCGGCGGGATCGCTCCACAGCATCGGCCGCCAGTCGAGATCGAGCACCGTGTCGCCCTCCGTCCGGGCGGCGGCGACAGCCAACGTCGCCGCGCGCGACGGCTCGCGGGCGAGGCCGGTGCCGCTCAGGTAGGCCAGCGGCGCCCGGCCGATGGCGGCCAGATCGAGCCGCTCCGGGCGCAGCTCCCAGTCGGGGCAGGTGGGTGTCCGGTAGAACGTGATCGGAAAGCGGTCGGGGGGCCAGGCCTCGCAGAAGGCAAGTGCAGTCCGCAGCTCCGGATCGACCGACAGCCAGCGGCAGTCGACACCCTCCCGCTCGAGGAAGCTGCGCACGAACCTCCCGTGCCCGTCGTCGCCGACGGCGGACACGATCGCGGTGCTCACGCCGAGCCGAGCAAGGCCGGTGGCGACGTTGCCGGCGAAGCCGCCGACGAACTTGTGGAAGGTCTCCACTTCCTCCAGCGGCGTCTCCAGCTGATCCGGGTAGAGATCGACCCCGACCCGCCCCATGACGACCGCCTCCGGCTCGCTCACGGGATCTCCGACGGCCGCAGAACGACCTTGCCGGCGCGGCCCTGGCGCATCGCGTCGAGCGCGCCACCGATCGCGTCCAGCGGCTCTTCCGAGGTCAGGATGTGGTCGACCGGCAGCAGATCCTGCTCCAGCATCCGGGCCGCGGTGGTGGCCATCCCGAACCCGCCGGCGCTGCCCTGGATGCGAATCACCCCGTCCACCACGAGCGCCGTCTTGACCGCCGGCCGGGCGCTCTGGTTGTAGCCGAAGCAGAGCACCGTGCCGGCGTGATCGACCAGCTCCACCGCCCGGTCGAGCAGGACGCCGGTCGCGTCGACGACGAGGCTGGGGGGCGCATCGCTCCTCGTCGTCCGCCGCCATTCCGCCGCCGAAAGATCCGAGGAGTCGAGCGTGTGCGTCGCGCCGGATGCCTCCGCCATCTCGCGGCGGCGGGGCGCCGGCTCGTAGACCGCGAGCGGCGTCACCCCCTGATGTCGGAGCACCGCCGTGAAGAGCTGCCCGATCGGCCCGGCGCCGAGCACCGCCGCGCTCTCGCCGGCGCCCGGTCGGGCGCGCCCGACGGCTGCCAGCACGCAGGAGAGCGGCTCGGTCAGCACCGCCCGGCGCCACCCGAGCTCGGGCGCGATCCGGATGATCGCCCACTCCGGCATCGCCGCGTACCTGCACATCCCGCCATCGTGGAAGATGCCGTGCAGGATCTGGTCCGGGCAGCCCTCGGGCCGGCCCAGCCGGCACAACCGGCAGAGGCCGCAGCCGCGGGCCGGGTCGATGACGACGCGGTCGCCGGCTGTCACGGACGTGACCTCGCTCCCGACCTCGCGGACGATGCCGGCGAACTCATGGCCGAGCACGATGCCGGGCGTCGCCGGGTGGCGCTGCGGGGTGGCCAGGATGTGCAGGTCGGAGCCGCAGATCCCGGCCGCGGCGACCTCCAGGAGCACGCTCGCGGGCGGGCATCCGTCGGGCTCGGCGATGTCCAGCACCGAGTACCGCCCCTCGCCCATGAATTTCACCGCCCGCACCGGCTCCTCCCGGAGAAATCGTCCCAACCCCCCTTGACAGGGGGGCATTGGAGGCAGAAGATACGCGATCTCTTTAAACGTTTCAACCTGAGCCCCCACCAGGACGGGAAGCGCGAGATGAGACTCGGAGCCTTCAACGACGGACTCGCCGATCGGGATCGCCGGGAGGCGTTCGCGTGGTGCGCCGGCCGCGGTCTGGAGGCCATCGAGATGGGGGTTGGCGGATGGGCAAAGGCCGCTCACCAGCTCGACCTGGAACTCCTCCTGCGCGACCCCGCCGAGCGCGACCGCCTGCTCGGCGAGCTGCGCGAGCACGGCCTCGCACTCTCCTGCGTGAACGCCGCCGGCAACCCGCTCCACCCCGATCCGGCGGTCGGCGACGATCACCGCGCGAAGCTGCGCGGCGCCGTCGAGCTGGCACACCTTCTGGGCGTCGAGCGGGTGGTTACGATGAGCGGTTGCCCGGGGGGCCGCGACGGCGGCCGCGACCCGGTGTTCGCCCCCTGGGCGCTCGTCCCCGATGACGAGGCGCTCTGGGAATGGCAGTACGCGAACCGGCTGGCGCCCTTCTGGTCGGAGTTCGGCGCCTGGGCGCGAACGGCCGCTCCGGAGGTGCTGATCTGTCTCGAGCTGCATGCCGGTGCATCGGCCTACAACCCCGGCTCGTACCGGCTGATCGCCGAGGCCGGCGGCGCCAACGTCGGCGTCAACTTCGACCCCAGCCACTTCTGGTGGCAGGGCATCGACCCGGCCGCAGTGATCGACGAGGTCGGCGGGAGGATCGGCTTCGCACACGGCAAGGACACCCTCATCCACCCCGACCGCGTGCGCCGCGACGGCGTCATCGACCACCGCTTCCCCGTCGACCCGGATACCGCCCCCTGGCACTTCTGCGCCGTCGGCGACGGCCACACCATCGACGACTGGGCGCGGCTGCTGACGCTCCTGGGCCGGGCGGGATACGACGGCGACGTGTCGATCGAGCACGAAGATCCGCGGCTGGAGCCGGACGCCGGGATCGATGCCTCGCTGGCCGGCCTGCGCGACGCGATCGCCCGTGCGGAGGCGCGGGCAGCTTGACCGTGACCATGCACGACGTCGCCCGCCGCTCCGGAGTTTCGGTGGCGACCGTCTCCAACGTCATGCGCGGCCGCGGCCCAGTCGCCGAGCGGACGCGGACGCGCGTGCTGGAGGCGATCGACGAGCTCGGCTATCGGCCGAACCAGGTCGCCCGCTCGCTCAAGGTGCGTTCGACACGGACGCTGGGGGTGGTCATCCCGGACGCGCTCAACCCGTTCCACGCGGCCATCGCCCTGCAGGTGGAACGGCGGGCGCACCACGACGGCTATGCGGTGCTGGTGGCCGAGACGGAGAACGATCCCGCCCTCGAGGCCGACCAGGTACGGGCGCTGGTCGGGCGCCGTGTGGACGGCGTCATCTTCCCGGCCGTGACCGAGGGCTCGGCGATCCCCGGTGAGCTGCTCGACCGCGGCGTGCCGGTGGTCGTCGTCTCGTTCGAGGGCCGCGACGCCCGCCTGGGCACCATCGACATCGACGAGGGAGCCGCGATGACCGAGGTGGTCGAGCACCTGACCGGTCTCGGCCACCGGCGGATCGCGTTCGCCAGCTCGGGCCAGCTCGAGGAGTCGATCGAATCGCGGCCGGAAGCGCTGCGCCGGGCGCTCGCCCGGCACGGGCTGGAGCCGGTCGCGATGGATGCCCGGCCGACCGCCGTCTGCTGCACGAACGACATCATCGCCATCGCGCTGATCGACCGGCTGGAGCGCAGCGGACGCCGCGTTCCGGACGACGTCTCGGTGGTCGGGTTCGACGACATCCCGATCGCCGCCCATGGCAGGATCAGCCTGACCACGGTGCACCAGGACGCCGAGCAGATGGGCCGGCTGGCGGCCGAGCTGATGCTGAAGGCGATCGCCGCAGGCGGGCACCTGGCAACCCGCGTCGCCGTTCCGGCGCACCTGATCGTGCGCGGGTCGACGGGCCCGGCGCGGGCGCCCGGGGGAGCCGGCTGATGGAGGTCCGCTACGAGCGCATCTGCAAGTCGTTCGGCGGCGTCGACGCCGTGATCGATCTCGACCTGCACGTGCCGGACGGCTGCTTCCTGGCGCTGCTCGGCCCCTCCGGCTGCGGGAAGACGACCGCGCTTCGGATCATGGCCGGCCTCGAGGAGCCGACCTCCGGCCACGTCTTCATCGGCGATGACGACGTGACGCGGCGCCAGCCCCGCGACCGCGACGTGGCGATGGTGTTCCAGAGCTACGCCCTGTACCCGCACAAGAACGTGCGCGACAACATCGCCTACCCGCTGCGCGCGCGCCACGTCCCGAAGGCCGAGCACGGTCCCCGGGTGACCCGGGTTGCCTCGCTGCTCAACATCGAGACGCTGCTCGACCGGCGGCCGCGGCAGCTCTCCGGGGGCCAGCGCCAGCGCGTCGCGTTGGCCCGGGCGATCGTCCGCGAGCCGCGGGTGTTCCTGATGGACGAACCGCTCTCGAACCTGGACGCGCAGCTGCGCTCGCAGATGCGCGTGGAGATCAAGCACCTCCAGCGCGAGCTGCAGGTGACGACGCTGTACGTCACCCACGACCAGATCGAGGCGATGACGATGGCCGACCTGGTGGCGGTGATGCGCGACGGCGAGCTGCAGCAGCTGGCCCCGCCGGGCGAGCTCTACGACCACCCGGCGAACCTGTTCGTGGCGCGGTTCTGCGGATCTCCGCCGATGAACGTCCTGCACGGTGCCGTCGAGGGCGGCACCTTCCGGCATCCCGCCGGCGAGATCCGCCTGGCGAGCCCCGCCCCGGACGGCCCGACGGTGCTCGGCTTCCGCCCCGAGCACGTCACCATCGTCGAGCCCGGCGCCGACGGCGCGGCGGCCGGCGAGATCTACGTCGTCGAGCCGCTTGGAAACGAGACACTGGTCGCCGTCAAGGTGGGCGACGAGCTGATCAACGTGCGCGCTCCGGCCGGCTTTGCCCCCACCGTCGGCGCGCGCTGCGGCGTCTATCCGGCCGCCGGCCAGATCCACCTCTTCGATCCCGACTCCGGGGCGGCGCGCCGCGACGCGGCGCCCGATGCCCTTCCCCAGCCAACGGACATCCCGTCCACCACCCAAGGAGCCTGGCATGACTGAACCGAACGGCAGCAACGAGCGCGCCTCCGGCGCGTACACCCGGAGGCAGGTGATGAAGGGCGCGCTGGGCACCGGCGCCGCACTCGGCCTGGCGCCGCTCCTGGCCGCCTGCGGAGGCGGCTCGAGCTCGTCCTCGAGCGGCTCGGCGGCCGGTGGGTCGATCACCATCGGCAGCTTCCAGGACCCCTCCATGGTGCCCTTCCACCAGCAGTTCCTGCCCAAGTTCACCGCGGCGACCGGAATCCAGGCGCACTACAACGAGACCAGCTACAACGCGTGGTACCAGAACTCGAAGAACGACGGCCTGAACAAGACCGGCGCCTATGACATCTACGTGATGGACGACAACTGGGTGCCCGAGTACGCGGCCGGCGGGATCATCCAGAGCCTGGACAAGCTGGGCCTGAAGGTGAACCCCGACATCCTCGAGAAGGGGCTCGACCAGGGCTACTGGCCGCCGCGCTCGGGGGCGCGCATGAAGGCGTTCGCAAACGACGCGCCGCAGCTGTACGCCCTGGTCATCATCGACGACGTCGAGATCCTGTACTACAACAAGGACTACTTCTCGAAGACCCCGGTCACCTGGGACGACATCTACGCCGTCGCCAAGACGACCAAGCCGCCGCTCTACGGCTGGACGGCCCGCGGCGTCAAGGGCAACCCGATCATGCAAACGTACCTGCCGCTCTTGAACGCCTACGGCGGGCACTTCGCAAATGACGACTGGTCGCCGGGCTTCGCCGGGCCCGAGGGCGTCGGCGCGCTCGAGCGGCTGTTCTCGTTCATCCCCTACATGCCCCCGGGCGTGGCCTCCTTCGACACCACCGAGGAAACACCGGTCATGTTGCAGGGGCACGCCACGGCCATGACCGAGTACACCGGCACCGCGCATCAGGTGGACGACCCGCAGTACTCGAAGGTCGTCGGCAAGATCGACTTCGCCGCGACGCCGAAGCAGGTGATCTCGGGGCCGGCCATTGGCACCTTCATCTGCGGCATCTCGTCGGGTGCGAAGAACACCGCCGGCGCAGTCAAGTTCCTCGAGTGGTTCACCTCGGAGAAGGTGCAGAAGGAGTTCGCCGGGGTCGGCAGCGCCGCCGTCACCGGGACCGCCCTTCGCGATCCGGCGCTGGGCAAGAAGTACCGCTGGCTGCCGGCGATCGCCGACGCGGTCGACAACTCGATTCCCAAGCCGCGCACCCCTGACGAGCCGCAGATGGAGAACATCCTCGGCACGCAGCTGAACGAGGCGCTGGTGGAGGCGATCGGCCAGAAGTCCGGATACACGCAGATCGCCCAGTCGCACCTGACAACGGCCGCGAACCAGATCACCGCCTACCTCAAGCAGCAGGGCGGCTACTTCTAGGCCGGATGGCGCAGGCAACGGTCAAGAGGCGGCGGGTGCGGGCCGCCCGGGCACAACTCCCGGGTGGCCCCTACCTGCTGCTGGTCCCGGCCCTGGTGGCGCTGGCGCTGGTGTCGCTGTATCCGCTCTACTACGGGATCCGGGCCAGCGTCACCCACTACCTGTACGGCCGCGACTTCGGGTCGGCGGGGCTGGAAAACTACCGGCGGGTCTACCACGACCCGTACTTCCACCAGGCGATGTGGACGACCGGCAAGTATGTCCTCGTCGTCGTGACATGCGAGACCGTGCTCGGGCTCGGGCTGGCGCTTCTGGTCTCGCGCGAGATCCGCTTCGCCAGCCCGATCCGGGTCGGCCTGATCCTGCCGATGACGATCGCCCCGGTCGTGGTCGGGGTGATGTGGCGGCTCATGTACGACAGCGGCATCGGCGTCACCGACCCGCTCTTCCAGGCGTTCGGCTTCAAGGCGCCGGAGGTACTGGCCAGCAACACGAGCGCGTTCATCGGCGTCTGCATCGTCGACATCTGGGAATGGACGCCGCTGATCTTCCTGATCGTGCTGGCCGGACTGCAGTCGCTTCCCCAGGAACCGCTGGAAGCGGCCCGCGTCGACGGCGCGGGGCGGGTACGGCTGTTCTTCGATCACACCCTGCCGCTGCTGGCGCCGGTGCTGCTGGTCGCGATCGTCCTGCGGACGATCGACGCGATCGGGACGTTCGACCAGATCTATGTCCTGACCGGCGGCGGACCGGGCGTCTCCACGCAGCTGATCTCGATCTACGCGTACAACACCGCCTTCCTGTTCAGCCAGTACGGGCTGGCGGCTGCCATGCTGATCTCGCTGCTGGCGATGGTCATGCTGCTCATGATCGCCGCCGTGCGCCTGATGAAGCGGGTGGCGGTGTGAGAGCGCGGCTCCCGCGAATCGGGCTCTACGCCACGCTGATCGCGGTGCTCGTGATCGCCGCATTCCCGTTCTGGTGGATGCTCGACGAGTCGCTCAAACAGCCGGTCGACATCTTCAGCGGGGTGACGCTCTATCCGCATCACCCGACGCTCACCAACTACTCACAGCTCTTCAACAGCTACCACTTCGGCGCCTACCTCGAGAACAGCATCCTGATCGTCACGATGACGGTCGCCATCAGCCTCGTCCTGGGCACGCTCGCCGCCTACTCCCTGGCCCGCTTCAACCTCCGCTTCGGCCTCAACCAGTCGTCTCTCGTGGTGGCTCTGCTGGTGCGGATGATCCCCGGCATCCTGCTGGTCATCCCGCTCTACCTGATGCTCGCCAAGTGGGGACTCCTGAACACGCGCATCGGCCTGGTCATCATCTACACGGGCATCAACACCAGCTTCGTGATCTGGATGATGCAGAGCTTCCTGGCCGAGATCCCGCGCGACATCGAGGAGGCGGCGATGGTTGACGGCGACTCGCGGCTGTCGGCGCTTCGCCGGGTCGTCCTCCCGCTCGCCGCGCCGGGACTCGCGGCAACCGCCATCTTCAGCGTGATCGCGACCTACAACGACTTTCTGATCGCACTCTCGCTGACCTCCACGCCGGCCGCGCAGACGGTCCCGGTCGGCGTCTCGACGCTGATCGGGAAGATCCAGATCCAGATCGGGCCGATGGCCGCGGCCGGCGTCATCGGCGCGCTCCCGATCGTGATCTTCGCGCTCATCGTGCAGCGCCATTTCGTGCGTGGGCTGACGCTCGGCGCCGTCAAGTGACGGCGCGCCGGCTGACCACAGCCCAGGCGCTGATCGCGTTCCTGGCCGCCCAGCGGGTGTCCAGAGACGGGACGCAGGTGCCGCTCCTGGCGGGGATGTTTGGCATCTTCGGCCACGGCAACGTCGCCGGAATCGGGCAGGCTGTCCAGGAGCACGGCGGGGTGCGCTTCATCGTGCCTCGAAACGAGCAGGCGATGGTGCACTCGGCCGTCGCCTTCGCCCGCCAGCGCAACCGCCTGCAGACGTTCGCCTGCACCTCCTCGATCGGCCCCGGCGCGACCAACATGGTCACCGGTGCCGCGCTGGCGACGATCAACCGGCTGCCGGTGCTCCTGCTGCCCGGCGACGTGTTCGCCTCGCGGCGGGTGAACCCGGCGCTGCAGCAGCTGGAGCTCCCGGGTGCGCCCGACGTCTCGGTGAACGACGCGCTGCGGCCGGTGTCTCGCTTCTTCGACCGCGTCAACCGCCCCGACCAGCTTCCCGCGTCGCTGCTCGAGGCGACGCGCGTCCTGACCGACCCGGCGGAGACCGGCGCGGTCACCATCGCCCTGCCCCAGGACGTCCAGGCCGAGGCGTTCGACTTCCCGGACGAGCTGTTCGCCGAGCGCGTCTGGCACATCCCCCGGCCGGCGCCCGACCCCGAGGCCGTGAACCGGGCGGTCGAGCTCCTCCGCGGCGCCGCCCGGCCGCTGATCATCGCCGGCGGCGGCGTCGTCTACTCGGAGGCGACCGGCGCCCTGCGCGCCCTCTGCGAGCAGACCGGCATCCCGGTCGCCGAGACCCAGGCCGGCAAGGGATCGCTGCCTTACGACCATCCCTCGGCGCTGGGCGCGATCGGCGCAACCGGCACGCTGGCGGCCAACGAGCTCGCCCGCGATGCCGACCTGGTGCTTGCCGTGGGCACCCGGCTCTCCGACTTCACGACGGCGTCGCGGACCGCGTTCCAGGACCCCGGCCTGCGCCTGATCGGCCTCAACGTGGCGCCGTTCGACGCGCACAAGCTGGGCGCGCTTGCGCTGGTCGGCGACGCCCGCCGCGGGCTCGAGGAGCTGGCGGCCGGCCTGGCATCGCATCGCGTCGACCCGGCGCATGCCGACCGCGCCGCCGCCGCCAACCGCGCCTGGGACGACGAGGTGTCGCGGGTCGTGGCCGCGGACGACGGCCCGCTGACCCAGGCAGCCGTGCTGGGGATCGCCAACCGCGAGGCGCAGCCGACGGACGTGGTCGTCTGCGCCGCGGGCAGCATGCCGGGCGACCTGCACAAGCTCTGGCGGGTTCGCGAGCCCAAGGCCTACCACGTCGAGTACGGCTACTCGTGCATGGGCTACGAGCTGGCCGGGGGACTGGGCGTCAAGCTGGCAGACCCCGACCGTGAGGTGCTGGTACTGGTCGGCGACGGGTCGTGGCTGATGATGCCCGGGGAGGTCGCGACGGCCGTCCAGGAGGGAGTGCGCCTGACCGTCATCCTGATCGACAACGGCGGCTTTGCCTCGATCGGCGGCCTGTCGCGGTCGCTGGGCTCCGACGGCTTCGGCACCGCCTATCCGAACCGGGCTGACCTGGCGGCCAACGCGGCCAGCCTGGGCGCCATCGCCGTCCGCGCCGGCAACGAGGCAGAGCTGGTCGCCGCCCTCCGCGGGGCTCGCTCGGCCGACCGCACGACGGTGATCGTGGTCGACTGCGAGCGAGTCGGGGCGTCCGGGGCCTACGCCGCCTGGTGGGACGTCCCGGTCGCCGAGGTCTCGCAGATGCCGGGCGTCCAGCAGGCGCGCGCCGAATACGACCGTGAGCGAGAGCGCCAGCGCCCGCTGCTGGGAGGCGGCGGTGGCTGAGCGCCGGCTCCGGATCGGCGTCATCGGCGCCGGCATGATCGCCCAGGTCGAGCACATCCCGAACCTGATCGACCTCCGCGACCGGTTCGAGCTGGTCGGGATCGCTGACCCCTCACAGCACGTCCGCGAGGCGGTCGCTGCGCGCCACGCGGTGCCGGGTCACGCCGACGTCGAGGGGTTGCTGGGCGAGAACCTCGACGCGGCACTGGTGGCGGTGCCCGACCAGCTGCACGCGACCACCGTCCTTCGCGCCCTCGAGGCGGGGCTGCACGTGTTCTGCGAGAAGCCGCTCTGCTACACCGACCGCGACTATGCAGAGATCGCCGCCCGCCGGGACGCCCGCAGCCTGGTCGTGCAGGTGGGCTACATGAAGCGCTACGACCCCAACTACGAGGCGGCGCTGGACCTCCTGCCGGAGGGCGGCCACGGGCTCCGCTACATCTCCGTCGACATCAGCGATCCGGACGCCTGGCCGTTCATCGACCACCGGCCGCTGGCCAGGGCGGACGACGTCCCGGCGGCGCTCATCGAGGAGGGACGGGCGCTACAGCAGGCCCAGGCGATGGAGGCGCTCGGCGTCGCCGTCGACGGCGACATCATGCGCGGCTACTGCGATCCCCTGATGTCCGGCGTCGTTCACTCGGTAAACGCGGTGCACGGCATGCTCGACCGGATGGGGGTCGGCGACGGCGAGGTGGTCGCCGGCCAGGTGTGGGCGAACGGCGAGGGCGGCGCCGGCACCGTTTCGCTGCTCGGCGGGCAGGCGCTCTGGCACCTCGCGCAGGTGCTCGTTCCCGACATCGCCTGGTACCGCGAGCGTTACACGCTGCACTTCGACGGGACGGTGATCGAGCTGGAGTTCCCGGCCCCCTACCTGAACCACCAGCAGACCGAGCTGCGCGTTCGCCGCTCGACCGGCCTGCGGCTGGAGACAACGCACATCCAGGCCGGCTATGAGGAGGCGTTCGTGCGCGAGCTGGAGGCGTTCTGGGCCAGCGCCGTGCGCGGCGAGCCGGTGCGTAACACCGTCGAACAGGCGCGCCGGGATGCCCGGCTGCTGGCCGAGATCGCCCGCCACGCGGGGGGCGCGGGCAGCTGACCGACCACCTGCACTCGGCCCAGCGGGCGCGGGCGCTCGACCAGCTCGCGTCGCCGCGGGGGATCGTCGCCGGGGCGGCGGTCGACCATCGCGACTCGCTGCAGGCGGCCCTGGCCAGGCGCGGGCTGGAGCTCGACGCGGCAGGGATCACCGCGCTCAAGCTGCGCATCGCCCGGGCCCTCGCCCCGGCGGCCACGCTGGTCCTGCTGGACGCCGAATACGCGGCCGCGCAGGCGGTGGCCGCGGGTGCGCTGCCCGGTCGGACGGGGCTGGTGGTCCCGCTGGAGGCCATGGGCTACGGCGACGTCGCCACGCTCCCGGTGACCGGGTTCCTGGAGGGCTGGTCGCCGGCCCAGGCGCGCCGGCTGGGGGCCGCCGGCGCCAAGCTGCTGCTCCCGTTCCGGGTCGACGTCGAGGATCAGGCAGCGCGCCAGGAGCAGGTCGTCCGGGACGCGGTCGCCGGCTGCCGGAGCGCCGGCCTGGCGCTGATCGTCGAGCCGATCGTGTACGCCCGAGCCGGTGAGGAGCGCCCCGGCGGCGCGCGCTTCGGCGAGCTGGTGGTGGAGGGCGCGACGCGCCTGGCGACGCTCCAGCCCGACATCCTCAAGCTCCAGTATCCCGGCTCGGCGGACGCCTGCCGGGCAATCGACGAGGCGTGCGGGCAGGCCATCCCCTGGGTGCTCCTGGGCGGCGGCGCCGACGCCGCCGTCCTGGAGGCGCAGATCGAGGACGCGTGCCGGGCCGGCGCCTCCGGATTCATCGTCGGGCGGACGCTATTCGACGCAGCGCTCGTCGCCGACGCGGCCGAGTCGGAGCGGGCGCTCGCAGCGACCTGCCGGCCGCTCCTGGAGCGTCTGGCGGCACGCGCGGAGGCCCTCGCCACGCCCTGGCGGGAGCGGGTCGGCCCGCTCCCCCGGCCGGCCCACGGCTGGTACCAGGGCAGCTGATCGCGGCTAGCCGCCGTTCGGCGCCACCAGCACCTTGGCGGCGGCGCCGGTCTGGGCCAGCTCCAGCGCACTGCCGACCTCGTCCAGCCCCACCCGATGGGTGATCATCCGGTCGAACGGGAAGCGGCCGCGATGGCGCTCCAGCATGCGCAGCGCCCCAGGGTACTGGTCGAGCGTCTCGCCGCCGACGCCGAGCACGGTCAGGCCCCTGGTGCAGATCTGGCTGTTCGGGTTCACGTCCACCGGTCCCAGATCGACGAATGCCCCCGCCTCGATCACCGTCCCCCCGGGGCGCGCCAGGTCGAGCGCCTCCGGGAAGGTGACGGCCACGCCGGAGCAGTCGACCACGATGTCGGCACCCAGCCCGGCCGTGGCGTCGAGCACCGCCTGCCGCCGTTCGCCGGCGGTCGTCGCCGAGGCATCCAGCGTCAGGCCGGCTCCAAATGCGTCTGCCTGCTCGAGGCGGCCGGCCAGCAGGTCGACGGCGATCAGACGGCCGGCGCCGAGCATCTCCGCCTTGGCCAGATGGACGAGCCCGAGCGGCCCCGCCCCGAGTACGGCGACGGTGTCGCCGAAGCGAAAGCCGCTGCCGGCGGGCGCCAGCAGCCGCGCCGTGTCGAGGCCGTTGGTCACCGCCATCAGTTCGGTCAGGGCCGCGATCTCGGAGGGAAGGTCGTTGGGCACCCGGAAGAGCCTCGTCCCCGGCAGGAGGTACATGCGCTCCGCCCAGCCGCCGAAGAGGTGCGGCGGATCGGCGCAGCTGAGCGAGTTGCCGTAGTCCTGGAGGGCGGTGCACAGGTAGTACGGATAGCCGTGGCCGAGGCAGAACCGGCAACGGCCACAGGTCAGGTTCGGCGCCGGAACGACCCGGTCGCCGACCGCGATCGGCCGGCCGTCGGCGTCGAGCGGCGGGTCGCCGGGCCCGATCGCCTGGACGACGCCCACGTTCTCGTGGCCGCAGATCAGGGGATAGGCCGCCCCCCGCTCGTGGTCGGTGCCGGCGTACTGGATGCTCTCGCCCCGCCAGGTGTGCTTGTCGGTGCCGCAGAT
Source organism: Gaiellales bacterium (assembly GCA_036273335.1). Taxonomy (GTDB): domain Bacteria; phylum Actinomycetota; class Thermoleophilia; order Gaiellales; family JAICJC01; genus DASUHT01. Next base: position 8,308 of record DASUHT010000030.1, on the reverse strand, counting down.
GCCGGAGTACTCGATCGCCAGCACGACCGCGCCGGGCGCCGGGTCGGGTTCAGGAAAGCGCTCGACCGAGACCCGTCCCGGGCCCTGCATCACGGCCGCCCGAACGTCGCTCACCAACCGAGCATAACCCGGCCGGAGCGCTCACCAGCCGGGGACGAGCTCGCCCGCCTCGACCGCCACGTCGAGGCGGCTGCCGGGCGGCGCCAGCGGGCAGGTCCAGGCCGGGTTGTAGGCGCAGGAGGGGTTGTAGGCGAAGTTGAAGTCGAGCACGAGGCCGTCCGGCCCGCCGCCCAGATCGGCGCCCTTGACGGTGTCCAGCAGATAGCGGCAGGCGTACGCAGTCCCGCCCGAGGTGCCGTCGGCGAAGGGCAGGAAGACCCCGCCCCCGTATCCCTCGAGCCAGAAGAGCGGCAGCGTGCAGGCGGTGCCGGCGAGCGCGAACCGGGCCTCGGCGAAGCGCCGAAAGCGGCACGGCTCGCCGGTCGACGTGGCCAGCTCCAGGGACGCCGGCTCGACCGGTACCACCATCGCCACGGCGCGCATGGCGGGGTCGTAGTCGCGGTAGCGAAGCCCGTCGAAGGTGGCCCGCCGCTCCGGGTCGAGCGGCGACTGGGGATGGGTCGCAAAGAGCCGGTCGCGCTCGTCCCTCCACGCCAGCCAGGCCGCCTCGGGGTCGCTCGAGGCGCGGATCCCGCGATAGAGCTCGAACACCTGCCGCCGCCAGTCGAGCAGGTCGAGCTCGCCGATTGTCCGGGTACCGGTCGTCATAGTCTCTCTAGGAGCCATAGTCTCCCGCGAAGCGCCGATGTTTCACCGCCGACTGCAACCGCTCGAGATCCTCTCGCCGGAATCGCTGGACGTGATCGACGCCGGCTGGCGGCGGATCGTCGCCGACAGTGGCATCGAGTTCCTGCACGAGGGGGCGCTGGAGCGCTTCCGCCGGGCCGGCCAGCGGGTGGAGGGGGAGGTCGTCCACCTCGATCCGGACTGGATGCTGGAGCAGGTGGCGCAGGTGCCCGGCGAGTTCGAGCATCACGGGCGCAACCCGGAGCGTGCGATCCGCTTCGCCGCCGACCGGATGGTCTTCTGCTCGTCGCAGAGCGCCCCCTTTGTCCGCGAGGGGACGACCCGGCGGAACGCGGTCTATGACGACTTCGTCCGCTTCGTCCGGCTGACCCATGTGCTGGACGAGCTGGACACGCCCGGCTATCCGGTGTGCGAGCCGGCCGACCGGCCGCCCGAGACGCGCCACCTCGACCTCCAGATGGCGCTCATCCGGGAAACCGACAAGCCGTACGGCGGCGCCCAGTTCGACCCGGTGGCGGCGCGCGACTCGATCGCCATGGCCGAGTTGGTGCACGGCGGGCGCCGGGCCATCGAGGAGCGGCCGGCGCTGTTCGGTGTCATCAACGCCAACTCGCCGCTTCGCTTCGACACGCGGATGGTGGAGTCGCTGATCGCGTTCGCCGAGGCGGGGCAGATCGTGGTCGTCACGCCGTTCATCCTGATGGGCGCGATGGGGCCGGTCTCGATCGCCGCCGCGCTCGCCCAGCAGACGGCCGAGTCGCTGGCGGGGATCGCCCTCACCCAACTCGTCCGCCCCGGCTGCCCGGCGGTCATGGGGTCGTTCGTCTCGCATTCCGACATGCAGTCCGGCTCGCCCGGCTTCGGCGGCCCCGAATCCGCGATCGGCCTGCTCGCATCCGGCCAGATCGCCCGCCGCCACGGCCTGCTCTGGCGGGCCGGCGGCGGCGGCCTGACGTCGGCCCAGCTGGTCGACGCGCAGGCGGCATTCGAGGCCCTGAACACGATGCTGCCGGCGTTCCTGGCCGGCGCCAACCTGGTTCTGCACGCGGCTGGCTGGCTGGAGTCCGGGCTGGTCGCCTGCTACGAGAAGTACGTCACCGACATCGACGCGCTGCGCATCCTGCAGCGGGAGTTCACGCCACTCGATGTGCGCGAGCCCGACCTGACCCTGGAGTCGTTCGGCGAGGCCGGGCACGGGGGCCACTTCTTCGGCACCGCCCACACTCTGGAGCACTTCCGCGACTGCTTCTACCGGCCACTGGCGTTCTCGACCGAGGGCTACGAGCGCTGGCAGACAGGCGGCGGCAAGGACACGGCGGCACGCGCCGAGGCGCGCTGGCGCGAGCTGCTCGAGGCCTACGAGCAGCCGCCCCTGGCCGAGTCGACCGCGGGCGCGCTTCGGGAGTTCGTCGAGCGGCGCCGGCGCGAGATCGAGGCCGACCTCTGAGGCACCGTGTGTAGTGTCCATCCGAGACCCTGACGGAGGAGCCGATGACCCGCCCGCCCGTGCCGCCGTTCACCGAGGAGACCGCCCGTCAGAAGGTGCAGGCGGCCGAGGACGCCTGGAACAGCTGCGACCCGGAGCGGGTCGCCGGTGCGTACACCGTCGACTCGCGCTGGCGCAACCGGGACGAGTTCTTCGACGGCCGGCCGGCGATCGTCGACTTCCTCCACCGCAAGTGGGCCAGGGAGCTCGACTACCGGCTGCGCAAGGAGCTCTGGTGCTCTCAGGGCAACCGCATCTCGGTGCGCTTCGAGTACGAGAGCCGCGACCCCTCCGGCCAGTGGTGGCGGAGCCACGGCAACGAGCACTGGGAGTTCGACGACGAGGGATACATGCGCCGCCGGGACGCCAGCATCAACGATTACCGGATCGAGGAGCACGAACGGCGGATCTACGTCGACCGCCCCTCTCCCTACCGTCCGTGACCCGGCCGCCGGGCGCGCGATAATCCGGCCATGCGCCGCCTGCTCGCCGCTGCGCTGGGCCTGACCGCCGCCGCGGTCGCGCTCGGCCCGCGCGCCGCCCCGCTCGGCGCCGAGGCCGCGCACATCCTGGTCTTCGACAGCTCCCGCTCGGGCCGCTTCCGCATCTACACGCAGCCGCCTGGCGGCCAGGCGACCCTGCTCGTGCGCGACACCGGCGGCAACGACTTCGCACCCAGCGTATCTCCGCGCGGCCGCAAGATCGCCTACAGCCGGAGGGCGAACGGCAACTACGACATCTACATCGCCTCGGTGGCCACCGGCGCCGGCGCGCGGCTGACCCGAAGCCCGGCCATCGACGCCTTCCCGGCCTGGTCGTCAACGGGCGAGATCGCGTTCGAGAGCACCCGCGCCGGCGGCGTCAACTACGACATCTACGTGTGGGACGCCGGGCACATCCGCCGGCTGACCGCCGCGGCGGCGGTTGACGGCCTGCCCACCTGGTCGCCCGACGGAAGCCACATCGCCTTCGACTCCAACCGCAACGGACACTTCCAGATCATGCGGCTGCCGGCGCACGGGCCGGGCAGGCCGGTCGCGCTGACACCCGCCTCGTCGAACGCCGTGCAGCCGTCCTGGTCGCCCAGCGGGACCAGCATCGCATTCGCCGGGAACGCCAGCGGCAGGTACCAGATCTACGTCGTCGACGTGCACACGCTCGCGGTCACTCGGGTGACCACCGACGCTGGCAACGACTACCAGCCGGCCTGGGCGCCGGACGGCTCTCGGATTGCCTATGTGAGTGACGCCGGCGGGCACCATCGGATGTGGACGATCGGCCCGCAGGGCCAGTCGCCGACCCAGGTCTCGGACAAGGGCGGCGAGTTGCCCGCCTGGCTCTCCTGAGCGGGTTCAGGCCAGGTTGAGCGTGCCCAGAAGCGCGGTCGCCCGGGCCGCCAGCGCCGTCGCGTCGGCCCGCGACCCGATCACCGCGTAGAGGCAGAACGCCCGGCCGCCGTTCGAGAAGAACCGCTGCACCCCCGCCTGGCCGGGAATCCGGCGGAGCATGGTGGCCGGGTTGAAGTCGGCGGCGGTGAGCACCTGCGGAGGCCCCGGCGGGGCGAAGAGGCCGGAGCCGGCCAGGGCGGGCTCGTACTCGACGAGGACGACCACCACTCCGTCGGGCGGCATCGTGGAGGTCGCGGTGGTGGCGAAATCACCGTCCTCGAGCGGCAACCGGAAGTTCGCCGCCTGGAGCACGGCCTGGCCGTTGGGGCGGCGGCTGATGCGCCCGTCCCATCCCGCCGGCAGGTCGGCCCGGATCCCGTGTGCGCTGATCCTCACGCCGGCTCCCCGGTCAGAGGACGGCCAGGACCAGCGACGCGGCGAACACGCAGGCCACGGCGGCCGCCGTCAGCCGCCTCGCTGGAGCCTCGAGCCGACGCAGGCGGCCGTCGATCGCGACCACGGCGGCGGGCGACCGCACCCTCCGTCCGGGCAGGAGCGAGGCCGCCCGGGCGGCGCCGAAGATCACACCGATCACTGCCCCCGACTCCCACGACCCGCTCAGGAAGGCAGCCAGCAGCATCAGGTAGACGGCCGACGTGGTGACGACGGTGAGCACGCCGGCGCCCAGCTGGAACCCGAAGCCGACGCCGTACACCCAGCCCCGGTAGCGGTGCAGCCAGCGCTCGTCGACCTGACGACGCGGTCCGGGCAGGCGCCGACCGCCCCGCCGCAGGTCGAGCGCCAGCCCGCCCGCCGAGGATGCCGCCAGCACGGCCAGGGCGGCCGTCTCGCGCAGCCCGAGCAGCGCGCCCAGCGCCCCCAGCAACCCGCCCGCCAGCGCCCCGGCGGCGACCGCGCCGACCGCAAATGCGGCGACGGTGACCGGCCAGCTCATCCCCCGGCTCCGCTCCCCGAGCGGAGTGATGCTCCCCAGCATCGACTCGCCTCATGGCGACCACGCCGAGCGAAGCCCGGCGACCAGCGCCAGCACGCCTCCCAGAAGGACGATCGCGTCCACCGCGCCGCTCACTCCTTCCCGTACAGGCTCGGGTGATCGGGGCCGATGCCGGCGGCCGCCAGCTCGTCGGCAACGCGGGCCGAGCGGTGCGCTGCCAGCGTGGCGTCGCCGCGGGCGTCCCGGAACAGCGACACCACCTGTCGCCACTCGCGGGCGGCGCCCTCGCCGGCCACCGCTCCGGCGCCGTCCACGTGGACGAAGTAGGGGGCGCCGGGCACGGCGTAGTCCGACCAGGCCTCCGACGACATCACGACTCGTGTCCCCGGTCGGGCGAGCTCGGCGATCCGGCTCGGGCTCTCCTCGTGGCCGCCCTTCGTCACGACCACGAGCTCGACGTCCGGCAGCTCGCGGCGATCGGTGCCCATCGTCTCCCAGAACCCCTGACAGACGCCGCAGCCGCTGGTCAGGAAGGCGATCAGGGTGGGGCTGCCGGGGCGGGTGACCGCCACCTGGACGGCGTCGCCGGACGGCGTCTGCCCGGCGACGTCGACCGCCCGGGCACTGTCCGGTCGGGGGCGGGCGATGCCCGGCGCGAACTCGCGCTGCGCCGGCGACGCCTCCGCCAGGTCGAGCCGGCGCAGGATCTCGGCGTGGCTCCGCAGGAGGCCGATCACCAGGAGCGCCAGCAGCACCAGCGCCACCGTCTCGATGGTCACGATCGCGGTCACAGGTTGCCGCCTCCGGTGCTCAGGCCCTGGTACGGCGGCGAGGCAGGCGGGGCCGGCGCCACGTTCAGGCAGGGCGAGTTGTGGGTGCAGGTCGCGTTCTCGACGAACTCGGAGCAGGAGCACTGGCCGGGGTAGACACGGCACGGGTTGGCGCAGGTGACCACCCGGCAGACGACCTCGGTGACATGACGGACGTGGGTGTTGCACTGGCCGTAGCGAAAGACGTTGCAGCAGGTGGAGCGGTTGTGGCACTTGCCGTTGCCACACGAGCAGCCGTGCGGGCAATGGGCGCCGGGGTTGCGGTTGCAGTCGACGTAGTAGCGGACTCCCTCGGCGTCGCAGAGGCCGCCGCCGCGGTAGTCGGTGCACTTCCACCAGCCGCCGATGAACGTGTACGAGGGGCACGTGTTCTGGCCGCTCAGGGTGCAGCAGAAGGTCGTCCAGCCGTCGCAGCAGGCGGCGCCGCCGCCGCAGTCCGCACAGCGGATGACGGCCTCGGCCGACTGCGGCCGCAGGAGATAGCGAAGGGGGCCGACAGCGACCGCGCTCGCCACCACGGCGACGCGGACGAGGAAGCTTCGCCGCGACCCGTGGCCGGCCAGGCGCCGCGATGCGGCGCTGACGAGACGGTCTGTCACGATGCCCCGTCCCCGCCGGAGTAGGCGCCGAGGGCGGCTCCGCCGTATCGCAGCAGACCGACCAGGCAGATCGTGCAGACGGCGATGCCGGCGATCAGCGCCGGCGCCAGCTCCGGCCGGTCGGCAGCGAGGCGGAGCAGCGACGGCGGCGGCGCAAGCGCGCCGGCGGCGGCGATCACGGCTGCGGCCAGGTCGACGGCGACCTGCGTCCGGCTGGACTCGTCGTCACCCCACAGGCACCCGCAGGCGGCGCGGTCGCCGCGCCGCAGGCGGACGACCGTGACGGCGGCGAACGATGCGTAGAGCGTCGCCATGGCGATCAACGGCGGCGTCGAGGGCGCGAGCAGGCAGGCAACGCCGACCAGCAGCTCGACGGCCGCCAGCGGGCGCGCTGCCGCCCGGGGAAGGCCCAGAGCCTCGAGCGCCGATCCCAGCTCCCGGCCGCCGCCGGCGAGCTTGGCCGCGCCCGCGACGACGAGCAGCGCGGCGGGAACTGCGACCAGCGCGGCGCGCGCCTCCGACCCGACCTCCAGCACCGCACCATGGTACCAAGGGGCCGGGCAGCGGCCCGGCCCCTTGGTCGCCGACCTACTCCTTGAACTCCCCGAAGCCCTGCTGGGAGACACCGCCGAGCTTCGTGAAGTCACCGCCGGTGGCAACCACGCCGGCGCCGCCGGCGATCGTGAACGTGCCAAGGCTGCTGTTGGCGGACGGATGCCAGGTCTGCAGCGCGCCGCTCGTGGCGTCGACCGCCAGCAGATGCTGCCGGGCACTGCCGGAGCAGCCGTTCACGCCCATGGTCGCACCGCAGTAGACGGTGAAGTGCCCGGCGATGTAGGCGATGCCGTCGACCACCGCGACGCCGACGGAATTGCCGTTCACCCCGGCCTGCCAGAGGACGGCGCCGGACGAGTCGCTCTTGACGACGGTGCCGCCGTTGCCGGTGCCCGCGGCGTAGACGCCGGAGCTGTCGGTGAAGAAGGAGACCACGTCGAAGGGGTGGGAGGAGCCGCCGCGCGGCGGCCCGTGCCATGTCCAGGACAGCGATGCTCCAGTGCTCGGGGATACCGCCCCGATGGCGCTGCTGGAGGCCCCGTTCAGCGTGTTGAAGGCTCCGCCGAGGACGATCTTGTTCGACCCGTCCTGGGTGGTGGTGATCGCATCGACCGGCCCGTCGGTGACAGGCGCCCAGGCGGAGTTGAAGGCGCCGGTGGCCGGGTTGACGGCTGCCGCGTTTGCGCGCGGTAGTGTGAAGGGGCCGCCCAGGTAGAGCTGGCCGTTCGAGAGGTCGATGCCCCGCACCTCGCCGTTCACGGTGGTCTTGAAGGCCTTGATGACGGTGCCGGCCGAGTCGTTCACCGCGGCGATCTTCTTGCGGCTGACGCTGCCGTTGACCAGGCCGAAGCCGCCGCCGAGATAGACGGTGTGGGTGGTGGGGTCGACCTCGATCGCCTCCACGATGCCGTTCACGTTCGGGTTCCAGGGCAGGAGCGCGCCCGTCGTCAGGTTGATGGCGGCCGCGTGATTGCGCGTCACCTCGCCGGTTCCGATCGGATTGCCGGCCGGTCGCATCGAGGTGAACTTGCCTCCCAGGTAGGCGGTGTTGCCGCTGATCACGACCACGGCGACGCGGCCGTTGGCCTGATACGAGGGGGCGGGCTTCGACCCGACGATGGCGGCCTGGGCCTGGCCAGCCCAGGCAAGGGACAGCATCGCGGCCGAGGCCGCGCTTGCCAGCAAGCGTTTCCGGACCATACGGAACTCCCAACGTTGGATAGGACGAGGATACGGTCGGTCGACCACCTGTCAATGCCCGGAGCTGGAGAAAACTGGCAAATAGCGGTCGCTATACTCCGCGCGTCTTGACGACCTACGGCTGGCTGCTGTTCCTCCACATCACCGGCGCCTTCTGCTTCCTGGGCGGTGCCGTTACCGCAGGCGTGATCAACGTGGCCGCCCAGACCCGGGAGCGGCCGAGCGAGGTGGCGGCGCTGATGCGGATGACCCAGGTCGTGGTCATCGTCGTCGGCGTCGGCTCCATCATGACCCTGGTCTTCGGCCTCTGGCTGGTGCACGACGTGGGCTACGGCTATGGCGACGGCTGGATCGTCGCCGCCCTGATCCTGTGGGCGGTCGCCGCAGCTCTCGGCGGCGCCGGCGGCAAACGCGAGCGCGAGACCCGTTTCCTGGCCGAGCGGCTGGCCGCCGAGGGCGACGCGCCCAGCGCGGAGTTGCACTCGCGC
>DASUHT010000029.1:0-3306 GCA_036273335.1 Gaiellales bacterium | reverse complement strand
CCGTGCGAACCACGCGGCGGCATGCGTGCCGAAGACAGGCCCGGACTCGATCGTGTCGACGGCTTTGGTCTTGCCGACCCGCGCAACGCCGCCGTTGGTGTGACCGACCAGCAGGGCACCTGTCCAGCCTTCCTCGTAGCGGAGCAGGTCCTCGGCCTTGAACAAGGAGGTTGCCAGCTGGCTGTGCACATAGGCGTTGATGAGCGCGCAGTGCGTCCGGGTTTCCGCGTCGTCGACCTGGGCCATCTCGCTGGCGAGCAGGACGGGCACGGCACCCAGGTAGTGGTCGCGGTACTGCGACTCGACGATCCGCTTGACCGCCTGCTCCTGCCGCGTTTCCGGGAAGCTATCCAGGCTGACGCAGATGCGGCGGGCGCCGTCCTCCAGCAGCTTTCGGACCGCGTCGAGCACGCCCTGCCCGTCGGCGTCGGCGTCGACGCCGACCACGTTGCGCTCGGCGACGAGGGTGCCGACCGCGGGCGACGGTCCGTCGCCGTAGAGGCTGCGCTCGCTGCCCGGCCGGACGAGCAACCCCAGCTTGGCGCCCTTTCGCTCGCCCAGGGTGTTCGAGGTGATGGTCGACGACCAGCGAATCAGGGACACCTCGTCGAGGAAGGCGCCGAGGTCGCTGCCGAAGCCCAATTGGCGGGCTGCCTCCCCGAGGAGCTCACGGAACGACACGGTGAGATCGTGCGGCGTGGTGTCCACCTTGACGGTGACCATGGTCGTGCCGTCCCACACGAGCCCATCGGTCATCGTCCCGCCGGTGTCGATGTCAACGGTGTACATGGGCAGCAGCGTCGTCCGTACCATCAGCCTGTTCCATGTGTCACCACCACACACTTCCGGCCAGGCCGTTGTTACGATGCCCCAAGACGCTGTCTACCAAGGGGGCGCAGGTGCGGGTCGAAGCCGAGGAACGCCGGGTCCACGCGCTGATGCAGGTCGGCCGGGCCATGGCTTCGACCGCCGACTACGAGCAGGCGCTGGCCGCCCTGATCAGGACGATCAGCGAGCTGCTCAACGTCGAGAGCGCCGGTTTCATGCTGTACGACCCGGAACGCTCGGAGCTGGTGCTCCAGCAGCCCGCGTTCGGGTTCGACGACCCGGAGCGGATCGCCGCCTACCACGTGCCGCTGCGAGACGGGGGCAACGCGGTCAAGGTGTTCCTGTCTGGCCGCCCGTACCTGACTAACGACGCCGCGGGCGACCCGCGGCTGATCCGGCGGTTCGTCGACCTGTTCGACGCCCGTACCAGCCTGACCGTCCCGCTGATCGTCGAGGACCAGGCCATCGGCGTGTGCCACGCGATCAACAAACGCGGCGGCCCGTTCACCGACGAGGACCTGGAGCTGCTCAACCTGATCGCCCCGCTGCTCGCCGTCAGCGTGCAATCAGCCCACCTGTTCCGCCAGGTGCGCGCTCAGGAACGTCAGCTGGAACGGGCCATCTTCCTGCAGCGTGAGCTGTCGCGGACCGCGTTCGACGCGCCGGGCATGGGACCGCTGGCGGAGCGCCTCGCTGACCTGGTGAACCGGCCGGTGATGGTCCTCGACCCGGCGCTGCGGCCGCTCGCCACCAGCCGCTGGCCTGAGGAGCTGCAGCCGGATGAGCACTGGCTCGACCATGGCCAGCGCGAGGTCTGGTGGCGGCAAGGGCAGGACCGGGGCGGCCGGCCGGTGCTCGCGCCGATCGCCGTGGGCAGCCACTTCGGCGGATACCTGGCGGTCTGGGACGGCGCCGCCCCGCTCGACGAGATCGATGCCCGGGCCATCGAGCACGCCGCCACCATCTTTGCCCTGGAGATGCTGCACGAGCGCGCCTCCTACGAGCTCGAGCTCCGGCTCAAGGGGGATCTGCTGCGGGACCTTTCGAGCGGCGAGAACCGCGACGACCGCGACGTCAACCGGATGCTGGCCGACCTCGGTTACACGATCGCCGGACCATGGCGGTTCGCTCAGGTGCACGCGAGCTGGCGCCGGCCGGCCAGCCCTCTGAGCGTCCGCTGGCGGGACGAGGTCCAGGTGCCCCAGGCGCGCCTTTACCCGGCGGTGCGGGGCATCTGCCTGCAGGTCGTCGGTGCCGCCGCGGTCGTCCCGTGGCGATCCGGCTTCCTCATGCTGCTGCCCGCGGCCCCGGACAACCTGGCCCGAGACCTGGACGTCGCGGCGGACCTGCTCGACCGGGTCCATGCCGCCGCCGAGCATGTCGGGCCGGGCGCGCGCGTCCACCTGGCCGTCAGCTCTCCCGTGCGCACCGTGCGAGAGCTTGGCCACGGGCTGCACGAAGCCGAGCAGGCCCTGGAGCTGGCGCGCAGGCTCGATATCGCCGACCGTCCGCTGGCCTTCGAGCACCTCGGCGTCTACCGCATCCTGCTCGACGGCGGCGGGTCGCAGCACCGGCACGACTTCGTCGAAGACGCCCTGGGGCCGCTCAGCCGCTACGACGCCGAACACGACACGGCGCTGGTCACGACGCTCCGGGCCTACGTCGAGGCCGACTACAACGCCAATGAGACCGCGCGGCGGCTCTACGTCCATGCCAACACGCTCGCCTACCGCCTGCGGACCATCCGCCGCCTGCTCGGCGGCGATCCCGCCCGCGGTGACCTGCGCCTGACGGTCGAGCTCGCGCTCAAGCTCAAGGACCTTCCCCGGCTGTCTACGGCGTCCGGCGCCGACGGGCCGAGTGGGCGGCCAGGGTAACGCCCTGTTCCTACCTACCTAGCTCGGCGGCCCGCGCGCGGGCGGCCTGGCGGACCAGGTGATCGCGCTCGGCGACGTTCGTGGCCCGGCGGGCGGCATCCGCGTACGCCGCGGCGGCGGCGGGCAGGTCGCCGCCCAGCTCGTGCAGGTAGCCGCGGACGGCGTGCCACCGGTGCCGCTCGCCGATCACCTCGCGCAGCCGGTCGGTCTCGCGCAGCCCGGCGGCGGCGCCGAGGACGTGGCCGACCGCGACCGCGCGCCCGAGCACCGCGGCGGGGTCCTGGCGCACCGGGTCGTCGGTGAAGGCGACGAGGTCGTCGTACCAGGCGAGGATCTGCGGCCAGTCGGTCTCCTCGGCGCTTGCCGCGTCGTCGTGCAGGGCGGCGATGGCGGCCTCGACCTGATAGCGGCCGGGGCGCTGAACGGCCAGCGCCGACTGCAGGACGCGCACACCCTCGGCGATCTCACGGGTGTCCCACCGGCCGCGGTCCTGTCGGTCGAGCGTGACGATGCGACCCTCTGAGTCGAGTCGCGCCGGGAGGCGGGCGTGGTTGAGGAGCATCAGCGCGAGCAGCCCGCGCGCCTCCGGTTCCTCGGTGGC
>DASUHT010000028.1:0-21991 GCA_036273335.1 Gaiellales bacterium | reverse complement strand
GGAATGTGCTGCTGCTGGGCGAAGAAGAGCTCCGGCTCGTAGGAGATGCCGAGATCGACTCGCCCGGCGGCGACCAGCTTGATCGCGTCCGACACGTCGGACGGCGAGATCGGCTGCACGTCCAGGCCGGCGGCGGCGAAGATGCCGCGGTCGATGCCGGTGTACAGGCCGACGTGGTCGGGATTCGGGTACCAGTCGAGCTGAATCGTCACCTTCTGCGGCGGCGGCGCCCCGGCGGAGCCGGGCGTGGAGGCCGATCCCGACGATCCGCAGGACGACGCGAGCAGGACGACCACGAGCGTGGCCAAGAGTCGCTTTCGCATGGTTTGCATCCCTCCGCTGGCATGACCCAGATCAGGTTCGCGGGTCGGCGCTAGCGCGCCCTCTCAGCTCCCAGGGAGCTCCCCGGCAAACGGTTCGCTCCAGAGCTTAGCGGCCGGCGTGCCGCGTCCACGGCGCGACGATCCGCTCCAGCAGCACCACCGCGGCGAAGAGTGCAAGCGCCATCGCGGCCAGCAGCACCACCGCCGCCCCCACGAGCGGCGTGTCCAGCTGATCGCGCATGGGCACGGCCAGCCCCTGCTGACCGCCGGCGAACTCGGCGAAGAGCGCTGCCACCGCGGCGTAGGAGGCGGCGATGCGCATACCCGAGAAGATGCCCGGGAGCGCCGATGGGAACTCCACGCGGCGGAAGATCGCCGCCCGGCCGGCGTGCAGGGTGCGCATCATCCGACGGTACTCGGGGTCGACGGAGCGGAAGCCGTCCAGGGCATTGACGGTGATCGGGAAGAAGCAGACGAGCGCCACGATCAGCACCTTCGGGGCCAGCCCGAAGCCGAGGTAAATGACCAGCAACGGCGCGATCGCCACCACCGGCACGCTCTGGCTCGCCACCAGCAGGGGGTAGACCGCGCGCCGAGCGGCGTCCGACAGGTGCAGCCCGATCGCTGCAGCCAGCCCGAACGCGACCGCAGCCGTGTACCCGGCGAGCATCTCGCGCAGTGTCACCAGGGCAGCGGAGGCGAGCTGGCCCCGCTCGTCCACCAGCGCCCGGGCAACGTCGCTGGGGGCCGGCAGCAGGTAGTTGGGGATCCCGCGCCAGCGCACGAAGGCCTGCCAGGCGGCGATCAGGACGACGAGCACCACCACCCACCCGGCGCGGCGAACGACCCTCATCGAAGCGCCTCCAGAAGGCGGCCGCGGGCCTCCGCCAGCCGTGCCGACGACCGCGGAAGGCGTCCCGGCTCCTCGCGGACGACGGTGCCCGGGCGCGGCGAGAGGGCGAGCACGCGGTCGCACACCACGAGCGCCTCCTCGACGTCGTGAGTGACCAGGACGAGCGTCCGCGGCTCGGCGGCGAGCGCCTCGCAGAGCCAGTCCTGGAGCTCGCTCCGGGTGATCTGGTCGAGTGCGCCGAACGGCTCGTCGAGCAGCAGCACCGGCGTCTCGGCAAGCAGCGTGCGGACGAAGGCGACGCGCTGGCGAATGCCGCCGGAGAGCTCCCAGGTATGCGCCTGGGCGAACCGCTCGAGGCCCAGGGCGGCGAACAGCGTCCATGCGCGGGCGCGCGCCTCGGCCCGCCGCAGGCCGCGGTTCTGGAGGGCGATGCAGGCGTTGTCGAGCGCCGAGCGCCACGGCATCAGCAGGTCCTTCTGGGGCATCAGCGCCGCCGGCTCGGCGACCACCGCGCCGGCGCTCGGTGCCTCCAGGCCGGCGATCAGCGAGAGCAGCGTCGACTTGCCGCAGCCGCTCTGGCCGACGATCCCCAGCGCCTCGCCGGGATCGACCTGGAACGTCACGTCGCGCAGCGTCTCCAGGGTGCCGTAGCGGTGTCCCACCCGTTCCATCCGGACTGCGGGCGGCGCGGTCGTGCTCTGGACTGCGAGTGCCACCGCCATATCTTCGTCCATTACCCCGGGACGGCGGCCGTCAGCTGTCCAGCTGGTCGATCCGGCAGGAGCGCGGATCGCGGTCCTCGCGCAGGCGAAGCAGCTTGGCGCCGTGGCGGATGCGGCGGCCGCTTCGGTGGTCGAAGCTGACCTCGACCACCAGCTCCGGCCGCAGCGCGCGCCATTCCAGGTCGCGGTCGGCGCTCCACCGGCTGGGCGCGCCGGTGCCCTGCTCCCCCGACTCGTAGGGCGCCAGGATGTCCACCAGCTCGCGCGCGCGGGCGGCCGTGAACCCGGACGTGTGACCGACCACCGCCGGCTCCTCGCCGTCGTCGTAGAGGCCGAGGATGATCGACCCGACCGTCCCCTTCGCCTTGCCCGGTCGCCAGCCGACGGCGACGCAGTCGATCGTCCGCACGCGCTTGATCTTCAGCATGCCCTCACGCTTGCCCGGCAGATACGGGGCATCGACCCGCTTGGCGATCACCCCCTCGGCGTCGCGCAGCCACTCCCCGGCAGCGCCACGGTCGGTGGTGGCGGCCGCGAGCTCGAGCGGCTCGGCGATCATCTCCTCGAGCGCCGTTCGCCGCTCGGCGAACGGCAGGTCGAGCAGCGAGCGGTCGTCGTTGGCCAGCAGGTCGAAGGCGACGAAACGCGCAGGCGTCCGCTCGGCCAGCATCGCCACCCGCGAGGCGGCCGGGTGGATGCGCTCCTGGAGGGCGTCGAACTCCTCGCCGCCGCCGCTGTCTCGGATCACCAGCTCTCCGTCCAGCACGTAGCGGCCGGGCGGAAAGCGGAGCTCCGGGAAGTAGCGGACGAGCGGCCGGCCGTTTCGCGACTGCAGGTGCAGCTCGTCGCCGTCGACGAAGGCGATGGCGCGGAAGCCGTCCCACTTGCGCTCGAAGACCCAGCCGTCGCCGTCCGGCAGCTCCGGCGCCGATCGCGCCAGCTGCGGCAGCAGTGGGGGCTCGAGAGGGAGCTTCACCGGCCGCATGGTATCGGGGGGCGCCGGGCCCGGCGCCCCCCGACCGGGAGGATCTTCTAGCGCCGGGCCGCGCCCAGCAGGAAGACGATCTGCATCACCGAGATCAGCGCGGCGACGACGTAGGTCAGCGCGGCGGCGGTCAGCACCTTGCGGGCCGCCGGCACCTGCTGCTGGCTGATCACGCCCTGCGCGGTGATCATGGCCATTGCCTTGCGGCTGGCGCCGAACTCCACCGGCAGCGTGACGAGCTGGAAGAGGAGCACCGCGGCGAACGCGATGATGCCGACCCAGAGCAGGCCGGTGACGCCGGTCAGGAACCCGAACAGCACCAGCGGGAACCAGAGCTGCGAGGCGAACCCGGTGGCCGGGACGAGCGTGCCGCGGAAGCGGAAGCCGGCCTCGTGGCGGGCGTCCTGGAACGCGTGCCCGGTCTCGTGGGCGGCGACGGCCACGGCTGCCACCGAACTCGAGTTGCCGACCGGCTCGGACAGGCGCATGACCTTGCCGCGCGGGTCGTAGTGGTCGCTCAGCTGGCCGCCGATGCCCTCGATCCGGACATCCTGCAGGCCGCCGCTGTCGAGCATCTGACGCGACACCTGCGATCCGGTCATGCCGGACGAGGAGGGGATCTTGGAGCCGTCGGCGAAGGCCCTTCGCACCCAGGCCTGGGCTCCGAAGCCGAGTGCCAGCGGGATTATGAAGAACACGAGGAAGTACATGGTGTGGCGCCCTCCGGGGCGCGAGAGACGGGTGTGTATTCCGTATTGTACGCGGTCCTCGTGACGCCGGATCGAGTCGGCCAAGCGGCCGCTAATCTTCGCTCATGGCGTTGCAGGATCAGGTCCAGGGGCTGCTGCAGGCGGCGTTTCCGGACGGTCAGGTGAGCGTGGCCGACTTCGGCGGCGGCGACCACCTGTCGGCCCACGTGCGCGCGCCGCAGTTCGCGGGCCTTCCCCTGATCGCCCAGCACCGGCTCGTGTACGCACCCGTCCAGCACCTGCTGGACGACGGCAGCATCCATGCACTGAAGATCAAGACGGAGGCAGCGACATGATCGTGACCGATGAACAGATTCGCGAGGAGATCGAGACCGCGATCCGCCAGAACCGGGTCCTGCTCTTCATGAAGGGCACGCCCGACATGCCCCGCTGCGGGTTCTCCGCGCAGACCGTGCGCTGCCTGCAGCTGGCCGGCGCCGAGTTCGCCGCCATCGACATCCTGCCCGACCCGCGCATCCGCCAACAGCTCTCGGCCCACTCCGGCTGGCCGACCATCCCGCAGCTCTTCGTCGACGGCGAGCTGGTCGGCGGCTGCGACATCGTCACCGAGCTCTCCGACTCGGGAGAGCTGGGCAAGATCGTCGCCGACGCCGCCTGACGTTGCACGAGCTCCTGGCGGGTGACGCCTGGTCGATGGCCGAGGCGGTGCGGGAGCGCGCTGTCTCGGCCCGCGAGCTGGCCGAGGCGTCGCTGGAGCTCGCTGCCGCCGATCGCACCGGCGCCGTCTGGCTCCTGACCGAGGAGCGTGCCCGCCGCGAGGCGGATGCGGTCGACCGGGCAGTTGCGGCGGGCGACGATCCCGGGCCGCTGGCGGGCGTCCCGGTGGGCTGGAAGGATCTCATCGACACCGCCGGCATCCGCACCACCTTCGGCAGCGCGGTGTATCGCGACCGCGTCCCCGATCGCGATGCCGACGTGGTCGAGCGGCACACGGCCGCCGGGGCGGTGACGGTGGCCAAGCTGGCCACCCATGAGCTGGCCTGGGGCACGACCACGCAGAACCCGCACTTCGGCGACTGCCGGAATCCCTACGACACCTCTCGCGTCCCCGGAGGGTCGAGCGGCGGGTCGGCGGCAGCGCTGGCCACCCGTCTCGTCGGGCTGGCGCCGGGCACCGACACCGGTGGGTCGATCCGCTGCCCCGCCTCCTGCTGCGGGGTGGTCGGCCTCAAGCCGACCTTCGGCCGGGTCAGCCTGGCCGGCATCAACCCACTCTGCATCTCGCTCGACCACTGCGGCCCGATGGCGCGGTCGGTGCGCGACTGCGCCCGATCGCTGGAGATCATGGCGGGCGACTCACCGCGCGACCCGCGGACGCCGCCGGTGGCCGTCGATGCCTACCGCGAGGCGCTGACCGCCGGGGTCGCCGGCAAGGTGGTCGGCGTCCCGGAGCGGTACTTCTTCGAGCACACCGCGCCGGACATCGCTGACCGCGTCCGCGCGGCGCTGGATGTCCTGGTGGCGGCGGGCGCCCGGCCCGTCGAGTTCGACCTCGGCTGGCCGGTCGAGGGGGAGCCGGGAGGCGGCTTCTACGTCACCGAGCAGACGGTCGCGGTCGGCGGCGCCTGGCCGGAGCACGCCCACGAGTTCGGGGCCGACGTGGTTGTCGGCATGCGCGCCGCCGAGCGTGTGAGCGGGATCGAGGCGGCGGCGACCGGGCTGGTCGAGCTGGACTACCGCGCCCGCCTCGGCGAGCAGGCGCGAGCGGCCGGGATCGACCTCGTGGTGACGCCCTCGCAGGCGTTCCCGCCGCCGCACGCGGGCGTCGACGACGTCCCGTTCGCGGGCAGGCCGGCCGTCCCGGTGACGGTCGCCATGTGCGGCCTGACAGAGGTTTTCAACGTCCTCGGCTGGCCGGCGATCAGCCTCCCCTGCGGGCTCGACGGCAACGGGCTCCCGGTCGGCGCACAGATCGCCGCCCTCCCCTGGCGCGAGTTCGACTGCCTGGCCGCGGCGGCCGTGGTCGAGCAGGCGCTGGGCCCGCTGCCGCCGCCCTGACAGGCGCCGCCGTCGATGATACTGCCGCCGTGACAGCGACCGTCGGCGTCGACCTGGGAGGCACGTTCACCGACGTCGTGGTGCTGGCCGACGGCCGAATGGTGACCGCCAAGCTTCTGACGACGCCGGGCGACCCGTCGGCGGCGGTGCTCGAGGGCGTCGGGCTGGCGCTCGGCGAGGCGGGGATCGCCCCGTCGGCTGTCTCCCACTTCGGCCATGGCACGACCGTCGCCACGAACGCCCTGATCGAGCGCCGCGGTGCGCGCACCGGCTTTGTCGCCACCCGCGGCTTCGGCGACCTGCTGGCGCTCGGGCGCCAGGTGCGGCCGCACCTGTATCGCCCCGAGCTGGCCCCGCCGCCGCCGCTGGCGGCAGCGACGGCGGAGGTGGACGAGCGCCTTGGACCGGCCCGGGTGCTGGCGTCGCTCGATCCCG
This sequence comes from Gaiellales bacterium, assembly GCA_036273335.1. GTDB lineage: Bacteria > Actinomycetota > Thermoleophilia > Gaiellales > JAICJC01 > DASUHT01. The sequence continues at coordinate 15,905 of DASUHT010000028.1, read as the reverse complement.
GCTCGGTGGCCCGGGCGGCGCGCCGGTTGCGCCGGGCCGGGGTGGGCGCGGTCGCGGTCTGCCTGCTCCACTCCTACCGCGATCCGCGCCACGAGCGGGAGGTGGCGAGGTACCTACGCCGGGAGCTGCCGGACGCGCACGTGGTCGCGTCGGTGGAGCTGGCACCGGAGTTCCGGGAGTTCGAGCGGGCGTCGACGACGGTCGTCGACGCCTACCTGGGGCCGCCCGTCGCCGGGTACCTGCGCCGCCTGGCGGCGTCGTCGACGGGTGGCGGTCTCCCCGAGCCCTGGGTGATGCAGTCGAGCGGCGGGCTGTGCACCGTCGCCGTCGCCGCCGGGCACGGGTCGCGGCTGCTGCTCTCCGGCCCGGCCGGCGGCGCCGCCGCGGTGGCTGCGCTGGGTGAGCGGGACGCGGTCTCGTTCGACATGGGCGGCACCTCGACCGATGTCTGCCTCGTCTCAGCTGGAAGCGTCGGCCAGACCGCCGAGCGGATGGTCGCCGGATATCCGGTCCGCCTGCCTCAGGTGGACGTGCACACGGTCGGCGCCGGCGGCGGCTCGATCGCCTGGATCGACGCCGGCGGGGCTCTGCGGGTGGGGCCGCAGAGCGCCGGGGCCGATCCCGGGCCGGCCTGCTACGGCCGTGGCGGCACGCTTCCCACGGTCACCGATGCCCACGTGACGCTGGGCCGGATCGACCATCGCCATCCGCTGGCCGGCGACCTGCGACTCGATCCCCGCGCCGCCCGGGAGGCGGTGGCGCGGGTCGCGGATGGGTTTTCCGGCGTGGCTGCCGCCGCACGCGGGATCCTCGCCGTCGCCAACCAGGAGATGGTGGCGGCGATCCGTGTGGTCACGGTCGAGCGGGGACGCGATCCGGCCGGCCTGACGCTGGTGGCGTTCGGCGGCGCCGGGCCCTTGCATGCCTGCGACGTGGCCGACAGCCTGGGCATCGAGCGGGTGCGCGTCCCCGCCGCCGGCGGTGCCCTGAGTGCGGTTGGAATCGCCGCCTGCGACCGCAGGCTGGACGCGGTGCGGGCGGTCATGCGGCCGCTGTCGGGGATGTCGCCGGAGGAGCTTCGCCGCGCGGTACCCGATCCGGGCCGGCTTGCCCGCGGCCGGACGCAGGCGGCCTGCGACCTGCGCTACCGCGGCCAGGCGTTCGAGCTGACGATCCCGCTGCGGCCACTGGCCAGCCTGGCCCGGCGGTTTCACCACGCGCATGAGGAGCGGTTCGGGTTCGCTGACCCGGGCGGTGAGGTCGAGGTGGTCGCCGTCCGGGCGGCTCGAATCGCGCCCGGCGCGGGGTTGCCGCCCACCGCCCGCGGCCGGCCGGTGGGCCGGCCGCGGAGAGGCCCGGCGGCGATGCCGATGGACGGCGCGACGCTCTGGATCTCGGACGGCTGGCGGGCCGCGCCGGACGCCGGCGGAGGATGGCTGATGCGCCGTGCCTGACCCGGCCCGCCTGCAGGTGATGGCCGCCGCCTTGCGCGGGGTCGCCGACGAGATGGGGGCCGCTCTCATCCGGGCGGCGCACTCGGCCAACATCAAGGAGCGCCGCGACTGCTCGGCGGCCGTATTCGACGCGCGCGGGAGGATGATCGCCCAGGCGGAGCACATCCCCGTCCACCTGGGCGCGATGCCGGACGCCGTCGCCGCGGTCCGCGAGCACGACCCCAGGCCCGGCGAGGTGTACGTGCTGAACGATCCCTACCGCGGCGGCACGCATCTCCCGGACATCACCCTGGTCATGCGGGTGGACGATCTCGGCTTCGTGGTGTCGCGGGCCCATCACGCCGATGTCGGCGGGATGCAGCCGGCCAGCATGCCGGCGGGGGCGACCGAGCTGCTCCAGGAGGGTGTTGTCATCCCGCCGCTTCGGCTGACGCCGGAGGTGGTCGAGCTGCTCGTTGCGAACATGCGCCGGCCGGCCGAGCGCCGGGCCGACCTGCGTGCCCAGGTCGCCTGCCAGGAGGTCGGCGCCCGCCGCCTGCGCGAGCTGGCCGCCGTCTATGGCCGGCCGGCGCTGGCGGCCGGGATGGACGAGCTGTATGCCTACTCGGAGCGGCGAATGCGACGGGCGATCGGCGCGCTTCCGGACGGCCGTTTCCGGGCCGCCGACACGGTGGAGGGGGACGGGCTGCACGTGCGCGACGTCCGGATGACGGCCGAGGTGACGATCTCCGGCCAGTCGCTTGCCGTCGACTTCGCAGGGACCGCCGGCCAGCAGCCCGGGAACATCAACTGCCCGCTGCCGGTCACCCGCTCGGCGGTCTACTACGTGGCCCGCTGCGTCTGCGACCCCGACCTGCCGGCCTCGGGCGGCGCCTTCGCGCCCGTCGACGTGCGGGCGCCGGCCGGCAGCCTCGTCAACGCCCGCCCCCCGGCCGCGGTCGTGGCCGGGAACACCGAGACGGCGAGCCGGATCGTCGACGTGGTCATGCGGGCGTTCGCGGAGGCTGTCGAGGCGCCGGCAGCGGGGCAGGGCACGATGAACAACGTCACCTTCGGGACGCCCGCCTGGACGTACTACGAGACGCTCGGCGGCGGCCAGGGCGGCGGCCCGGCCGGGCCCGGGCCGGACGCCGTGCACGTCGCGATGTCGAACACGTTGAACACCCCGATCGAGGCGCTGGAGCTGGACTACCCGCTGCGAATCGAGCGCTACGCCCTTCGCCGCCGCTCCGGCGGCGCCGGCCGCATGCCCGGCGGCGACGGCGTCGTTCGCGTCTACCGGGTGCTCGAGGATTGCCGGCTGGGGCTGATGACCGACCGCCGCCGCCACGGGCCGCCCGGCGGGGCCGGCGGCGCGTCCGGCGCCCGCGGCCAGAACCTCCTCAACGGCCGCCGCCTGCCGGCCAAGTGCAGTCTCGACCTGCGCGCCGGTGATGTCCTGGAGATCCGCACCCCGGGCGGCGGCGGCTGGGGTGCATGACCGGGGCCAGGCACCGAAACGAATGTGCAACACCGATGCAACGTGAATAGGAGGGGTCAGACCCCTTTATTCACCGGACCGCATAAAGGGGTCTGACCCCGTTTATGCAGGGGTACACTCGAAGCATGTCGACGGTCGCGCCTCCCGTCCGCAAGGAGAAGCCGCGCACCGGCCGCCCCGGCTCCGGCGGCGACCGGCCATGGCTGGTGATCGTGCTGAACGACAACCACAACACGTTCGACGGCGTCGCCTTCGCCCTGGCGCGCACGCTCCCCGGCGTCACCATGGACACCGGCCTGGCGATGGCGAACCGCATCCACAACGCCGGCAGGGCGACCGTCTGGTCGGGGCATCGCGAGCAGGCGGAGCTCTACCACGAGCAGCTCGCCGGCTTCGGGCTGACCATGGCCCCGCTCAGCTGCGGCTGAGGTGGTCGATACCCACCAGTTCGTGTTCGACCCCGAGTGGACGGTGGCGGTCGTCATCGCGGCGGTCGACTATGCGGTCGTCGCCCGCGCCCATCGCCGCCGGGGACTGCCTGTCCCCTGGTACCGCTGGGCGTGCTTCATGTCCGGCCTGGCGCTGATCTCGGTTGCGCTCTTCAGCCCGGTCGAGCACCTGGCGCTGACCTCGATGCTCAGCTTTCATCTGCTCCAGAACGTGATGCTCGCCGACTGGGCGCCGCCGCTCCTGGTGCTCGGCCTGACGCCGGAGATGCTGCGCGGCGCCGAGCGCCTGCGGCCGGTCTGGATCGCCACCATGCCGGCCGTCGCCCTGCCGGCCTGGCTGGCGGTCTGGTACGGCGTGCACATCCCCGCCTTCTACGACTACGCGCTCCGCCACCGCTGGGCGCTAGGGATCGAGCACGTGCTGCTGCTGACGGCGGGGATCGTCTTCTGGTGGGCGGTCATCTCGCCGGGGCGGCTGCGACCGGCCGGCAAGCTCGCCTTCCTCGCCGCCGCGTTCTTCCTGGCGGCGCCGCTGTCGCTGCTGCTCGCCCTCTCGCAGCGCGAGATCTACTCCTTCTACGCGACGACCGCCAAGCCGTGGGGTGTCTCGGCGCTCACCGACCAGCAGCTGGGGGCGATCGGCATGTCGGTGGAGCAGGCGGTCATCCTCTTCATCGCCTGCTTCATTGCCTTCGGGCGCATGCTCGACGACGAGGGCGATCTAAGCTTGGAGCAGTGAGCAGCAGCCTCCGCGCATCCTGCGTGCAGTTCGCGGCCCGGCCGGACAAGCGGGAGAACATCCGCGCCATGGCGCCGCTGGTCGCGCGGGCGGCCGGGGATGGGGCCGACCTCGTCCTGCTCCCGGAGAAGTGGAACGCCTGGGCCGACGGCGCCGCCCTGCGGGCACTGGCGGAGCCGCTGGACCGCGGCGAGACGGTGGAGGCGATGGCCGGCTGGGCGCGCGATCTGGGCGTCAGCCTGATCGGGGGCTCGATCGCCATCCTCGACGGCGACCGGGTGGGGAATGTCTCGATCGCGTTCGACCGGGAGGGCCGGCAGGCCGGGGCCTACACGAAGATCCATCTCTTCGACGTCGACGTCGGCGGCCACCGCTACCGGGAGTCGGATGGCACCTCGCCGGGCGACGAGCCGGTGGTCGTGGAGCTGGACGGCGTCCGGGTGGGGCTGACCGTCTGCTACGACCTGCGCTTCCCCGAGCTCTACCGAACGCTCGCCCTCGAGGGCGGCGCCAGCGTGCTGACCGTGCCGTCCAACTTCACACTGCACACCGGGATGGCGCACTGGGAGGTGCTCCTGCGGGCACGGGCGATCGAGAACCAGGCATTCGTCCTGGCGACCGGCCAGCACGGGCGGCCGGGCGGCCTGGACAAGCCGTCCTACGGCCACAGCATGATCGTCGACCCATGGGGGACGGTGCTGGCCCAGGCCCCGGACGGCGACGGCGTGATCAGCGCCGAGCTCGACCTCGACCGGCTGGCCGCCGTCCGGCGCGGACTGCCCGCGCTCGAGCATCGCCGGCCGGACGCCTACCGGTGGCCGGCGCCGGCCGTCTAACTACTCGGCGGCGGGGGCGTTCGGGTCGGGGATGACGCCCTGGCCGATGAACCAGTGGCGCACCGCGTCCAGGAAGGCCTTCGGCTGCTCGACGTGCATCATGTGCGCCGCCTTCTCGATCACCACCAGCTGCGATCCCTCGACCTCGCGGTGGATCACCTCCGCCTGGGCGACCGTGCAGGTGCGGTCGTAGCGGCCGGCCAGGACGAGCATCGGCCGCCGGATCCAGCGTAGGTGCTCGACCCACTCGAACCCGCCGTAGCCGTCCGAGGCAAAGTACGCCAGCACCTCCGGCGCGTGCACCGTGTCGTCCGTCTGCACGTAGCGGCTGTAGGCGTCTCCCATCTCCCAGAAGTGGAAAGGGAGCTGCGCCGCCCACAGCTCGCGAGCCTGCTCCACCGTGCGCACGCTCGGCTCGTCGGCCCAGGATCGCTTCACCTGCTCCCGCATCGAGGCCGGCTGGAAGCGGTCGATCTCGCGCTCCACGTCGGCCAGCAGCGCCTCGCTGGATGCCGCCCCGGCCGAGATCACGTACTGGCCGGCCGTGCCCCGCTCGAGGGCGTGGCCGAGCGCCACGATCCCGCCGAAGGAGTGGCCGAGCACGCCGTACTCGGCGAGCTCGAGAGCCTCCGCGAGACGGTCGATGTCCTGGGCGAAGACCTGAATCGAGAGCGTCGTCGGATCCACCCTGGGCGACTCGCCCTGTCCTCGCTGGTCGACGTAGATCAGATGGAAGCCCTGCTCGGCCAGCGGGTCGAGCCAGGGCCGGAGCTCGTGGTGGTCGAGTCCGGGGCCGCCATGCAGGAGGATCAGCGGGTGGCCGCTCCCCATCTCGACGATGTTCAGGACGCCGCCGTCGGAGAGCTCGACCAGCCGCTGCCGCGCCTCAGCCATTCAGCTTCCGGTAGCCGAGGGCGTGTTCGGCTTGCATCAGCTTGTGAATCTGTGTCGTGCCCTCGTAGATGATCGGTGCGCGGGCGTTCCGGAAATAGCGCTCGACCGGATACTCCGCCGAGTAGCCGTAGGCGCCGTGCACCTGGATGGCCAGGTGGGCGGCCTTGAACGCGCTCTCGGTCGCGTGCCACTTGGCCAGCGATGTCTCGCGGGTGTTGCGGGCGCCCGTGTTCTTGCAGTGCGCCGCTTGCAGGACGAGCAGCCGCGACGTCTCGTAGCCCAGCACCATCTCGGCGATCATGTCCTGGACGAACTGGTAGCGCCCGATCTCCTGGCCGAACGTCTTCCGCTCGTTGGCATACTTGACGCTCGCCTCCAGGCAGCCGCGGATGACGCCGACGGCGCCGGCTGCCACCGTGAACCGCCCCTGGTCGAGTGAGTGCATGGCGATCTTGAAGCCGCCGCCCTCCTCGCCGACCAGGTTCTCGGCGGGGACCTGGACGTCCGAGAAGAAGAGCTCGCCGGTCGAGCCGGCCCAGACGCCGAGCTTGTTCGGGATCTGGCGGGTCTCGATGCCCGGCCACTCGCGCTCGACGATGAACGCCGAGATGCCGCGGTGGCCGGCATCCGGATCGGTTTTCGCGAACACCAGCTGGTAGTCGGCCTCGGTGGCGTAGGAGATCCAGTTCTTCTGTCCGTTCAGCAGGTAGCTGCCGTCCGGCTGGCGGATCGCCGTGGTCAGCATCGCCGCCACGTCCGACCCGGCCGCCGGCTCGGTCAGGCCGAAGCAGCCAAGCTTCTCGCCCTTTGCCATCGGCGTCAGGTAGCGGCGCTTCTGCTCCTCGCTGCCAAATCGCAGCAGGGAGAGCGAGTTGAGGCCGACGTGGACCGAGATCAGCGTCCGGAACGCCGACTCGCCGCGCTCGATCTCCTCACAGATCAGCGCCTCGCAGACGTAGTCCAAACCCGCGCCGCCATACTCGGCCGGAATCGGGGCGCCGAGGATGCCCAGCTCGGCCATGCCCTCGATGATGCCCATGTCCAGGTGGTGGTTGATGTCGTTCTCCTGCGCCACCGGCAGGATGCGACGGTCGACGAACTCGCGCACCGTCTCCTGGATCGCAAGCTGTTCGTCGGTCAGGTCGAGGTTCACGGGGATGCGGCTCCTTCGGCATTCGGATAGGCGCTGATCCTATCCGTAGCGCGCGGCCGGCCGGTCACCTCGGCGGCCTGGCGGGATCAGCCGGCCCGCGGCATCCGGGGGCTCGTGGGCGCCGGCTTGGTGGCGTACATCGCCGCGTCGGCCGCCCGGAAGAGCACCTGCGAGTCGGCGCCGTCGGCGGGGCAGACGGCGATCCCGAAGCTGGCGCCAAGCCGCTCCGTGCCAGGGTCGGCGTGCAGCGCCTGGGTCACTCGCAGGACCACCGGATCGGCCTCCGCCCGGTCGGTCTCGGGGAGGAGCAGGGCGAACTCATCGCCGCCGATCCGGAAGGCGGCGTCGCCGGCGCGGAGGGCGGCCTGGAAGACGCCGCCGACCCGCTCCAGGGCGGCGTCGCCGGCGGCGTGACCGAGCATGTCGTTGAGCGCCTTGAATCCGTCCAGGTCACAGAGGGCGAGGGTCACCGGGTGGCCGTAGCGGAGACTCCGCGACACCTCGACCGCCAGCCGCTCGTTGAATGCCCGCCGGTTGTACAGGCGGGTGAGTGGATCGTGCTCGGCCAGGAACTGCATCTCCTCGTACTGGGTGGCGGCGTCCACTGCAGCGGTCGCCTGGTTGGCGAAGATGCGCAGCGCCTGCAGCTTCTGGGCCGAGGGCAGCAGGCGGTCGACGGGGTCGTCCACCGCCAGCATGCCGACCAGGTCGCCGTCGCGGCTCCAAAGCGGCACCATCAGCCAGTGGTTGGACCAGGCGTGGGGGCCGCGGCCGGAGAGCGTCGAGACATAGGTGGCCTCGTTGACCGGGAAGCGCGCGGCCGCCTCCTCGGGGGTCAGCAGATAGCACCCCTCGATCTCGAACCCCTCGTCGAGCAGCGGCCGCAGGTCGTCCGGGGAATGGTTGGTGTTCACCCGCGGGTCGTCGATCGACCAGCCGTGGGTGGCCCGCACGCGCAGGCGCCCGGTGGCCGGGTCGAGCAGGTCGACGGCCACACTGGCGAATCCCAGCGAGCTGGCGATGGCGTCGCAGACGGACTCCAGGATGGCATCGATCGAGAACGTTTCGCTGAGCTGCGAGGAGACCGCGAGCAGCTGCTCCAGCGCCGCCTGGTGGCGAGTCGCCCGGGCGACCTCCTGGGCACCCTGGATGGCCAGCGCGGCGTGGTCGGCCATGGCGCTCAAAATGTCCAGCTCCTCACCGCCGGGCACCTGTCCGTCGGCCGGCTCGTCGACCGACAGCATGCCCAGCAGGTGGCCGTCGGAGTGGCGCAGAGGGACGATCAGCGCATCCTCGGCGTGCCAGGCCAGCGGATCGGCGGGGGCGGCCTTGATGCCCGGCCGATAGGAGCCGGGGGCGAGCGCCTCCCAGTCGAACTCGCCGTGCGGGATGAAATAGAGGCCGCCGCGCAGGAACCGGTCGTCCAGCAGCTTTCCCCAGACCGACCAGTCGCGGGTGTCACCGCAGAGCAGCTCCTGGGCGCGCGGCGGCCCGTGCACGACGCTGACCTGGAAGTCATCGTAGGCCGGCCGGTAGAGGTGGATCGCGACCACGCCGAAGCCCAGCGATTCGGCGATCGCCGAGGCGGTGGCGCGGAGCAGGGTGGGCAGGTCATCCTCGCTGCGGACGAGGCGGGTGACCTCCAGGAACCCATGCAGGCGCCGGAGGGATGACAGGTCGTCATGGGTCATGACAGCGGAGCCGGGGGACGGATCCCCTTCACTCACCTATAGGCATCGGCTCGCGGCGGCTCTGGCTGAACCCCCGAGGCGCGTACCTTTACCGATATTGCGGTGTTCGTAACGCCTGGTCGGCTCAGGCCGCGAAGCGGATGCCGGATCCGTCGCGCTTGGCGGTGTACATCGCGGCATCGGCGGCGCGGAACAGGGCGTCGTGACCGCCGCCGTCGCGGGGGAACACGGCCACGCCGAAGCTGGCCGAGAGCGGCCGGTCGGGGGCGCCTGCGAGCGCGGCGGAGAGCCGCTCGACCACCGGCAGCGCCTCCTTCGCCGTCGTCTCGGGCAGGATCAGGGCAAACTCGTCTCCGCCCACCCGAAACGCCGTGTCCTCGGTCCGCACGGCGGCTCCCAGGATGGCCGCGGCACGGTTCAGGATCTCGTCCCCGGCCAGGTGCCCCTCGCGGTCGTTGATCTGCTTGAACCCGTCGAGGTCGCCGAGCACCAGCGCGAACTCGTGGGTGTGCCGTTGCGAGCGGGCAATCTCGGCCTGTACGCGGCTCGTGAACGCGCGCCGGTTGAGCAGCCGGGTCAGGGGGTCGTGCTCGGCCAGGAAGCGCATCTCCTGGAACCGCCCGGCCGAGTCGAGCGCAGCCGCCGCCTGGTTGGCGAAGACGCGCAGCGCCTGCAGCATCGGTCGCGTGGGGAGCAGGCGGTCGGCCGGATCGTCGGACCAGATGAGGCCGATCACCTGACCCTCGCGGTCGTGCAGCGGTACCGCCAGGTAGTGGTGATCCCAGGCCCAGGGTCCGGAGCCGTTCATGCGCGATCGGAACGCCGTGTGCCCGGCCGGCAGGCGGGCCAGCGCCTCGTGCTCGGGCACCAGGTAGCAGCCCTCGATCTCGAACGGCGGGTCGAGCAGCGGCGCCAGCTCCAACAGCGACACCGGCGAGTTCTCGGCCAGCTGTTCCGGCTGCCAGCCGTGGGAGGCGCGGCACTCGAAGACCCCGGTGACCGGGTCGGGGAGCTCCAGGAGGACCCTCTGAAAGCCCAGAGCGCCGCTGATTCCCCGGCAGATGGCCTGCAGGACGGCGTCGGCGGAGAGCGTCTCGGTGAGCCTCGAGGACACCTGCAGAAGCTCCGCCAGGGCTGCTCGGTGGGCCTGCGAGGAGGCGTTCTCCTGTGCTGCCTGGAGGGCCAGCGCGGCGTGCTCGGCGACCGCCACCAGAACGTCCAGCTCGGGCGCGCCCGGTCGCAAGCCGGACACCGGCTCGCCAACCGAGAGGATGCCCAGCATGTGGCCGTCCGAGTGCACGAGCGGCACGAACAGCTCGTCGTCGGGGTGCCACGCGTCGGGGTCGTCGGTGGGCTCGATGTCCGGGATGTAGCGCCGGCCGACGTCATCCGACCAGTCGAACGTGCCGTGGGCGATCAGGTACGCGCCGCCGCGCCGATACCGGTCGTCCAGGAGCGGCGCCCAGGCCTCCCAGGCCAGCGTGTCGCCGAGCAGCTCGGCCTGGGCCTCCGGGCTCCCGTGCACGGTCGTCACCTCGAAGTGGTTCCAGGCCGGCCGGTAGAGGTTGACGACGACCGTGCGGTAGCCCAGCGACTGGGCGATCGTTCGGGCGATCGCGTCCAGCAGGCGGTCGACGTCCTGCTCGTCGCGCATCAGTCGCGTGACCTCGAGCAGGCCGCGCAGGCGGGTGACGGTGGTGGAGTCGGTGTGTGCCACAGGCGGTCGGGCCGGCTTCGCCCGGGAAGGCGATGCTCTACGTTTTCTGCGCATGCAAAACGCGCGCGTCTTCAAAGGTATCGGCCGGATCGCCACCGGATTGACCCTCTTCTTGGCCATCGGCTGCTCGGGAGCGGCCCAGCCGCCGGTGTCAACCCCCGGCCCGGCGGTCTCCGTCACGGTCGCTCCCGACGACCTAGGCACGCTCTGGACGACCACGAGAACGGCCGTCTACCGGTCGCGGGACGGTGGCGACACGTGGCGGCGGGTGGCCGGGGCGCCAGGGGGCACCTCGGCCTCCTTCGCCCGGAAGCGGATGGTGCTGGTAGGCGGTGGGGCGGCCTGGACGGGGTCGTTCGCCGGCGTCGGCTTGCGCCCGATGGCGTCTCCGCCGACCAACCTGGTCGCGGTCTCGAGCCCGTTCTACCAGACCAATCGCCTGTATGCCCTGGACAGCGGCGGTGCTTTGTGGGTGTCGGTGACGGGGGGCCGAACCTGGTCACCGGTGCGGGCCCGCGGCCTGCCTGCCGGCGCGATTGCGATCAGCGCCCGGCGGGCGGCGACCGACGACCCGGACTGGATCTTCGTCGCGGCCGGCCCGGCGGGGCTGTGGCGGTCGCACGACTTCGGGGCGAGCTTCCGCCGCCTGCCCGGAATCGCCGACGCGACTGCGGTGGCGACGACCCCACACGACGCGACGCGCGTGCTGGTCGCCGGCCCGGCCGGGCTCTGGCTCTCGACCGACAACGGGGCCGGCTTCCGCAAGGTGCTCGACCGGCGCGGGATCACGGCGATCGCGCTGGACACCCGCAACTGGAAGAACGGCTACGCGACGCTTCGCGACGGCCGGATGCTGCGCTCCGACGACGGCGGCGACACGTGGGGCGTGCCCCGCTAGGGGCCGTGCGGTTCCGGCACCGCGTCGCGAAGCCACGCCGGCAGCGGCACCGGCCGCATGCGCGCCCGCTCGACGCACGCATGGCGGGTCGACGCGACTGTGTGCAGGACGTCCCCCGCACGCAGCTCGTAGGCGAACGTGAACGATGCCCGGCGCAGCTCCCGGCACCAGCAGACGACCTCGAACCGGTCGTCGAAGCGCAGTGGGACGAGGTAGCGCACGTGCGCCTCGGCGACGACCAGGTCGACGCCGCCCTCGTGCACCTTGCGGTAGTCCTGGCCCAGCTGGCGCAGGTACTCGATGCGCCCCACCTCGAGCCATCCCAGGTACACCCCGTTCGAGGCCACGCCCATCGCGTCGGTCTCGTTGAAGCGCACCTGGAGCGGCACGTGGGCGCGTCCGCCGGGGTCCATCGAGGCAACCTCGTTCATCACCCGGCGGGCCCTCTGGGGTGGTAATCGTCCGGGGCTGGCGGTACCGTGAGTCTGAAGGACATTCCAGGAGGTTGCATGGAAGAGGACCGTAAGAACACGATCGGACGTGTTGTCGAGCGAACGGTCAACCGGGTTGGCACGGCGACGGCGCAGAGCCAGGTCGTCTCGGCGACCAAGGAGCGGGCCAGCGCGGTCGGCAGCAAGGCCCGTGCGGCCACCGTCGGCCAGCTCCAGCTGGCCACCCGCGAGGATCTGGACCGGCTCCAGGACACGCTCGACCGGCTCGAGGCAAAGCTTGACGACCTCGCAGAGCGGCTGCCGGCCAAGACCGCGAAGGCCCGGCCCCGCCGAACGAAGGCCGCCGAGGAGCACGCAGCCGAAGCCTCATAGCGCCGGTACGCGCAGGCGCAGCACGGCAGGCTGAATGTCGAAGCTGGCCGGCGTCGTTCCGGGCACCTCGCCGTCGACCTCGATCGGCAGCGGCTGGTCGGGAGTGACCTCGATGTGCACACCCCGGGCGATCTCGGCCTTGGGGTGCGTGACGTGCGTGCCGCGGTAGAGCTTGTGCAGGTTCAGCGCCAGGTCGCGCTTGGAAATGTCGCCGAACACCAGCACGTCGAGGGCGCCGTCGTCGGGCTCGGCGCCGGGCAGGATCTTCATGCCGCCGGCGAAGTAGCGGCAGTTGCCCACGATCACGTTGTTGCAGACGCGTTCCAGCTTGCGATCGTCGATCTGGACGACGAAGCGTGCGTTCTGGTAGCCGACGATCGCCGAGACCGCCGCCCAGGCGAAGGCGACGGTTGCCCCGAGCGGCTTGCCCGACCGGTTGGCGATGTCGGCCGCCACCCCGGTCATCCCCGCCGAGGCGACGTTGGCGAAGCGGCGCTCGGCCGGCTGCCCGTCCGGCCCGGTGAAGCGGACGCGGCCCAGGTCGATCGTCCGCAGCCCGCCGTGGGCCGCGACGCGGAGCGCCCGCCCGCTGTTCTTGGGGATCCCGAAGGTGCGGATGAAGTCGCACCCCGAGCCGCGGCCGACCACCGCCAGCTCGGCTTCTGCGGAGACCGTTTCGTCGCCGTCGAAGAACCCGTTCACGACCTCCGAGACCGTCCCGTCGCCGCCCAGCGCGATGATCCGGCGGGCACCGTCGCGGAGAGCCCGGCGAGTCAGCTCGGTTGCGTGCCCCGGCCCCTCGGTGACCTGGACGTCGGGGTCGAGGCCGGCCGCCCTGGCCTCACGGACGATGCCCGGCCAGCGGCGGCCGGTCTTGCCGTTCGCAGACGCCGGGTTCACCACCATCACGGTGGGGGCGGTCAATCCTTCTCGTCCACCGCGGCGGTCAGCGCCAGCCGGGTCATCCGCTCGACCGCCTGGGCCAGCTGGTCGTCGCCGATGCGGACGAACTGCTCCCCGCCGACGAGGTCGGAGATCGTCAGCACACAGGCCGTCTGGATGCCGCGGATGCCGCCGATCGTGAATAGCACCGCCGCCTCCATCTCGACCGCCAGGATGCCCCGTGACGCCCACCGCCGGTGCCGTTCCGGGTCGGGGTCGTAGAAGGTGTCGGAGCTTGCGATGGGGCCGACCCGCGGCCGTAGCCCGAGCTCCTTGGCGGCATGGATCAGGCCGTGCGTGAAGCCGAACTCGGCGGTCGGCGCGTGCGGCTCTCCACCCACGTACGTGTGGGCGGTGCCGTCGGCCGGGACCGCCGAGATCGCGACCACCAGGTCGCCCAGCTCGAGGTCGCGCTGCAGGCCCCCGGCGGTGCCCACACGGACGAGCCGGCGGGCGCCCAGCTGGATCAGCTCCTCGATGACGATGGCGGCGGTGGGGCAGCCCATGCCGGTCGCCTGCACCGAGACCGGCCGGCCGTTGAACGTCCCCGTGTAGCCGAGCAGCCCGCGCTCGCCGTTCACCTGCACCGAGTCCTGCATGAACTCCTCGGCGATCCGGCGCGCTCGCAGCGGGTCGCCGGGGAGCAGCACGGCGGGCGCGTAGTCGCCCGGCTCGGCGCGCAGGTGGATGGGCATCGCGTGAGCTTACCGGGTGCCGCCGGGGCCCGGCTCTGGGCGGGCCAGGACGCCTGCTGCGAGGCCGTGCAGGCGGTATTCGGCGCCCTGCCGGAACGGCTCGATCGCGGTCCGGACAGCGTCCAGGAGGCGCTCCAGGTCGGCCTCCGGGAGCTCGTCGCGGAGGCGGGCAACGCCGCCGCTGAGCGACCCCTGGATGTCCCAGAAGGCGTCGAAGCTCGGGTACTGCCAGACGATCGGGATCAGCTCGTCGCGGACGACCCGCAGCCCGGCGCCGCGCAGGATCGCCGATCGCCGGCCCGGCTCCGCGAGCGAGAACATCCCCGGGCCGCCGGGTGTCGCCGGCGGCTGCCAGCCGCCGTCCTCGAGCGCGCCGAAGAGCGTTGTCGCCCACGGGTTCTGCTCGGCGGCGGCCCAGACGACGAAGCCCACCCGGCCGTCCGGGCGGAGCACCCGCCGCGTCTCGGCGAAGGCGCGTTCGTGGTCGGCCATCAGCATGTAGCCCATGCGGCAGACGACGGCGTCCTGCGACGCGTCTGGCAGCTCGAGAGCGAGGGCATCGGCGACCCGATGGTCGACCCCGGCGAGGCCCGCCTCCCGGGCGGCCCGGCGGGCGGCCTCGACCATGTTCGGCGAGCGGTCGGTGCAGAGCAGGCGCCCGCCCGGCTGAAGCCGGGGAGCGAGCTCTGCGGCGAGCTGGCCGGGGCCGGCGGCCAACTCGAGCATCGACTCGCCCGGACGCGGGTCGACCGCTGCCAGCAGCCACTCGGTGATCCCCCGCATGGACTCGGCGACGTAGGCTCGCTGGGCATCCCATCCGGCGGCGGCAGCCTGCCAGTTCCGGAAGCTGCGCTCGGCGTACTCGGCTGGGCCCTCGATGCTGGTACCGTCCGTATCGTGCACGCGCATACCCTGGCGGTGGACGGGCTCCATGTCAACGTCGCTGAATGGGGGGCCGGGAGGCCCGTCGTACTCCTGCACGGGCTCGTGGGCTCGCTCGACTACTGGGCCCCGTTCGCCGAGCGGCTCGCCCGCACCCACCGGGTGATCGCGCTCGACGTTCCCGGGCACGGCGAGTCGGACGCGCTCAGCGAGTTCACGTTCGAGAACCTCGTGCACGTGCTGCAGGGCGCCACCGAGCAGCTGAACGCCGAATGTCCGGCCGTGGTCGGCCATTCCTTCGGGGCACCGCTGGCGGTGTGCTGGGCGGCGACCCACCGGCTGGAGTCGATGGTGCTCGCCTCGCCGGTCGGGCTCGTCCACGTGCATGCCCGCAGGGCACGGCTGGTGATGCCGTTCCGGGGGGCGCTCACGCGCACGCTCGGGCTGTGGGAGACGGCGGCATCCAGCCGTCGGTTGGGACGGCGTGTGGTCTTCGGCTGGTTCGTCGGCATGAGCGAGCTGGACAACCTGGAGCCCGACGCGGCGCGCCAGATGCTGCGTGGTGCGGCCAAGGCGGCGCCGGTGGTCGGATCCGCCATACCGGCGCTGGAGACGCTCGACCTGGAGCGGGTGATCGCCGGCGTCGACACGCGCACGCTCGTCGTCTGGGGCGAGTACGACAAGTCAGGGTGGGCGAACGGGCCCGGGCTGGCCGATGCCCTGGGCGGCGAGGAGCTCGTCCTGCCCGGCGTCGGCCACATGCCGATGATCGAGGCGCCGTATTCGTTCGGGCTGGCGGTGGCCGAGTTCGTCGACGAGGGGTCGAGCGACGGCGCCGGCCCGGCCCGCCTGACCGCCAGCCGGCCGCGCCGCTAGCGCGTTGCAAACGGTTCACGCCTCGGCGGTGGTGTGTACCCCGCGGTGGCGGCTGGAGGGTGCCAGGGCTCTCCGACCCCTGGCACCTGGGGCCGGCGGGTTGCTGGTGGCCTTTGCGTATTCACGCCGGCTTCGCCGTCGTGGCATACGCCTCTGGGGGGTGCCAGGCTGATCGACCGCTGGCACCTGGGGCCGGCGAACTACTGGTGGCCTTTGCGTATTCACGCCGCTTGAGCGGCGTGAACACGCCTAACGCGGCTACGCTTGGTCGCGTGAGCTCGATCACCGCTGCCCGCACCGACCCCTGGCGTTGCGCTGCTTGCGGCTCCCGCGCCGACCTGGCGCCGCTGTCGGCCGAGGTTGGGCTGGTGCGCC
>DASUHT010000027.1:0-5075 GCA_036273335.1 Gaiellales bacterium | reverse complement strand
GCGTCGACGCTGCGGTGGGCGATCAGCCCGCCGCCGCCGGCCGTGCCGGCAGCGATGCCAAGGGTGATCGCGGTGGAGATCCAGCCGAAGACCTCCGCCTGCGTGCCCGGCACGGCCGCCTGCTCGATCAGGTTGTAGGCGAGCGCAAAGCTGGGCGCGATCGGCAGTCCGGCGACGAACATCGCCACCGCCATCGCGGGCACCGATCCGACCACCAGCGGCGGCAGCAGCGTGAGCACGAAGAGCAGGCTGACCAGCCGCAGCCGCGCCCACATGTCGGGCGGTCGCATGGAGGCGGCGAGTATGCCCCCGACCAGACTCCCGCTCGACCAGGCGGCGAGGGCGAACCCGGCCAGCGACCGGCCGCCGTGCTGCTCGGCGAACGCCGGCATGGCGACCTCGGCGGCTCCGAAGACGACGCCGTAGGCGGTGGTGAAGGCGAGCGTCAGCCGGACGTCCGGCGGGGCGAGGGCGTGCAGTCCGCGGCCCGCGCGGTCGTGGGCGGGATCGGGCCGCCGGCCGCGGATGGTCGAGGTGAGGGCAAAGCCGGTTGCCCCGGCGCTGCCCAGGATCGCCGCCGCCGGCACGCCGGCGCCGGGAGAGATGAACGCGCTGAGCGCCGCCACAAGCAACGGGCCGCTGATGAAGATGACCTCCTGCAGCGTCGCCTCGAGGGCGAACGCGGTCGCCCGCAGATCGGGGGTGGGTGCGATCAGCGGCCACATCGTGCGGACGGTGGGAGCGATCGGCGGCGCCGCGAAGCCGGCGACGGCGGCCGCGCCAATCAGAATCAGGAGCGCCGCTCCGGCGTGGGCCAGCCCGGCCAGCGCGAGCAGGGCCACGCCGAATGCCGCCGCGTACCCGGTGAGGACGACGGTTGCCCGGTGCCGGTCGACCAGCCGGCCGCCGACAGGGGCGCCTGCGCCGGAGGCGAGCGCGAAGGCGGCCGAGACGACCCCGGCGGCGGCATACGACCCTCCCTCGCCGCGGACCAGGAGCACCAGCGCGAGCGCGCTCATGCCGAGCGGCAGCCGGCCGATCAGTCCCCATGACACGACCTGGCGGATGTCGCCGATCGAAAGGAGCTCACCGTACGCCCGCAACCCTGCCGATTCGGAAGCTCCCACTTCCGCATCATCGCCGCGGCACGCCGCCTGGGGCGCCGATCTAGCCCTGGAACAGCCCGGCTCCCACGAAGCTGCCGCGCGGCGCTCCCGGAGGCACCGCGAAGAGGGCGCTGGAGGTGTGCGCGATGAACTCGTTCAGGGCGTCGTGGCTGCCCAGGCGTCGCTGTAGCGGCACGAACTGGCTGTGCGGGTCGCGCTGGAAGCAGATGAAGAAGAGCCCGGCGTCCAGCTCCCCGGTGGCCGGGTCGATCCCATCCGTGTACGAGTAGCCGCGACGGAGGATGCGGATGCCGCTGTTCGTCGCCGGAGCGGCCACCCGGATGTGGGCGTCGGCGGGGATCACCGGCTCGCCGCCCGGGGTGCGCGCCCGCAGGTTCGGCCGGTCGTGCTCGTGCGTCCCGGTGAGCGGCGCGCCGGATTCCTTGAAGCGGCCGATCGTGTCCTGCTGGTCACCCAGTGACGAGCGGTCCCAGGTCTCGATCAGCATCCGGATACGCCGCGTAACAACATAGGTGCCGCCGTGGAACCAGGCCTGCGGGTCCTCGTCGCCGACCCAGACGTACTGCCCCATCGCGGCCGCGTCGCCGGCGTCGAGGTTGTTCGTCCCGTCCTTGAATCCCTGCAGGTTGCGCGGCGTGACCTGGTCGCGGCTGGTCGAGGCGGCGCGGCCGAAGCCGAGCTGTGTCCAGCGCATGACCGCCGCGCCGCGGGCCACCCGGGCCAGGTCGCGGATGGCATGGAAGGCGACCTGGGGATCGTCGGCGCAGGCCTGGACGCAGAGGTCGCCGTCCGAGCGCAGCGGGTGCAGCTGATCGCCCGGGAGCGGGCCGAGTGGCGCGAGCGCCGCCGGCTCCCGGGCGGCCAGGCCGAACCGGTCCTCGCCGCCCGCCCGGAACACCGTCGGCCCCAGCCCAAACGTCACCGTCAGCCGGGCCGGGCCGAGGCCGACGGCCTCGCCCGTGTCGGCCGGCGGGGCGCCCAGATCGCCGCCCGGGGGGCCCGCCGGCCGACCCGCGGTCATCAGAGCGGCGGCGGTGCTCCAGGTCCGCAGGAGGTCGCGAAGCTCGCCGGCGCTGGCCAGGGTGAGGTCGAAGGACGCGAACATCAGCCGGTCCTGCGGAGGGGTCGCGATTCCCGCCTGTTGCGCGCCGTAGAACGGCACGGCCGCGCCGGCGTTGTCGTCGCCCTCGTCCTGGCGGGCACCCAGCGCGTAGCCGCCACCGGCCAGCGCCAGCCCGACCGCCCCGCCGCCGGCCGCCAGCAGCCGGCGGCGGGTCAGGTTCGGTCCACCCTGGGGCCGCTCGGGCATCAGCCTGTGACCCTGGAGGCCACCATCGACAGCGGCTCGGCCAGGACGTCCACCTCCTGTGAGAGCTTCGAGCGGTCGGCCGGCGTCAGCTCACCGTACAGCGCAAGGCCTTACGTGAACTCGACGGTGATCGCAGGGGCGCTGCGCAGGGTCTGCATGACCACGCAGTAGCGCTCGGTCTTGCGGGCGAGCGAGTCGAGCTGCTCGCGGCTGGCGCCGGGGGCGTCGATCTCGAAGCGGACGCGGATCTCCTGGAACCCGACCGGGGTGTCGCGGTCGATGCCGAGCGTGCCGCGCAGGTCGAGGTCGCCCTCGACGCTGACGCCGATGCTGCGCGCGTCCAGCTCCATCGACTCCGCCACCATCTGGCAGGTGATCTGCGCGCAGGCGGCGAGTGCCCCCAGGAGCAGGTCGCCGGAGCAGGCGCCGGTGCCGGCGCCGCCGACGCCGCTGTGCGCCTGCGCCTCGTAGACGGCGCGGCCGATATCGATGGAGCAGGCGATCGCGCCGTCGTCGACCTGCGAGCCGGTCGCCTGCAGGGTGATGCGCGACGAGGCCGGGTCGTTGCGGTACCCATCCTTGAGCGGCCGCTGGGTCTCACGGAGGTCCATGTCAGTCAGCCTCGAGGATCGGCATGAGGTGGGACGCCTGGGCGATCAGAAGCTCTGGCGACGCCGGCCGGTCGTCGGCCGCGAGCGCTGCGACGACCAGGCTGTCGCCGGTCTGGTCGTTGTTCTCGAGGTCGGCGACCATCTCCGGCTGGTCGGCGATCCAGGCCACCAGCTCCGGGGTCAGCAGGTCGTGCAGGTCGTCCTCGTCGATCGAGTTGGCGATCCGCAGGCGGTAGTGGCGGTCGAACTCTGGCGAGATGTCGGGCACCCGGTGGTCGTCGTGGTGGAGCAGCCGGTCGAGCCAGTCGCCGTCCGAGAACTCGGTCGGATGGACGGTGATGCGCGGCCAGCGCGGCGCGTCGATGTCGCACAGGAGGACCACGAAATGCGTCTCGCCGACACCCGAGTCACCGATGCCGATGCGGTTCGGGGAGGCGATGAAGAATTCGCCGAGGAGCGCCCGATGGCCGTCGACCTGGCCGTCGAAGGTGACGCCGCTGATGTCGGCCGTGCCCAGTCGGAGAAGCGGCGTCTCGCCCGCGAATGACCGTTCGCTGGGCGTGAAGCCGTGCGCGTCAGCCCAGTCGATGAGCTGGCCGGCCGTCTGCGCGGGATCGTGCTCGGACACGCGGCCATCATAACGGCGGGCCTGGGTGCGCCCTCTAGTTCAGGCTGGGGTCCTCTGGCATGGTCGCGATCAGCTGGAAGCGGCCGCCCTTGCGGCGCAGCACCCGGTTCCACAGCTGCTCGTGCTCCTCCCCGAAGACGTCGCCGGGGAGCGCCGGCAGCGTGATCCAGTCCTCGCCCTCCACCTCGCCGTCCAGCTGCCCGTCGCCCCAGCCGGCGTAGCCGGCAAAGAGACGCGCCCGCGCGAGCCGCCCCGCCAGCTCCTCGGCGTCCTCATCCAGGTCGAGGGCGGCGACCGGCCCGATCAGCGAGCGCTCCGGCGGCGGCTGCTCGACGTACTCGCCGAGCGCAATGACGGCGCCCGGCTGCACCGGGCCGCCCAGGTAGAGGATTCCCTCGTCGCCGACGAGCGGCGCCAGTTCCGGCACCGCATCGCCGGCCGTCACGTCGGTCGGCCGGTTCAGCACCAGCCCCAGCGCCCCTTCGTCGGTGTGCTCCAGGATCAGCACCACCGTGCGCCTGAAGTTCGGGTCGATCAGGGACGGCGCCGCCACCAGGAGCTGCCCGCGCAGGGAGTCCATGGGGGAAGTCTACGGGGCCATCGAGTGCACCAGCGCCGCCGCGTCGGGTTTCGAGTGCAGCAGCCCGGAGCGGTACATCCACATCCCGAAGCGGTTCCAGGCCCGGACGCTGAGCGCCGACGTGCGCAGCAGCCGCAGCGTCGCCGGCACGCTGCGGGCGATGTCGTTCTGGTAGTCGCGGTAGCTCTCCTTGCGCATCACCGCGATCGCCGCCGCCTGGTGGTGGCGGGCCCAGTCGGTGGCCCTGGCCAGCGCCGCCACGAAGCGCCGCACCATCCCGGCGTAGGCCGGGTCGTCAGCCAGGCGCTGGCTGTTGGCGATCACCACCAGCTCGTCGTAGGGGGGCACGCCGTAGTGGTCGACCGGGAAGATCACCGGGTGCAGCCCGCGGTCGGCGGCGTCGATCCCCTCGATGTTCTGGAACCCGCCGGCGATCGCGTCGACCTTCCCGGCAAGAAGCGCTTGGACGAGCCCGAACCTGACCACCTCTCGCCGCACCGCGGTATTCGGGTTCAGGCCGGCGTGGGCGAGCACCGTGCTCAGGAAGGCGTCCGTGGATGCGCTGCCATCGACACCGACAGTCTTTCCCTGGAGGTCGCGGACGCTGTGGATGCCGCGGTCGCCGCGGGCGATGATCGAGTTGAGCGCCGTCGGCACCATCGCCGCCACGGCGGTGGCGGGAATGTGCTGCTGCTGGGCGAAGAAGAGCTCCGGCTCGTAGGAGATGCCGAGATCGACTCGCCCGGCGGCGACCAGCTTGATCGCGTCCGACACGTCGGACGGCGAGATCGGCTGCACGTCCAGGCCGGCGGCGGCGAAG
>DASUHT010000026.1:0-5861 GCA_036273335.1 Gaiellales bacterium | reverse complement strand
GGCCTGCGATCACCTGCCCGTCTTGCGGAGCGGCCGGGCTGCTGTTCGGCGATTCGACGGGGGACACCGGCGAGCGACTATACCAGCGTCGGTGCTGTGATCCGTCTGCCCGACAGGACTCGCGGCGTCCCGCGCAGGCGCGGGTATTTGCGCAGTCCACTTCCTTGACTTGCCCCTGCCATCTGGTTACCGTCGCCACATTCGGCGTCTGGCAGGGCTTCGGCCGAGGCGGCCGGGGAGGTGCTCGCTGTTACCTGAGATCCTTGGGGACGGTGTAGCCGACCAGGCGCGCCGTCCCCTGGTGCAGGTCCAGCCAGGCGTGGTCGGGGACAGCGAGCGTGGCCAGCGCGCCGGTCGGGAACTTGGCCACCACCGCCGAGCGAATCGGCCCCGGCGCGGCCAGACGCAGCGCCAGATCCTGCATGCCCGGGTTGTGGCCGATCATGAGCGCCGAACCGACCGAGTCGGGGACGCCGTGCAGCCGGGCCAGCAGGGACTCGGCCGACGCCCCGTACAGCTGATCCTCGATCTCGACCTGCGCGTCCCCGAGCGCCGGCTGGATCAGCTCCAGCGTCTGCCGGGTGCGCACCGCAGACGAGCAGAGCACGAGGTCGACCCGCGCGTTCAGGCTGCGCAGATGCTCGGCCACGTGCCCGCCGTCTCGGACGCCGCGCGCCGAGAGCGGTCGTTCGTGGTCGGCGAGCGATTCGTCGTCCCAGCTGGATTTCAAATGCCGTAGCAGGAGCAGGGTGGGCATCGTCCGCACCAACCTACCTGGTCTCGGCCCAGTTCCGGCGAAGCTCGTTGGCGTACCGCCGTCCCAGCCAGGGCGCCGCGCCGGGAAGCCATTCGCCGAAGCTGGTGTGGCATGTCGCGGGCCGGTGGGAGATGAGCAGCTCGGACGTGAGCGCGCCCAGCTCCTCCGCCGTGATCAGCACGTCACGGACGAGTGGGCCGATGGCGCGCCCCAGCGCCGCAACGACGGCGGGAGGGAGGTGCACCAGCCGCGACCGCGTGTGGAGCGCCCGCGCGAGGGCGGCGAGGAACTCGTCGAAGGTGTAGATCTCCGGGCCCACGGCATCCTGCAACACCGGGCCGTCTCCGTCCCCCGCCGCGATTGCGAGCCCCGCCACGTCGCCGACGAACACGGGCTGGACGCGGTAGCTGCCGTCGCCGGGGACGGCATACGCCGGCAGTTTGCGCAGCAGCCAGGCGATGTTGTTGATCAGGATCTCCTCACGGCCGCCGAACACCAGCGACGGCCGGATCACCGCGTGGTCAGAGGTGGTCTCCGCCAGCGCGGCCTCGACCGCCGCCTTCCCTCGGAAGTAGGCGTACGGCGAATCGGCGGCCGCGTTCGTGACCGACAGGTGCACGATCCTGCGGACGCCGGCCCGCCCCGCCGCCTCGAACAGCGCCCGGCTGTTCGCGACCGCCGAGGCGAAGTCGGCGCCGTCCCGCGGGAAGCGGATCCAGTAGGTGTTGAACAGCATGTCGGCGCCCTCCAGCGAGCGCACCAGCAGCTCCGTATCCTCGAACTGGAGCGGCTCGCGCGCGACGGCGCCCGCCAGCGGATGGCCGGCCGGCGCCGGGCGCCGCGACAGCGACACCACCTCGTCGCCGCGGTCGAGCAGCTGCCGCGCGATCGCGCCGCCCGTGTACGAAAAGACGCCTGTCACCACGGCCCGCCGGGTCACGTCGCGTCGCCGCAGCGCGCCATCAGATCACGCAGAGCGGCGCGCAGCTGATCGGCTCGGGCCGAGAGGTCCGCGTCCTCCAGCTTGGCGAGGGCCTCGGACGCGGCGTCCAGCTGCACCACGGCGCGGCCCAGAGCCTGCTGCGCCTGCTTGACGTCGCGGGCGCGGGCGGCCGCCAGCCGCTCCGCCTCTCGCTTTCGCGCCGCCCGCTCGGCGGCTCGCTCCGCGGCTGCATCCCGCCGCTTTGGAGCCGCCTTCGCGGGCGTCGCCGGCGGCGGATCGGCGGTCTTCGCCGCGACCGCTGCCTGGCCTTGCCAGCGCATCGGCATCCCGCGCACGACCACACCGCGCACGCTGCCGCTCACGATCGTGAGCGGGCGCAGGTCGGCCAGCTCGATGGTGACGTCGGCGCCGGCCGCCTCCACCAGCCGCCGCAGCTCGTCGAAGGCGACCGCCGTGCCGATGTCCTTGCGCCGGCGCGTGCGGTTCTTCAACGGCACCCGCGACTCTTGGCGGCCGGCCTGCAGCAGCAGCTGCCGGTCGGCGCCAACGAACGTGATCCGCCCCTCGCCGGCCGGCAGCGCCTCGAGCAGCCGGTCGCGTGACACCACCGCCTCGACGGCGGGCGTGGTCGCCGGCCACACCCATTCCACCTCGACCGGGCCGTCCGCGATCCGGCGCAGCGTCAGGCGCCGCCGCCCCAGCTGCACGGCCAGCCCGGTACGGGCCGCGCTCAGCGACAGCGCTTCGGCGTCCTTCGGCGGGTCGCCGGTGGGGGGCGCGAAGCTGCCGTCGAGACCGTCGCCGGGGAGCGGCAGCCGCACCATCAGCAGCGACGTCTCGCCCGGAGACGCCACCACCAGCTCGTCTCCGTCGGTGCTCATAGACACCAGCCCGTCGCGCTCAGCCGCCGCGTGGCGGAGGATCGCCGCCACCGCACGCGCCGCGCCGGCGGCTTCGGTCACTGCCGGGTCGCCCACTCCGTCGCCAGCATCGCGTAGACCAGTTCGCTCTGCCACTCGCCCTTCACCCACTCGTTCTCGTGCAGGTGCGCTTCGAGACGCATGCCCAGCCGCTCCAGCACCGCTGCGGAGGCGGAGTTGCGCGCCTCCAGGCGGCCGATGATGCGATGCAGGCCGAGCTGCTCGAATCCCAGCCGCAGCATCTCGCGGGCGGCCTCGGTCGCGTATCCGTGGCCCTGATGGTCGGGGTGCAGCACGAACCCGATCTCACCCTGCCGGTGCGCCTCGCTGCGGTACATGAGGACGACGTCTCCCACCATCGTCTCGCTGCCGCGGGGCTGGATGGCCAGCTCGAGCGCGTTGCCCTCGAGCTCGATCTCGTCGCTCGACTCGCGGATCACCCGTTCCACCTGCTCACGCGTGCGCGGCTCCCAGTACAGGTAGCGCACCACCTCCGGCCGCGACTGGATGTCGTGCAGGACGTCGATGTCGGCCTCACGGTAGGGTCGCAGCAGCAGCCGCTCGGTCTCGATCGGATACTCGGGGCGGAGCATCGCTGGAGACTACTCCGGCCGGACGCGATGCCTATCCCCGTGGGATCGGCGGCCGGTCGGCCGCCTGTGCCTCATGTTCGCGGACACGGCGCGAGCGGTGGCTGCGGATCCGAACCCAGCGGGATCGGTCGCTGCGCGACGTGGTGCGAAGGATGAACGGTTTCAGTGCCATCCATACCCCGTACTCTGCGGCGCCGGATTTCAAACATCACCCGGCAAGGGCCCGATCAGGCGGCTTGGGCGTCCGGGCGCAGGTCGAGGTGCTCGACCGCGGCCGCCAGCGTCTCGACGACGCCCGCGTCGTAGCGGGTGCCGATGCCCTTCTCGAGCTCTGCGATCGGATTCAGGGGTCGCTCGCGGTCGTGGTAGCGGCGGCCGAAGACCATCGCCAGGTAGGCCTCGGCGGCGAGCAGAATGCGCGATCCCAGGGGGATCTCATCGCCCCGCAGCCCGTTGGGATAGCCGCTGCCGTCGACGTGCTCGTGGCTGCCCTGCACGATCGCGCGCACGTTGTCGAACAGCGGGCTGGTGCCCAGCATCTCGGCCGAGCGCTGCGGGTGTTCGCGCACGATCGCCCACTCCTCGTCGCTGAGCGGGCCGATCTTGGTGATGATCTCGTCCGGCACGACGCTCATGCCAAGATCGCGGAAGCGGCTGGCGGTGGCCAGCTGCGTCAGCTCGTTCGAGGACAGGCCCATGCGCCGGCCCACCTCGCGGACGAGGATGTCGAGCTCGGCCTCGCCCGGTGCAACCGGATCGGCCGTGTGCTCGGCAGGCGGCGGGGGCGGCGCGGCGCTGGCCAGGCGCGACAGCCGCGACCACACGAACGACGCGGGGATCCACTGGTCCTGCTCCTGCACCTGGAAGGCGAACCGCAGCACGCGGTCCTGGTCGACGACGAACAGGCCGTCCTGCCGCCGTGCTTTACGCATACGGCGGTCGGACAGCGTGCCCAGAGCACGCGAGGCATCGCCCTTCGGGTCGGTCAGCCACTCGGCGGTGCGCACCGCGCTCAGCGACCGGCAGAGGTCGGAGTCGCCGGGCGACACCAGCACCAGGCGCGCCGGTGACGACGCAATCCGCTCGCCGAGCTCGCGCAGCATGGCGGCGCGCGGGTCGTCGGCGCGGCCGCCCTCGACCAGCACGAGCACCACGGGCCCGGATGCGATCAGGTCATCCAGGCCGACGGGCTCGCCGGAGTCAGCGGGATTCAGGCGAAACGGGTCAACCGGGGCATCAAGCCGCGGCCGAGGTGTCGTGCTCATCGGCATCCTCGTCAGACGACACGGCCTGCACCTGGGTCGAGGAGATCCTGTTCCGCTCCGCGGCCTGGATCAGCGAGCTGCGGGCCTGCTCGAACGAGGCCAGCATCGAGGCCTGTGCCTGCGCGGCGCTGGCGACCAGCTCGTCGGCCTCGTGCCGGCGGGCCTCAGCCTGGTCCAGGATCTCCTTCACGCGGGCCTGGGCCTGGGCATCGCGGTCGGCGAGCGACTGCTCGAAGCGTTCCCGCTCCTCGCGCAGCTCCTGCTCGACCTGCTGGCGCATGCGGTCGCCCTCCTTGCGGGCCTTGTTCACGATCTTCTCGGCGTGGGCGCTGGCCTCGTCGATGTGACGCCGGCCGACGCTGGTCGCGTCCTCGATCAGCCGCTGGCGTTCGGCCAGGATGTCGTCGATCTCGAGCGCACTCACCTCGCGCAGGTTGTGGAGCTCGTTCTTGACGAAGCCGTCGAGCGACTCGATGGCCGCCTCCACGGCTGCGGACAGGCTGCCCAGGTCGGCCTGGGGACGCTCGGCGACGATCGCCTCGGGCAGGCTCGCCACCGGCGGCTCGCCGGCCGGCTCGTCGGGGATGCTCTCGACCAGCACCAGCTCCGGCTCCGGCTCGGGCTCGGCGGCCACCTCGGGCTGATGCCAGCCGTCGTGCTCCGCGGCGACGGGCTGCTCGTCCGCCTCGACCTCGGCGACGGGCTGGTACACGTCGTCAGCGTCGTCCTCGACCTCGACCTCGTGCTCGTCCGCGTACTCAACCTCGGCGACGGGCTCGTGCTCAACCTCGGCGGCGGGCTCGTACCGATGCTCGTCGTCGTGCTCGGCTACGGGCTGGTCCTCACGCTCGAACGGTTCCGGCTGCGACGCCGGGGCGTCGGCCAGCTGGTCGGCGATCGATCCCAGGAACTGATCAACCTCTTCCGGGTTGTATCCGGTGGGCGTCAGGGAAAACGATGCGTTGCGCAGCTCGGCCAGGTCGATCGAGCCGGGTGTCGCGTCTGCCAGCTCCGCGAGGAAGCGATCGACCTCCTCCGGGTTGTAGCCGGTCGGGGTGAGCGAGAACGACGCGGTACGAATGCTCGCCGGATCGATCATTGTGAAGGCGCCTCCTGATGAAGCATGGAACGTTGGACAACAACGGGGTCGATAGCCTTATCGGCGTACCGTTCTAACCCTTTAGGGCTGTTGCGCCCTCCTCAATGGTGGGATCGGCGGCGGCGACGGGACGGTCTCGCTTCGGTAGTGTTCGCGGCCGTGGCGGAGAGCGGCACATCACGAGGCGACAGGCGCCCGATCGGCGTGATCGGTGCGGCGCTCGACCTCGGCTCGGGGCGCCGCGGCGTCGACATGGGGCCGTCGGCGATCCGCTACGCGCAGCT
>DASUHT010000025.1:0-3635 GCA_036273335.1 Gaiellales bacterium | reverse complement strand
CTATCCGGCAGCCAGAAACACGCCCTCGCCGAGAGCTTCGCCGCCTTCGTCGGCCACCCCGCCTACAACACCGGCACCCTCTGCGCTGACCTGCACCGGTTCGTATTCCTCCTCGGCGCCAGCGACGGCGAGGGATTGTTCAGCGAGCCGACACCATGATCAACACGACCGGGCTTACGCACCCAGCTCTTGACAAGATCACCCGTATAACGCCGATTTTGTATGGCCGCTCGTTCGGTTCTTGATCATGACGTGACCGCGCAGATTTGCCGTTTATGGCGCGCCGATCGAAGCTCTCGTGCAAGGGCTCATTGCGGTCGCGGAGACCTTGCGCTTATCGGAGCTCGTAGATTTCGTAGTCGAGTCGTGTCTTGTCGGCGGACAGGACACGTTTGCCGGCTGCTTGTACCTCGTTGATCCAGGAGTATCGCGGCTCTCCGGTCTCGAACACGGGGCGATCAGAGCGATCGATGCCTTGCCGGGTACCACCTGCACCCGCCCTTGAGTAGTACATGAGCACAACGGCGTCATCGCTGGTAAGGCCCGCCGGATCGGGCCGGGGTCAGCGCGCGAAGAGCCCGGTTCAATAAGGTGCTGTTCATCGACGCCCGTGGGCTTTGGGCACATGGTGCGCGCACCAACCGCGAGCTGTCCGCCGAAGACATCGGCCGCATCGCCGATGCCTGCCACGCCTGGCGGGCGAGGACGCCGACTTCAAACCGTATGAGGACACCCCGGCTTCTCGTATGAGGACGTCCCCGGCTTCCGCGCCGCGGCGGATCTCGACGCGATCCGGGACCACAATCACGTACTCATACCCGGCCAGTGCGTCGGCGGCGAGCCCGTCGAGGGCGATGGGAACCGCTGGACGAGAAGATCGCTCGGCTGACTGCCGGCATCGGCGGCTGGTTCTACCGTCCGCCCGGCCTGCAGCGCCGACATGATTGTGCCGGCCGCTGGGATGTCCTTGCCCGGCACCGGATCTGCGTTCAGGCCGCGACTCTTCCGATCCCTGCTAGCCCCAATGCGCGGCGCCGTACACGCTGGAACGCTGTTTACATGGCGGTGCTCGGTGTCCTGATTGTGGACGACAGCTGGTTGTTCGTGGAGGCCGCCCGCGACCGCCTGGAACGGGAGGGCCTGCGCGTCGTCGGCGTGGCCGCTACCTCGGCTGAGGCGCTGCGGCGAGCAGAGGAGCTGCGGCCGGAGATTGTGCTGGTGGACGTCATGCTCGGGGGTGAGAGCGGGTTTGAGCTTGCCCGGCGGCTGGCCGCGCACCACCGGGATGGCGGGCCGGCCGTGATCGTGATCTCGACCTACTCGGCGGCCGATTTCGCGCGTCCTATAGCGGAAAGCCCGGCGACGGGGTTCTTGCCGAAGCAAGAGCTGTCGGCGGATGCGATTCGCCGGATCATCGATGGCCGCGAGCCAGGAGACCCGCCCGGCGTTCCGGCGCGCTGAGACTCACCGTGCGGCCCGGCTGGCGGCTATGGGATGCCGCCGGGCAGCGTGGGCATGGCCATCGGATCGGCCGGAAGCTGGACGTGCAATGCTGTTCCGTGGCCGGGCGGGCTCAGCACCGAGATCGTTCCGCCCAGGGCTTCGACCCGGTCTTTGAGGCCGATGATGCCTGAGCCGCGGTTGGGGTCGGCGCCGCCTATGCCATCGTCGCTGATCGAGAGGGAGAGGGCGCCGTCACAGCCGTCCGCGCGCATACAGATGACCGAGGCCTGTGCGTGCTTTACGACGTTGGTGATCGCCTCGGACGCGATGTAATAACCGGCCGCCTCGACGTGCTCACCAAGCCGCGGGCCGAGATTCAGGTCGAGTTCGACCGGCACCGCGGAGCGCCGGGCGAGTGCCTCCAAAGCTGGGCCGAGCCCGGCCTCGGACAAGATGGCCGGGTGGATGCCGTGCGAGACCTCCCGCAGTTCATCCACGGCGGTACCCAGACCATCAGCCAGCAGCAACAGCTCGCCCCGGATCTCGTCCGCGGGATGAGGTGTCATCATCTCGATCATCCGGGCCTTCAGCGCGAGCGAGACGAGACGCTGCTGAATACCGTCGTGCAGGTCACGCTCGAGGCGGCGCCGCGTCTCGTCAGCGGCGGCGACGATCCGCGCCCGCGAGGCGTCGAGCGCGGCCTGGGCCTCGGCGTTGACGAGGGCGGTGACGATCAGCTCGGTGAAGGCCGCCAGCCGCTCCTCGGTGTCCGCGGAGAGCGGCTCTTCCCGCGCGGACGCCACGCTCATGACGCCCCACAGCCGGTCCTCGACGCTGATCGGCACGCCAACGGCCGAGCGGAATCCCCAGCCTCGTGCGGCGTCGGCGGCATCGCCCGAGGCGGCGGCGTAGTCATCGATCCGCTCGGGCCGGCCGGTCTGGAATACCAGCGTGTGCACGTTCCGCCCCCCGAAGCCCAGCCGGAGGCCGACCGGAATAACCCGGGCGGCACCAGTCCCGTCCCAGACACCGACGACCATGGCCGCGCCGTCCGGATCGTACCGGCTCATGACCGTGGAATCCGTGCCCAGCAGCCGGCCGGCCTCCTCGGCGACCGCGCCGAAAACCTCCTGCGGCGGCGCCGCCCGGGCCACCAGCGTGGCCACCCGGCGCAGCGCCGCCTGCTCCTCGGCGAACCCGCGCAGCTCCACGCGCGCCTGTGCGTCGGCGATTGCGGTCGCGACCAGCTCGGTGAACCCGGCCAGCCGCGCCTCGGCGTCCGCCGGCAGGGACTCCTCGCGGGATCCCGCTATCATGACGCCCCAGAGCCGGCCTTCCACGCTGATCGGCACGCCGACCGACGAGCGGTACTGCCAGTCGCGGGCGACGTCGGCAAACGCGCCCACGGCGGTGCCATAGTCATCGATCCGGGCTGGCTGTCCTGTCTGGAATACCAGCGCGTGGATGTTCCGTCCCTCGGGTTTGAGGCGGAGGCCGATAGCAAGCGGGCGCCCGGGGTCGGTGCTGGCCCAGCCGCCGACGACCGTGACCAGGCCGTCCGGGTCGTACCGGCTCACCACCGTGTAGTCGACCTTCAGCAACTGCCCGACTTCCTCGGGAACCGCGGTGAACACTTCCTCGGGCGGGGCTCCGCCCGCGACCAGGGTCGCCACCCGGCGCAGCGCCGCCTGCTCCTCGGCGAACCCGCGCAGCTCTACGCGCGCCTGCGCGTTGGCGACCGCGGTCGCGACCAGCTCGGTGAACCCGGCCAGCCGGGCCTCGATGTCCGCCGGCAGCGGCTCGTCGCGCGTTGACGCCACGCCGATGACGCCCCACAGCCGGCCTTCCACGCTGATCGGCACGCCGACCGACGAACGGTAGCCCGCGGCGCGCCCGACGGCCCCCCACGCGCCGGAATAGCCGTCGATCCGCGCCGGCCGACCGGTCTCGAACACCAGCGTTGTCGCGTTCCGCCCGCCGAGCTCGTACCGATCTCCTACGGAAACGGCCGCGGCGTCGCCGACCCTGCCGTGCACCGCGACGATCGTCGCGACATCATCTGGGTCGTACCGGAGCATGTTGGTCTGGACGGTCCCCAGCAGCCGCCCGACCTCCCCGGCGACCGCGGCGAACACTTCCTCGGGCGACGCTCCGCCCGCGACCAGGGTCGCCACCCGGCGCAGCGCCGCCTG
>DASUHT010000024.1:0-10179 GCA_036273335.1 Gaiellales bacterium | reverse complement strand
AGATCGAGTCGCATCTGACGCCGATCCCGGATCCGCGCGCGGACTGGGTGACCACCTCGTAGCGCGGCTTCACTCCTGGGCGAGCATCGCGCCGGCCCGCACAGCCACCTCCCGCTCGCCGCGGTAGGAGAGGCGGCCGTGCTCGTCCAGGGGGAGCCATCGCGCGGCGCTCACCTCCAGGCGCATGTCGGGCGCGATCGCGCCCAGTCGGCCGCCACACGGCCGTAGCAGATGGAAGGTGACGATCTTGAATACCCGCTCGCCGTCCCAGGTGTAGGCGTAGCGGACCGATCCCAGGTCGCCGATGACGACAGTTTCCAGGCCGCTCTCCTCGCGCACCTCCCGGACCGCGGTCTGGCGGGTGTCCTCGCCCGCCTCGACCAGCCCCTTCGGCAGCGCCAGCGTCCCCGGCCGCCCGTTCGGCTCGATCGCCGCCAGCCACCAACGGCCTTGCATCCGACGGACGGCGACCCCGCCCGCCGAGAACTCACGGCGGGTCATGGCGGACGAAAGGTGTCCGGTCAGGCGGACCGAGCGCGAACCAGGCCCGCGGGGACGCTCCGAGCTCGTAGACGACGGAGCCGAAGGTGAGCCAGGGTAGGCTCGCCGTGGCGTGCTTGCAGAGTGGCGCCTCGCCGTCGCAGAGCACCTCCATGCAGTCCTCCGGCGTCTCGACCTCCGGCGTCAACTCGGCCAGCCGCTCCTGCCGGACGTGCGAATCGGCCGTGCCGGCGGGGAGCTCGCTGGCCGGGTCGACGTCACTGCTCGCCAGGGGGTGGTTCGTGTGCCAGGTGTGATCCCCGGGCGTGGTCGGCCGGGCACCGCCCGCCGAGCACTCGAGGCCGCTCACGCCGGCGCGGTCGGCCAGGGCGAAGTGCTGGCCCGAGGCGTGCGGCGTCCCGGACAGGAAGGACTCGGCCTGTTCCCGCGTGGGCTGGTCGAGGGCACCGCGCATGGCGAAGGCGACCGGCAGGCCGCGGTCCGAGTGGCGGAGCATCCCGAGCGCATTCACGCACAGGCCGAGGCCGCGCGAGCTGATGCCGGTGAGCCCGATCATGCCGGCGATCGAGAGCAGGACGGCCTCGTCCCCTGCCCGGTCGCGGCAGCGCAGCACCACCTGGCTGCCGTCGGTCCAGGCGGGCAGGTCCATGTTCTGCGCCAACAGGCCGGGGCGGCCGTCCTCGGGCGCGACCGCCAGCACGCTGCAGGCCTGGCCGGCCGATTCCGAGTACCACCACTCCTCGTCGAGCAGGTTGTGCACCAGCACCAGCGCGAAGTCGGCGTTGGCTCCCTCGGCGATCCCGCGCACCTCCTGGAGCAGGTCGGGGGTGCGCTCCTGGATCGTGGGTAGGAACGCTGTCGCCGCCAGGAAGTCGCGCACGTGGTCGGCGGGCGAGCGGCCGGTGCGCCGGGCGATGTCCGACTCCAGCGCCTCCAGCGCCGCGGCGACGCGTTCCCGCAACTGCTCGCCGTGGGCGCGGCCGCGCCTGCGCCCGTCCCCCTCCAG
The DNA here is from genome assembly GCA_036273335.1 of Gaiellales bacterium. GTDB lineage: Bacteria > Actinomycetota > Thermoleophilia > Gaiellales > JAICJC01 > DASUHT01. Next base: position 8,672 of record DASUHT010000024.1, on the reverse strand, counting down.
TATCAGCGCGTCATGCGTGCCGGTCGCCATTGCCGTGCTGCACGGTAACATCGCTCCTCGTGGCCCAGCCCTACGAAGCAGTCACCGACCGCGTCGCCGCGAGCACCGGCCTCGACCCGCTGACCGAGGAGGAGGCGCGGGCGCTGCTCGCGCTCGCCCGCCGGGTGGCCCACACCAGCGACGACCGGCGGGCGGCGCCGCTCGTCTGCTACCTGGCCGGGCGCGTCCTCGGCAGCTCGGCTGCGCCGGCCGACCGCCTGCAGCGAATCGGCGAGCTGGAGGCGCTCTTTCCCGAGGAATGAGAAACCGGGGTCTGACCCCGGATTCTCACGCGGCGGTTGCCGCCGCCAGCCAGGCGCGCAGCTCGGGCAGGAAGGCGGGGTCGATCGTGTGCGGCATGATCGACTCCCGGTAGATCGGCTCGATGCCGGCGGCGAGCAGGCGGTCGCGGGCGTCGCGGCCCCACTCGACGCCGATCACGGGGTCGAGGCTGCCGTGCCCGATGGCCACCCGCAGGCCTGGCCGGTCGAGGTCGAGCGCGAAACCCTCGACCGTGGGCATGAACCCGGAGAGCGCGAGGATCCCGGCCGGTGTGGGCCGGCCGCCGCCGAGGCCGAGCGCCCATGACATCACCGCGCCCTGCGAGAAGCCGCCGATCACGGTCCGGTCGATCGGCACTTCGAGGTCGGCCAGCGTCCGGCCGATCCAGCCGGAGAGGGCTCGGTAGGTGGGAAGGAACGTGGCCGGATCGGGGTAGCCGATCCGCATCACCTGGTACCAGTGGGCACCGGCCGGGGGCAGGCTCAGCGGCCCGCGCGGGAGGATCGCCACCAGCCGTCGCTCGGGGTCGAGCTCGTCCGCCAGCGGCGCCAGATCCCGCTCGTCCGCTCCGCGCCCGTGGATGAGCACCAGCGCGCCCTCCGGTGAGCCGTCGGCGGGGCGGAGAAACCGCTGGAAATCTTGGAGATCGGTGGAATCCATCGGCGCGGTGAAGTATGATTGTACATGCAACCAATGGCCACGAACCAGACATCCCGACCGACAGCCCAGGGGCCGCAGCTCAGCAGCACGGAGCTGGCCGCCTGGCGCGGATTCCTGCGCACCCACCACGAGATGATCGCCAGCCTCGACCGTGAGCTGGAGCGCCGGCACGGTCTGCCGCTGACCTCCTACGAGGTGCTCCTTCAGATCGCCGATTCGCCCACCGGGACGCTGCGGATGAGCGACATCGCCGAGCGCGTCCTGCTCTCGCGGAGCGGGCTGACGCGCCTGATCGATCGCCTGGAGCGTGATGGTCTGGTGCGCCGGCGCACCTGCCCGAGCGATCTGCGCGGCCAGAACGCCGAGCTGACCGAACGCGGCCGCGAGGTCTTCGCGGATGCCCGGACCACGCACTTGGCGGGCGTTCGCAGGCACTTCCTGGAGCGCTTCGACGAGCACGAGTTGGAGACGCTGGGCGGTCTCTGGGCGCGCTTCGGCGACGTCGCCGGCGCCTGCTAACCTCGCTCCCGTGGACGACATCATCGTGGTGACGACCAACGAGCTGCCGGGCTACGAGGTCGTCGAGGTGTACGGCGAGGTGTTCGGGCTGATCGTGCGCGCCCGAAACGCGTTCTCCAATGTCGGCGCCAGCTTCCGCACCGTCTTCGGCGGCGAGGTCAAGGGCTACACGCAGCTGCTCTCGGACAGCCGCACCCACGCCGTCGAGCGGCTCCGCGACTCCGCCCGCGAGGTGGGGGCGAACGCGGTGCTGGGAATGCGCTTCGACTGCAACGAGATCGCGAACCTCATGAGCGAGGTCGCCGCCTACGGCACCGCCGTCACCGTGCGCAAGCTATAGCCGACCCGTAGTGCTCGGCCAGGAACGGCGCGACGAGCCGCACCCGCGCGTCCGTGAGAATACGGGGTCAGACCCCGCATTCTCATCACAGAGTTGTTGCGGCGCGTTGCAGAGTTGCCGGCCCCTGATCATCCACCGAGGCGGTGGCGCGCTACTGCTCGGCCATGAACGGGGCGACCAGCCGCACCCGCGCGGCCTTGTGTCCTGTCCGCTGCTCGTACTCGTCGGCGTCGGCGAGGATGCGCACGATTGCCCGCGAGGCCAGGAAGCGGGCCGGCTCCGGCTCCCAGCGCCGGTTCCGGTGGCCGACCCAGGGCAGGCTGACCAGGTCGCTCTGGCGGTTCAGGACGAGGTCGGCCATGGTGCGGCCGGCGATGTTCGCCGACACGACCCCGTGGCCGGAATAGCCGCCGGCCCAGCCGACGCCGGTGGCGCGATCGAAGCTGATGCTCATGCACCAGTCGCGCGGCACCGCCAGCGGGCCGCCCCAGTGGTGGGTGATCGCCGCCTCGGCGGCGGCCGGGAAGTGCCGGGCGATCGTCGCCTCCAGGCGGTGGCGGACGTCGGCGTTGCGCTCGTTCTCCTCGCTGATCGGCTTCCGCAGACGGTAGGGAGCGCCTCGTCCGCCGAGCGCGATTCGCCCATCGGCCGTCCGCTGGGCGTAGAAGAAGAGGTGCCGGTAGTCCATGATCAAGAGCCCGTCCCGCCAGCCGAGCCCGTCCCACACCGCCTCCGGCAGCGGCTCGGTTGCGATCATCAGCGAGTACAGCGGTAGGTAGCGCAGGCGCTCGCCGGGGAGCTGCGTGGTGTACGACTCGGTCGCCCGCAGAACCGTGCCCGCCCGCACCGTGCCGGCGGCGCAGCGGACTCGCCCCGGCGCCAGCTCGAGCGCGGCGGTGCGCTCGTGGATGGTCACGCCCATGGCCTCGCAGCGGGCGGCCAGCCCGCGCGCCAGCCGGGCGGGATCGACGCGGGCGCCGTTCGGGTTGTGCGCCGCCATCAGGCTGCCACGGACGTCCACCAGCTCGCGCAGCTCGTCGCCGTCGAGTACCCGGTAGTCATCGCCGAACCCGTTCGCGTGGGCGTTCTCGATGGTCTCCTGCAGGCGCTGGCGCTGCGCCTCGGAGCCGGCGACGGCCAGCCAGCCCGCCTTCAGGTAGTCGCAGTCGATGCCCTCCTCGGCGGCCGCCCGGCCGATCTCGTCCACGCCCTCGATCGTTGCCCGGGTGGCCCGGCGCACCGCCTCGGCGCCACCGCGGTGGCGGTAGACGGCGGCGGTGCCGGCGATCCCTGCCGAGACCCAGCCGCCGTTTCGCCCGGACGGCCCGTAGCCGGCGATCTCGCGCTCCAGGACGACGATTCGCAGGTCGGGCTGGAGCCGCTTCAGGTAGTACGCGGTCCACAGGCCGGTGAATCCGGCGCCCACCACCGCCACGTCGCAGTCGACGTCGCCGGGCAGGCCCGGCCGCGGCGTCAGCGGCCCCGGGACCTGGTCGAGCCACATGCTGCGGGCGCGATATCGAGACTCGAGCTGGTCGGCCACCGGCGCAATCTAACTGCCGATAAACTTCCGGCGATGCGCTTGCGATTGACCGCCCTGCTGCCGCTGCCGGTATAGGCGTTCCCGGCCTGCGGCCCGGAACGCCGTGACGAATCTCCGGTTCGGCCGTCGCGCGCGGCGGCGCCCATCGTCGCAAGGAGCATCCCGTGAACGCCCACAGCCTGCCCACAAGGGCAGATGACTTCCCCGCCTGGTACGCCGAGGTGGTTCGCCGCGGCGACCTCGCCGAGCACTCGCCGGTGCGCGGCGCCATGATCATCCGTCCCTACGGCTACGCGCTCTGGGAGGCAATCCAGCGCCGGCTGGACGACCGCATCAAGGCGACCGGCCACGAGAACGTGTACTTCCCGCTGTTCATCCCCGAGGAGCTCTTCGAACGCGAGCGGGAGCTCCTGGAGGGGTTTGCGCCCGAGGTCGCCGTCGTCACCCGGGCCGGCGGCAAGGAGCTGGCGGAGCCCCTCGTCGTGCGGCCGACCAGCGAGTCGATGATCTGGGCAACCTACGCCCGCTGGGTGCGTTCCTATCGTGACCTGCCACTGCTCTACAACCAGTGGGCGAATGTCGTCCGCTGGGAGCTCCGGCCACGGCTCTTTCTACGCACGTCGGAGTTCCTCTGGCAGGAGGGCCACACCGCCCACGAGACGGCGGAGGAAGCCCGTCGGGAGGTCCTGCGGATCGCCGACGAGGTGTACGCCGAGACGTTCGAGCGTGACCTGGCGATGCCCGTCCTGCGCGGCCGCAAGACTCCCTCCGAGCGGTTCCCGGGCGCGGTCGAGACGTTCACGCTGGAGGCGCTGATGGGTGACGGCAAGGCGCTCCAGGCCGCCACCAGCCACGACCTGGGCCAGAAGTTCGCCCGCGCCTACGGCGTTCGCTTCGCCGGTCGTGACGGCGAGCTCCACCACGCCTACGCCACCTCCTGGGGCACGAGCACGCGCGTGGTCGGTGGGCTGATCATGTGCCACGGCGATGACCGCGGTCTGCGGTTGCCGCCACAGGTGGCACCAGTGCAGGCGGCGATCGTTCCCATCCCGGGCGGCGACGCTGGGGCGGTGCACGATGCGGCCGCGGCGCTCGCCGACAGTCTGGCCGGCGCCGGCATCCGCATCCGCCTTGATGCCCGCGAGGACGTCCGGCCGGGGGCCAAGTTCCACGAGTGGGAGGTGAAGGGCGCGCCGATCCGGCTCGAGCTGGGCGGGCGCGACCTGGCCGCCGGGACGGCCAGCCTGGTCCGCCGCGACGACGGCGAACGCTCGCCGGTGCCGCTCGCCGGAGCGGCCGAGGCGGTGGCCGGTGCGCTGGCCCAGATCCAGGTCGCGCTCCACGAGCAGGCCATCGCCTTCCGCGAGCGGCATACTCTGCGCGATCCGGCGTCCTACGACGAGCTGCGCGAGTTCCTGGCGGGCGCCGGAGGATTCGCCGAGGCCGCCTGGTGCGGCTCGGAGCAGTGCGAGAAGCGGGTCAAGGCGGACGCGCGGGCGAGCATTCGCTGCCTGCTGGACGCGCCGTCAGGCGGATCCTGTGCGGTGTGCGGGGCCGCCGGCGCTGAGCGGGCGGTCTGGGCGCAGTCCTACTGAGCCGACGCCGGCCGGAGCTCCTTCTCCCAGGTTGCGAAGCGCGGCGCGGAGGCCATCCCGACCCGCTCATAGAGGTGCGTGGCACCGGTCGGCGACTGGGTGTCGACGTGCAGGTGGACGCCGTGCTTCCCGCGTCGGTGAAACTCGCAGAAGCTCTCGAGAAGCAGCGCCCGCCCGATCCCCCGCCTGCGATGGGAGCGAACGACGCCGAGCTGGTCGATGTACCCGTACTCCGGATCCTCCTCCGACCGCGGCGATGCCACGAGCGCGCCCACGATCCGGTCGCCGTCGACCGCTGCCAGCCACACGGTCTCGTCCTCGGCGTGCGCGTGCAGCCAGGCCGCCTCGTCGCGCTGGCTCTCGCCCCAGTGATCCTCGAACGACGTCTGCAGGCAGCGGTAGACGTCCGACCGCTCGCCGTCGCCGGCAGGGCGCAACACGATCCCCGGGAGGGTTGCCGGGGCCGCCGGAGCCTGCTCGATGGTTATCGCCATGCGCGAGAACCGGCGCACCTCGACGTATCCCCGGCCGGCCAGAAGACTGGACACCATCGGCTCGTCGGCGAGCGTCCCCATGTGCAGTACCACCCGTTCGCCGGGACCCGCCAGCGCGACCATGGCGCGCGCCCGCCGCTCGCCCTCGTCGACCAGCGCGCCGCCCAGCCCGCGGCCGTGGTGCCCGTCGGCAACGACGCCGATCTGGAAGACGGTGCGGTGGGGCGGCGCGCTTTCGACCAGCAGCGTGCCGGCGATCCGGCCGTCCGCCGCGATCACCAGCGCGGCGTTCTCCTCGAGCACGAACCCCGGCATCGTCCACTGGCTGCGCTGCCACTCCTCGCTGACCAGCGGCACGCCGATGAGCGCCACCGCCTCGGCGTTCTCCACGGCGACCGCCTCGGTCACATCGTCCAGCGTCGGCGGGCGCCATCGGTACCCCGGCGGGAGCGCGGTGGTCATGCCGCGGATCCTACGTTCGCCGGCCCACCCGGTCGGGCCCGACGTCGGCCGGCCGGGCGCATCCGAGCAGGTGCAGCGCCACCTCGATCTCCTCGCGGAAGAGCTCGAGCACCCGCCGCGCACCGGGCTCGCCCGCCGCCACCAGGCCCCACACCAGCGGTCTCCCGACCAGCACCGCGCGGGCGCCAAGGGCGAGTGCGGTGACGACGTCGGAACCGCGGCGGACGCCGCTGTCCACCAGCACGTCCAGCCGGTCGCCGACCGCCTCGACGACCTCGGGAAGGGCGCTGATGGTGGCGGCGACGCCGTCCAGCTGGCGACCGCCGTGGTTGGAAACGATGACCCCCGAGGCTCCGTGCTCGGCGGCCAGCAGCGCATCGTCGGCGCGCAGGATCCCCTTCACCAGCACCGGCACGCCGAAGCGGGCGCACAGGCGCTCGACGTATGGCCAGTCGACACTCGGGTCGACCAGCGGGAAGCCGTGCTGGCCGGGTTGGCGCTCCGGCGCGCCGCGCTCGATCGCCCGGGCCAGCGCCGGCACGTCCCGCTCCGGGACGTCCCAGGCCTCGGCGCGCTCGCGGTCGCGGGTGCCGATCACCGGCAGGTCGACGGTGAGCACGATCGCCGTGTAGCCGGCGGCCAGCGCCTCGCCGATCAGCTCGTCGGTCAGGCCGCGGTCGCGAAGCACGTAGATCTGGTACCAGCGGACGGCATCTGGCGCTGCCGCGGCCACCGCCTGCGGCGTGGACATGGAGAGCGTCGGCAGCACCGCTCCCGCTCCGGTCGCGGCCGCCGCGCGGGCGATCGCCTCGTCGCCGTCCGGATGGGCCAGGCGAAGCGACGCCATGGGCGCCGCCAGGAGCGGCATCCCGAGGTCGTGGCCGGCCACCCGGGCGGCGGTGCTGGTCGACTCCAGCCCGGCCAGGACGCGCGGCCGCAGGACGTACTCCCGGTAGGCGCCGAGGTTCCGGCGAAGCGTTCGCTCGCCGGCGGCGCCGCCCCCGAAGTAGGCGCGCATGCTCGGATCGAGGCGGCTGCGGCCGAGCTCCTCGACGTTGGCCAGCGTGATGCCGGAGGGCTCGACCTGGGGCATGGACGCGGTCACCGGCGTATCATCGCCGCCGGATGAGCGACGCGCACCGCATGCAGCCGAACCGGCTGCAGGAGACGAGCTACGCCGGCGTCGGCGTGACCTTCGGGCGGGTGCCGCTGGCGCTCGACGCCGCCGGCCTGGAGGGGGCCGACGTCGCGATCGTCGGCGCGCCGTTCGACGAGGGGGTGTCCTACCGGCCGGGCACCCGCTTCGGGCCGCGGGCCATCCGCACCGCCGAGGACGTCGCGTTCCCGGTGGCCCGCCCGCATATGGAGCTGGGACTTGATCCCTACGAGCACCTGGACATCGTCGACTACGGCGACGTCGACGTCCGCTCGGCCGACCTCGCCCACTCGCACGAGCAGCTGCGGCTGGGGGTCGCCGAGATCCTCGCCGCCGGCGCGGTGCCGATCGTGCTCGGCGGTGACCATTCGCTGTCGACCCCGGTGCTGGCGGCGCTGGCCGGCGCGTTCGGCTCGGACGGGTTCTCGGTCGTCCACTTCGATACCCATGCCGATACCGGCAGCGAGCAGGGGGAGGCGCCGCACGGCGTGCCGTTCCACCGGGCGGTGGTGGACGGCCACCTGGACGGGCGCAACATCGTCCAGATCGGACTGCGCGGCGCCTGGCCGTTCCCGGAGGACTTCCAGTGGATGCGCGAGGCGGGATTCCGCTGGCACACTGCCGCCGAGGTCGTCGAGCGAGGGATCGGGCCGGTCGTTCACAACGCCATCGAACACGCTCGTCTGCGGGCGCCGCGGACCTACCTGACCGTGGACATCGACGTCCTCGATCCCGCCTTCGCCCCCGGCACCGGCACCGCCGAGCCGGGCGGTCTGCAGACCCGCGAGCTCCTGTGGGCGGTGCGCACCGTGGCGTCCGAGCTCGACCTGTGCGCGATGGACCTGGTCGAGGTCTCGCCGCCCTACGACCCGACCGGGATCACGGCGATGGCCGGACAGCGGGTCGTGCTGGAGACGCTTTCCGGGATCGCGCTTCGCCGGAGCGGCCGCGAGGCCAGGCCCGAGCGGCCCTAGTTAAACGCCGCGCATGAGCCGGACGGCGACAGTTGCAGGACGCCGGCCGCCAGCGCGGCGGCGGTCAGGGCGGCAAGCAGCCAGAGCCAGGCGCGCTTTCCTGGTCGTCCTATGCCTCGATCTCGATCCCGGCGATCGGCGCCGGTGTCGCCTCGGCGCACATCGGCCTCGACTCGGCGGCCGCCTGGTTCGGAGCCGCCTCGCCGTCGCGGCTGCCGTTGCGGTGTTCGGCTCGTTCGAGCTGCAGCCGCGGCACGCTCCTGATCCGGCGAATTGTCCACTCCGGTGAACGGCTGGTTCAGAGGGCATTAAGCGGTTTGCCGTGGAGGGCCGGCGTCGCTAGCGTGGCAGTAAACCACTAAACCGATGGAGAATGTGACCAGAATGTTTATTCCGTATCGAGCGTCCACTGTCAGCGAGTCTTCTCACCGTCGTGAGACCGAGCAGGAGTACTTTCAGCGAATCGCGGCCGAACGCCGGCGGGCCGCCCGGGCCCGCCGCCGGGAGGCTCGCAGGGCGCGCGGCGCGCGCGTCGTTCGCCGGCTGATTCGGCCGCACGGCCGAAGCACGTCCTAGGAGGCGGCGGCCGTCCGGGCCTCGAGCTCGGC
>DASUHT010000023.1:0-12347 GCA_036273335.1 Gaiellales bacterium | reverse complement strand
GACCCAGGCCACTCATGTGAACAGCCGCATCCAGTCGCTCCTGAACGGGCTCAAGAGCAAGGTCAAGTACGCCCAGGGCTATCAGCCGCCGGCGTCGGCGACGACGCCCGCGACGACCTCCTCCACCGCAACCACGTAGGTGTAGTGACCGCCACGCTGGTCGCGCTCGGCCCTGGCCATCCCGACCTGATCCCGCTCGGATCGTGGCGGGTGCTGGAGGCAGCGGGGCCGGTCGAGCTGCCGCCGGATGAGCCGCTGGCCGGCTGGCTGGGGGAGCACGGGATCATGGTGGCCGCGGGCGCGCCGGTGACGGCGGCGTCGGGCGAGCGCTTCGTGCGGCTGCTGGCCGAGCGGGACTGGGACGCCACGGTGCCGGCCGGTGGGCCGCTGCGCGACCTGGTCCTGGCCGATGCCCTGGTGGGGCTGGACGTCCTCGTTCGTCGCCTGCGCACGGACTGTCCCTGGGATCGCGAGCAGACGGTGTCGACGATCGTCCCGCACACGATCGAGGAGGCCTACGAGGTCGCCGACGCGGCGACCGCCGGGGCCGGGCCGAAGCTCGTCGACGAGCTCGGCGACCTGCTCTTCCAGAGCTATTTCCTGGCGCTCCTGTGCGAGGAGCAGGGGGCCGGCGACCTGGCCGAAGTGTCACGGGGGATCACCGACAAGCTGATCCGACGCCACCCGCACGTGTTCGGTGATCGGGAGGCGGAGACCGCCGGCCAGGTGCGACGCAACTGGGAGGAGATCAAGCGCACTGACGAGGGCCGTCGTGGCATCTTCCACGACGTACCGGGCGTCCTGCCGGCGCTCCTCTACGCGCGCAAGGTGCAGCGCCGGGCATCGGCGGTCGGCTTCGACTGGCACGCCTGGGACGGCGCCTGGGACGATCTCGTGGACGAGCTGGGGGAGCTCCGCGAGGCGCTCGACAGGGCCCCGGCGGCGCGCGCCGAGCACCAGCCGGATGACCACGTCGTGCACGAGGCGGGCGACCTCCTCTTCGCGGCGGTCAACGTGTCCCGGCTGGCCAACGTCGATCCGGAGCTGGCGCTGCGGGCCGCTGCCGGCCGCTTCCGCGACCGCGTCGAGCGGGCCGCCGAGCTGGCCGGCGAGTCGGGGGAGGACTGGGCCGCCCTCGATCTGGATGCCCAGGACGCCTGGTACCGCCGGGCCAAGGCCCAGCTCGCACGGTGATCTGACCGGCGGGTGCGGTCGGTATCATCGACCGCGATGAGCGAGATCGTCCGTGTCCATGGCCGGCAGATCCTGGACTCGCGGGGCAACCCCACGGTCGAGGTCGACGTCACCCTGGCCTCTGGCGCGTTCGGCCGGGCGGCGGTGCCGTCAGGCGCCTCGACCGGCGCCTTCGAGGCCGTCGAGCTCCGCGACGGCGATCCTGATCGCTACCGCGGCAAGGGCGTGCTGCAGGCCGTGTCCCACGTCGGCTCATCGATCGCCGGCACCGTCGAGGGCATGGAGGGCTGCGACCAGCGCGCGGTCGACGCCGCCCTGATCGAGCTCGACGGCACCGCCAACAAGGCCAACCTGGGCGCCAACGCCATCCTCGGGACGTCGCTTGCGGTGGCCCGGGCGGCGGCCGAGGAGTCCGGCCTGCCGCTCTACCGCTACGTCGGCGGCGCAGACGCGCACATCCTGCCGGTGCCGATGATGAATGTCCTGAACGGCGGCGCCCACGCCGACAACAACGTCGACCTCCAGGAGTTCATGCTGGTTCCTCTGGACGCCGCCAGCTTCGCCGAGGCGCTGCGCATCGGCTCCGAGACGTTCCAGGCGCTGAAGGCGCTCTTGCACGAGCGCGGCCTGTCCACCGCGGTTGGCGACGAGGGAGGATTCGCGCCCGACCTGGAGTCCAACGAGCAGGCAATCGCGATCCTGCTCGAGGGCGCCGAGGCGGCCGGCCACCGCGATCGCGTGGCGATCGCCCTCGACCCGGCGGCGACCGAGCTTTTCCGGGACGGGGCCTACCACCTGGCGAGCGAGGGCCGGGTGCTCTCGAGCGCCGAGATGATCGGCTATCTGGAGGATCTCGTCGACCGCTATCCGATCGTGTCGATCGAGGACGGCCTGGCGGAGGACGACTGGGACGGCTGGCGGCTCGCGACGGAGCGGCTGGGCAGCCGCGTGCAGCTGGTCGGGGACGACATCTTCGTCACCAGCGCCGAGCGCCTGCGGCGCGGCATCGAGACCGGCGTCGCCAATTCCATTCTGGTCAAGGTGAACCAGATCGGGACGCTCTCCGAGACGCTGGACGCCGTCCGCCTGGCCCAGGCGAGCGCGTACACCGCTGTCATGTCGCACCGCTCCGGCGAGACCGAGGACACCACCATCGCCGACCTCGCGGTGGCCACCGGCTGCGGCCAGATCAAGACCGGCGCCCCGTCTCGCACCGATCGCGTCGCCAAGTACAACCAGTTGCTCCGGATCGAGGAGGAGCTGGGAGCCGCGGCCCGCTATCCCGGCCGCGACGCCTTCGCTGCGGCGGCCGGCGCCGCCTCCCGGGCCGTGCCGTGAACCGGGCGACGGCGCGCCGGACCAAGATCGTCTGCACGATCGGCCCGGCCACCGCCGACCCGGCGATGATCGAGCAGCTGGCCTGGGCCGGCATGGACGCGGCGCGCCTCAACTTCTCGCACGGGGAGGCCGAGCAGCACGAGCAGGCGATCAGGGCGGTGCGCCGGGCGCAGGACATGATCGGCCGGCCGCTCGCAGTGATCGCCGACCTGCAGGGGCCGAAGATCCGGATCGGCAGGCTGGACGTCCCGGTGACGGTGGCGCCCGGCGGCAACCTGCTGCTGGCGGCTGCCGGTGCGGCTGGGCCCGGCGAGCTCGAGGTGACGTTTCCGGAGCTGGCCTCGGTCGTTTCGCCGGGAACCGAGATTCTGATCAACGACGGCATGGTGCGGGCCCGGGTGACGGGCGTCGACGGTCAGCGGGTCGAGGCCCGGGTCGAGGTCGGGGGCGTCATCAGCTCCGGCAAGGGAGTGAACCTGCCCGGGACGCCGCTGCCGATCCCGTCGCTTACCGACAAGGACGCCGATGACCTCGAGTTCGCCCTGGCGGCCGGCGTCGACTACGTGGCGCTCTCTTTCGTGCGCAGCGCGGACGACGTCGCCGCGCTCTGCGAGCGGGTCGCCGAGGCCGGCTCGTTCGCCCGGGTGATCGCGAAGATCGAGAAGGCGGAGGCGATCGACGACCTGGAGGCGATCGTCGCCGTCTCGGACTCCGTCATGGTGGCGCGCGGCGACCTCGGCGTCGAGATCGGCGCCGCAGATGTCCCGCTCGTCCAGAAGCTGATCATCCGCACCGCCCGCGACGCCGGGTGCACGGTCATCACCGCGACCCAGATGCTGGAGTCGATGATCCACCAGCCGGAGCCGACGAGGGCGGAGGCGTCGGACGTGGCCAACGCCGTGCTGGACGGGACGTCGGCGGTCATGCTGTCCGGCGAAACGGCTGCCGGCCGCTACCCGCTGGAGGCGGTGGCGATGATGAATCGGATCTGCCGGGCGGTCGAGCCGTCCCTCCAGACCTACGAGATCGGACGCAGCCACGGCGACGAGGTGGGGCGGATCCTCGCCCACGCCGCCTGCGACATCGCCGAGGACCTTGAGGCGGCGGTGATCGCGGTGCCGACGCAGTCCGGCTCGACTGCGCGCGAGGTGTCCAGGTTCCGGCCGCGACGGCCCGTGGTCGCCGCTTCCTCGCAGCCGACCGTGCTGCAGCAGCTGGCGCTCGACTGGGCGGTGGTGCCGATCGTCATCGGCGAGGCGCAGACCCTGGAAGAGCTGTGGCGGCGGACGGTCGAGGCGACCGTCGCCAGCGGGCTGGTCATGTCGGGCGAGCGGCTGGTGCTGACCGGCGGTACCCGGCTGAATCAGCCCGGCGCGACCGATCACATCGTCGTCCGCACTGTCGAGTAGTCGCGGGAGGACCTCGCCCGGGGTTGTCGAACGTGGGGCGAGTGGCATCCGCCAGCTCCACAGCAGCTCGTCCGCACGGCCTCCGGATGGGCCGGCTCGTCGCCGCCGTCGTGCTGGTGGTGGTCGCCGCGCTATACGTGGGGCCGATCGAGAAGTACCTGCGCGTGCAGCGCGACCTGCACCAGCAGCGGGCGCTGGTGAGCGAGCTCAGCACACGTCGCCAGGAGCTGCTCTGCGATGTCCGCAACCTGCATACGAAGCACGCCATGGTCGAGCTGGCCCGGCGCGCCGGGTGGGTCCTCCGCGGGGAGACGCTGGTGGTCGTGAACGACGTGCCGGATCTGCCCGACAATCCCTGCTGAGGGCGACCATCTAGAGTCCGGCCGGGATGGCCCAGGACGACAGGGATCTGGTGGCGCGCCAGCTCGGGCGCGAGCCGCGGGCGTTCGCGGCGGTGGCGGCGCGCTGCCCGTTCGGCCGGCCGGCGGCGATCCGCCAGCGCTCGTATCTCGACTCCGGGGAGCCGTTCCCGACCACCTTCTACCTGACCTGTCCGGCCGCGGTTGCGGCGATCGGCCGGCTGGAGGACGCGGGCGGCGTCGGCCGCTACCAGCGGCTGATCGCCGAGGATCCGCAGGCCGGCGAGTCGTACCGGCAGGCGACCGAGCTGCAGCGCTCGCTGCGGGCACCGGCGCCGCGGATGCTGGACGCTGGGGCGTCCCTTTACCTGGGCATCGGCGGCACCGCCCGCGAGGGCGCCGTCAAGTGCCTGCACGCGCACGCCGCCTTCGCTCTCGGCGCACCGGGCTATGCGCTGGGCGCCCGGATCCTGGCCGAAGCGGCGCCGCTCTATCCCGACGAGTGCTGCACGCCGTGAACGCCGGGACGGAGGTCGCGCTGATCGAGTGGGCGGAGGGGGAGCGCCGCCTGGCCGAATACGAGGGCACGGCCGCCCGCCGAGCGACTGTCGAGCTGGTCGTCCGCGAGATCGTCGACGAGCTGTATCGTCGGGTGGGCGCGACGTTCACCCTCGACGAGCTGGCGGAGGAGTATGCGGGCGCGAGCGCCTGGTGCCTGGACACCGCCCAGCGGGTCACCGACCTGACGGCGGCCCACGACCTCTCGATCGTCCAGGACGCCGCCTTCGCCCTCTTCGCCCGCGAGGCGATCGACTACCGCGACTGAATAAACGGGGTCAGACCCCTTTATTCAGTTGTTGCGCCCACAATGGTTTCCGCCCTCGGCCTGGCACCCGGGGCCGGCTTGCTGGTGGCCTTTGCGTATTCACGCCGGCCTTCGCCGGCGTGGCATACGCCTCAGCGGTCGTCGGCGCGGATGACGATCTGGTCGGCCTCGATGCGGACGAGGATCGCCCGCCGGTCGGCCCAGTTCTCGGCGAACACCGGATCGTCGCGAACCGCCCCATCCAGCCAGAAGCCGTAACCCTCGTCGCCGGTGTCGAGTACCGCTTCGAACCCGTCGCGCTTGCGCCGGCCACGGCCGCCGCGCCGACGCCGCTTCGACCCGGTCGCACCGTTTCCGTCGGCCGCCGGGTCGCTCGCCACGACGGTTGCCGGCTCGGGCGCCGCGGCCGCTGCCGCCGGCTTCCGTGCGCGCGAGCGCCGGCGAGGCTTGGTCGCCGTCTCCTCGGGCGGGGCGTCGGGCGGGGTGACCGGCGGCGGCACGTTGGCGCCGCTCGACTCGGACGCCAACTCGCGGCGGAGAATGCCGTTTGCCGATCGGAACGCCGAGATGCTGGCGGGAGTCGAGTTGAGCGCATGGGCGATCCAGATGTCGGTTCGCCCCTGCGCCACCCACTGGCGGATCTCCTCCAGGTACGGCTTGAGGGTGGCTTTGGGGGCGGGCATCGGCGGAGCCTAGACTACCGGCACCGTGGAGAGTCTGGATCGTTTCGGCGTCGAGACGCTGTCCGGGCTCGACTGGCCGTTGGTGACGCCGCTGATGAAGTTCCTCTCGGCGACCCACGACCTGATCCCGCTCGCCATCGCCGTCATCCTGGCCGTGCGCTGCCGTCGCCTCGCCCCGGTGGTCATGACCGTGCTTGCGATCGCGCTCGGCGACCGCCTGGACTATCTCCTCAAGAGCTGGATCGGGCGGCCCCGCCCGTCACTCGTCGATCCCCACGTACACCCGCTGATCGCGGTGCCGTCCGATTCGTCGATGCCCAGCGGGCACGCGCTGACCGCGTTCGCCTGCGCCGCCGTGCTGGCGCCGTTTGCTCCCCGGCTCCGGCCGTGGCTCTACGTGTACGCCGGCCTGGTCGCCCTCTCCCGGCCGTATCTGGGTGTGCACTATCCCTCCGACGTCATCGCCGGAGCACTGGTCGGGCTCTCGCTCGGGCTGCTCCTAAACGCCGCCCTGCGATTCCTGCATGCGCAGGTACGCGCCCGCCGTGACCGCGATGGCGGCCAGCAGGGCGACGAAGATGCCGTACGCCAGCGAGACGCTGATGCCGGTGCCGGACACGTCGCCACCGGGCTTGGAGACCATGCGGAAGAGAATGAGCAGGATCGAAATGCCGCCGGCCACGATCGCGATCTGCCAGGCCGGCACCGGTAGCTCGACCGTCGGCGCGTAGAGCTCGACGATCCACGCCGCCAGGGCGACGATGCCCAGGAGGAAGACGATCCAGGCGACGTCCGTCGCCGAGTGGCCGCTGGCACTCGCGCTGACGCTGCCGCCGCCCAACCCGGAGATCCCGCCGAAATTGACGGAGACCGAATACCAGTTCAAGAAGATGCTGATGATCAGGACGATTGCGCCGATTCCCGAGATCATGATCGAGCGCGGGATGTCGCCCAGACTGGGCCCCGCCGGCGACGCAGGCGGCGGACTGGAAGACGGCTCTGAGTCCATCGTTCTCGCTCCCTTCGACGTATGCAATTTCTGCCGGTCCGCACTGCACGCTGGTGACGATGTGGAAATTCGCGTTGAGCGGTCGGCGAACGACCGCTAATCTACTCCTTGAGCCTGCTGTCGTGCGGTGCGGCGGCAGATACCCCCGATAGGGAGCGAAGGAGCCACGATGGGTTCGTCCGCGAAACCACTCAAGCCAGAGTCCCCCTCGGAGTGGTCAGCGGGCATGCGGGCGAAGGGTGAGTTCCGCTGCCGGGGCTGCGGCTACGGCGTAACGGTCTACCGGTCGCTTCCGCCCTGCCCGATGTGCCAGACGGAGAGCTGGGAGCGCGTGCCCTGGCGGCCGTACACGCGGTCGTACGCGGCGGGGCAGCCGGAGGGCTGACCCACACCTCCTGCCGGCGCCGCATGGCTACGATGGTCGGGTGCCACGCGGAGTGCGACTGACCCTGCAGGCCGCTGCAGTGCTGGTGCTGCTCGGAATGGTCGGCCTGTTCGCCCGCAGCCTCGCCCAGAACCAGACGACCGTCTACGCACTGGTCAAGGATGGGGAGTCGCCGCAGGCGCCGAACTTCTCGCTGCCCGACCTGCGCGGGGCGGGGCACGACTCTCTGGCGGCCTACCGGGGGCGGATCGTGCTCGTCAACTTCTGGGCCTCCTGGTGCGACGCCTGCCAGGAGGAGGCGCCGCTCTTCAACCAGGTGATCGCCCAGTACGGCAAGCGCGGCGTCACCGTGGTCGGCGTCGACACCGGGGACTTCGCCAGCGACGGGCGCGCCTTCGCCCGCACCTATCACGAGCGTTATCCGCTCGTCCACGACTCCGGCTCGGTCTCGCAGCGGTGGGGGACGGGGACGGGGCTCCCGGTGACCTATGTGATCAACCGCCGGGGCAAGGTGGTGCACCTGTTCGATGGGGTGGTCACCGGCAGCTCGCTGAACGCCGTCCTGCGGCCGATGTTGCAGGCCCGGACGTGACCCGCCTGCGCCTGCTGGCGGTCCTGGCCGTCCTGCTGGGCGGCCTCGCCCTGCCCGACACGGCGCTCGCATGCAACGGCTGGAACGAGCCGTCGATGGAGACGCAGCTGATGTGCATCGTCTGCCACGAGCGGCTCGACCAGTCGAACTCACCCTTCGCCACCCAGGTCAAACAGCACCTGGTCCAATGGTGCGCCGCCGGCTGGACCGCCGACCGCGTCAGGAACACGCTGGTCGCGCAGTTCGGCGAGCAGATCCTGGCGGCGCCGCCCAAGCACGGCTTCGACCTGCTTGCCTGGGTGGTGCCCGGCGCCGTACTGGCCCTGGGGGCCGCCGTCGCCGCCACCCTGGCGTGGGTCTGGTCGCGCTCCCGGCGGGGGCCGCCGGGTGGCGACGCCGTGGCGCTCGACCCGGCCATGGACGCCCGCATCGACGCCGACCTGGCCGGATTCGAGTGACCCGGGCCGCCATCGCCTTCAGCGCCGGCCTGGTGTCCTTCGCGACGCCCTGCGTGCTGCCGCTGGTGCCCGCATACCTCTCGGCGATCGGCGTCCGCACCGGTGACGCCCGCTCCGCCCTGCGCGCGGGCCTGCCCTTCGTGCTGGGGTTCTCGGCCGTGTTCGTGGCGATGGGGGTGGGGGTCGCGGTGGTCGGCGGCCGCTTTGCCGACTACCGCATCGATCTCATTCATCTGGGCGGGATCGTGATCGTCGCCATGGGCTTCGTGATGATGGGGCTGCTGCGCGTGCCGGCCCTCGAGCGCTCGATGCAGCCCGCCCTCGAGCCGGCCGCAGCGACCGGCTCGCCGCTCCTTCTGGGCGGCGCCTTCGGCCTGTGCTGGACGCCCTGCGTGGGGCCGGTGCTGGCGGCGCTACTGGCGCTCGCCTCGTCGAGCCGGACGGCCGGATCGGGGGCGGCGCTCCTGGCCGCCTACTCGGCCGGGCTGGCGGTGCCGTTCCTGGCCGCCGGGGTGGCCTTCGGCAAGGTGATGGGCGCCGCGCGGTCGCTGCGCGATCATTACGCCACCGTCCGCGTGGTCTCCGGATGCATCCTGGTGGCGGTCGGGTTGGCCATGTTCTTCGACCGCATGTACGTGCTGAACGCGCTCGTCAACCGCGTGGCGATGGCGGTCTAGATGGTTGACTCCGGATCCACCCGGGCCCGGCCGCAGGACTCTGGATGATTCACGGACTGCGGTGGGGCTGCGGCTGCGAACCGTCGCCTCACGGTGTCCTCGGTCGCGCCCATACGACAAGGTATGGGCGCTCCCTGCGTCCTTGTGAGGCTCGGTTCTCGCCGCCCGGGACACCACGTCGATCCGGAGTCAACCATCTGGCTGCGGCTCCGCGCCGGTGCCGGGGGTCCGGATAGCATTCCCCCGAGATCATTTCGGGAGGGCTGTTCGTGACGTACATCATCGCCGAGCCATGCATCGACCTGAAGGACAAGTCGTGCATCGACGTCTGTCCGGTGGATTGCATCCACGAGTTCGACCGCATGCTGGTGATCGACCCCGAGGAGTGCATCGACTGCGGGGCCTGCGAGCCCGAGTGCCCGGTCGAGGCGATATTTCCCGAGGACGCGCTTCCCGACAAGTGGGAGGCCTACGTCAAGATCAACTATGCCTTCCCTGACGGCGACGTCATCAACTCGCTGGTCAACGAGGTGAAGCCGGCCGCCGAGGCCTGACGGCCCGTTGAGCGCTCCGGCGGCGCCCTAGAATCCGGGGCGATGCCGCTTCGTCTCGTCCTCGGGCCCGTGAACAGCGGCAAGATCGCGCTGCTCCAGGAGCGCTTCCTGGACGCCGTGGACAGCGGGTTCGAGCCGTTTCTGATCGTCCCCAACCGCACCGACGCGGACACGGTGGAGCGGGACATCCTGCGCCGCCGGGGTGCGGTGGTGGGCGGAACCGTGGCGACGTTCGACGACCTCTTCGAGCAGGTGCTGGGGCGCTGCCGGGAGCCGCAGCGGGTGCTCACCGAGACGCAGCGGCGGCTGCTCCTGCAGCGCCTTGTGGCCGAGAGTGACCTCGGCGGCCTGGCCGCGTCGGCCCGCTTCGCCGGCTTCACGGACGCGCTGGCGGCGCTTGCCGACGAGCTGGCGGCGAGCATGCTCGACCCGTCCGGCGGCCCCGGGTCGGCGGCGGCGCTGGTCGCGCTCGTCCGCGACTACCGGGCGCGGGCCGGCGCCGCGGGTCTGCCGCTCGACCGGGCGGGGCTGCGGGCGCGGGCGGCAGAGCTGCTCGAATCGCGGCTCGAAGCCTGGGATAACCGGCCGGTGCTGGCGTACGGGTTCGAGGACCTGAGTCCGGCCCAGGTGCGCGCGCTGCGGGCGCTGGCCGCCCGGGTCGAGGTCACGGTATCGCTGCCCCAGGAGACCGGCCGCCCCGCCTACGCGGCCGGGTCATGGCTGGTCGACGCGCTGGCAGGGGACGCCGAGATCGAGACGCTGCCGCCGGCCCGGCACTTCGACTCGGCGGTGCTCGCGCACCTGGAACGCGCCGTCTTCAACGACCGGCCGGTCGCCTTCGACGCGCCCGGCGCTGACGGCTCGCTGACGTATCTCGAGGCCGCCGGCCGGCGCGGGGTCGCCGAGCTGGTGGCGGCCGAGGCACTCGCGCTCGTGCGCGAGGGCACGCCGGCGGCCGAGATCGCGGTGCTGGTGCCGTCCGTGGAACCGCACCGGGCGGCATTGGAGAACGCCTTCGCCGCGCTTGGCCTGCCGATCTCGGTTGATGCCCGGATCCCGCTCGGCCAGACTGCCTTCGGCGTGGCGCTGATCGGGTCGCTGCGATTCGCCTGGCTGCACGGGGAACGGCCGGAGCTCTTTGCCTACCTTCGCTCCTCGTTCTCGGGGATCGCCCGCCGCCGCGTCGATTACGTGGAGGGGCGTCTGCGCGGGCGTGGCGTCTTCGGGCACGACGAGACCCTGGACGCCGCCCGGGAGCTGGTCGGCGGTCCGATCGCGCCGGCGGTTGACCGCCTGGCCGAGAACGCCGACTCACTGGACGGCCTGGCCCTGCACGCCCGGGACATGGTGCGCGCCGCCAACACGCTGTCGGCCCGCTTCGTCGCCGAGCCCGGCCGCCAGGCTGTGCGCGCCTGCCGCGCCGTCCTGCAGGCGGTGCAGGAGATCCGCCAGCTGGGCGGCGACCAGATCGACCGGGCCGGCCTGATCGAGCTGGTGGCGCGGCTGCCGGTGCGCGGCGTCGCCGACGCCGACCCGGGCCGGGTGGTTGTCCTCGACCTGCGCCGTGCCCGCAGCCGGCGCTTCCAGGCGGTGTTCGTCCTCGGCCTGGAGGAGGGCAGCCTGCCGGGATCGGGCGCCCGACGGTTGCTCGACGGCGACGCTGCAGAGGCAGTCGGGCTGCATCGCACCGACCCGGCGGAGGCCGACCGCCAGCTCTTCCTGTCGGCGGTGACCCGGCCCTGGAGCCGGCTCTACCTGGCCCGCCAGGTGGCGTCGGACGACGGTCGTCCGATCGCTCCATCCCCCTTCCTGGAGGAGGTGCGGCGGCTCGCCGACCCGGAGACCCCGACGGTTCGCCGTGGCCTGGCCGACGTCACCTGGCCGATCGACCGGGCGCCCGACGACCGCGCCCGCCAGCGGGCGCTCGCCCGCGAGCTTCGCGAGGACGCCGCCTGGGCGCTCGCCACCGGCGCGATGATGGGCTGGGAGCGCAAGCTGCAGCGGGCACGCGACGCCTTCAGGCGGCCGACCCGGCTGACCGATCCCCGCTCGCTGGAGCAGCTGGCGGAGATGGAGCGCTTCTCGGTGACCGATCTGGAGCGGTTCGGCGACTGCTCCTCGATCTGGTTCGTGGAGCGCCTGCTGCGGCCGCGGGAGATCGACTTCGAGCTGGATGCCAAGCTGCGCGGCTCGGTCGCCCACGCGACCCTCGCCCGCTTCTTTTCGCTGTTGCCCGGGGAGCTCGGCAGCGACCGCCTGACGGTCGAGCTGCTGCCCCGGGCGCGACCGCTCATGCTGCGCTGCCTGCACGAGGCATTGGGCGGCCAGAGCGTGCCCGGGAGCGTCGCCGGCCGCGAGTTGACACGGGCGCTGGAGCGCGATCTGGAGGGCTTTCTGGAGCGCGAGGCAGAGCTCGGCCTGGAGCTGGTGCCAAGGCGCTTCGAGGTGCGGTTCGGTGGGCCGCGGGCGGCGCCCGGACTGAAGGACGGCTTGCGCATCGGCGACTTCGCGGTCTCGGGCCAGATCGACCGCATCGACATGGATCCCGGGATGGTGCCGCGGGGCCTTGTCTGGGACTACAAGTCGGGCTCGACCGCGCACACGGCGGCCCAGCTCGAGCGTGACGGGAAGCTCCAGATCCCCCTCTACATCCTGGCTGTCCGCGAGCTTCTGGGCATCGAGCCGGTGGGCGGCCTGTACCGCGCGCTGGGCGGCAAGCGGGAGGCGCGGGGGCTCGTCGTCAGCGGCGAGATCGAGGCCCAGCTGGCCCGCAACGACCAGCTGCCGGCGGACGAGTTCTGGGCCCAGATCGACCGTGCGGTAGAGTCGGCGATCGCCATCGTGGCGCGGATCCGGGCCGGGG
>DASUHT010000022.1:0-4924 GCA_036273335.1 Gaiellales bacterium | reverse complement strand
GGCCCGCCGCCTCATGCGCCGCGCGGGCGTCGGCCAGTCCGCGCTCTGCCTCGGCCAGCGCCTCCTGCGCGGACTTCGCCGCCGCTACCGCCTGCTCCACCCGGCGGGTCACGGCCGCGCTCCTTCCCGGCGACCGGCGATGGTCGGGCGCGCGGGCGACAGGCGCCGGGCTGGGCCGGACCGAGCGGCGGCGAGAGGCCGCCGGCACGGCCGCGCCGAGGGGAAACCCCACCGCCTGCTGCTCCCGCACCAGGACGCCACGGCGCACCAGCTCGGCCAGGTCCGGGTCGACCGCCGCCGCGCGCAGCGTCTCCCGCACACGCTCCAGCGAGCCGCCACCCGACCGTGCCGCCGCGGCCACCCTCGCGGCCACGCGCATGAGAGCGTCCAGCGCCGCCTGCTCGGCCTCGCTCGCCGACCGGAGCTCTGCCGGCGAGCCGGCGCCGAGCTGCACCTCCCGAATCCGGGCGCCGGCGGCGAGCAGTTCGGCCACCAGCTCTTCCTCATCTCGCGCCAGCCGGTTCACGATCCAGGCGGCGACGCTCGGCTTCCGCAGCGCCTGCACGGCCGCAGCCTCGTCGCGGCGCCCCTGCTCACGCAGCTCCCGAGCCGCTGCGGTGCGGGCTGCGACGAACTCGTCCAGGCCGACGCCGTACAGCCGCTCCATGGCGGCGGAGGCCCCTCCGTCTGCGCCGTTTACCGGCATCGCGCAAACCGTACCCGGCGATTCGCCCGCGCTGCATCGACGATGGACATTCGGCGCCCTTCGCAGCGTCCCGAACGCACAGAAGCCGCCTGATTCGGCGGCTTCCGAGAGGTAGCGGGGGCAGGATTCGAACCTGCGACCTTCGGGTTATGAGCCCGACGAGCTACCGGACTGCTCCACCCCGCGGCGAGCCGACATTCTACCACAGGGGGCCTGGTTGGTACGATGGCGCGATGCTCTGGTGGCTCGTTGTCGCGTGGATTCTCGTGGTCGGGAGCCTGTCAGTGTGGATCGGGATCCGCGGCGCCGGAACCGCCCGCCACGTGTCCAGAACGCAGCGTGCGCTGGAACCGCAGATCGCTCGGTTGCAGGGCGTCGGCCTGGCCGAGCTTGCGTCACGCCAGGCGGAGCTGCAGGAGCGGATCGCCCGGCTTCAGGCCGCGGTCGAGAGCCTGAACCGGTCGCTCGCGCGGCTGCGCATGCTGATCGACACGTGGAATCAGGCGGTGCGCCCGGTTCGCATGGCCATCCGGTTCCTCCGTCCGTGACGGCGGCCCGGGTCGCCGCCATTGACCTGGGATCGAACTCCACGCGGCTCCTGGTGGCCGACGTCCGGGACGGGGACATCGCCGAGCTGGAGCGGCTGCTCCGGATCACCCGGCTGGGCGACGGGGTCGACCGCAGCGGCCGCCTCGCAGACGACGCGATGGGCCGCGTCTCGCAGGTCGTCGACTCCTACGTCGAACGAGCCCGAAACCTCGCGGCGACGCGGATCCTGGCGGTCGCCACGAGCGCGGTCCGCGATGCGGGCAACGGGCGTGACTTCCTCGCCGCGCTCGCAGATCGCCACGGGATCGCCTGGCGCATCCTCACCGGCGACGAGGAGGCGGCGATGACCTTCCGCGGCGTCACCTCCCGATCGGCGCCCTCCGCCGAAACGCTCATCTGCGACATCGGCGGCGGCAGCACCGAGCTCGTCCTCGGCGGCCCGGACGGTGTTGCCGCCCAGATCAGCCTGAACATCGGCTGCGTCCGCATGTCGGAGCGGCACCTGGCGAGCGACCCGCCGACCGCCGACGAGGTCGCCGGCCTGCGCGCCGCCACCCGAGAGGCACTCCCGGCGCTCACGCGCGAGGCGCGGGTGCTGATCGGCGTCGCCGGCACCGTGACCACGCTGGCGACCGTCGACCGCGGGCTGGAGCAGGAGATCCCCGAGGAGATCGACGGTCACCGCCTGACCGCGGAGGCCGTCGAGCGGCTGCTGGCCGAGCTCGCCGCGCTTCCGCTCGCGGCTCGCCGCGAGGTGCGAGGGCTGATGCCCGAGCGCGCACCGACGATCGTCGCCGGCGCGGCCATCCTGGCCGAGGTGCTTCGTGCAACGTCGCTGCCTCACCTCACGGTGTCCGAGCGCGACATCCTGCACGGCGCGGTGCTGGCTGCTGCGGCCTGATCCCCGCCGGTGAAGGGCGATAATGCACCAGCCCGGGTGGCGGAGTGGTAGACGCGGCCGACTTAAAATCGGCTTCCCCGAAAGGGGAGCGCGAGTTCGAGTCTCGCCCCGGGCATACCGTTTTCCCGCTTAGCCATGCGGTTCTCCTCGGCGGATAGTCGCGTCGTGGACCGCCTGCGCCATTGCTCGCGACGCTGCGGACCGGTTGAGGACGTCGGTACCCGACATGATGATCGAGGGATCCAGGGTGAACGGGAGCGGGACGCCGGTCGAGCCGAGGCCGAGCGCGCGTTGCTCGTCGACCAGAGAGGCGGCGCGGAAAGCGTCCGTCTCCTGCCGCGTCATTCGCAGGTGAGCGTCGTTCGGGTACGCGAGTGTCAGCGCGAACGCTCGCCGATAGGCGGCCAAGCCGAGCGCTATCAGGTAGCGGCTGAGCATGGATTTCCGGTGGTCTCGCCCGGGACGGCGGCCTCGAGGGGTCGGCGCCGGCTGGGGAGAGGACGGCCGCCTGGCGCTCGATTCTCCCGGAGCGCGCGGGCCTGGTCGCGGGTGGCGGTGCCGAGCGGGTCGCGGGCGCCGCCGCGTGTGGGCACGTCGCCGACGGGCGGTGCTTCGGTCGCGTCCTCGTCTCTCTTGGGGGTTGAGCTCACGCGCGGCCGGCGGCCGGTCGATATGCTCGCTATTCGCCTTATGTCGACAGGGCTTGTCGTCACGCTTTTCAGCCTCGTGGGAACGATCGTGGTCGGCATCGCCATCTGGCGCTTCTTCCCCCGCTGATCCGTACCGATGCCGTCGTCGTCTCGTCTGGCAGCACCCTGTAGACGATCCGGTGCTGCGCACCTTCGACGTAGAGCTTCCGGCAGCCAGTCAGATCCCCCTCCTACCAGCCACACCACACCCCGGTGGTCGGCGTGCGGCCAGAGAGGAACACCTCGGGTAGCGCATGCAAGGCCGTACAATCCCCGCACCCATGGAGGAGACGCCGTTTCGGTTCAGCGGTCAGGTGGCGCTGGTCACCGGTTGTGGGAGCCAGTCGGGGATCGGGTTCGCGTGCGCCCGCATGTTCGGGCGCCTCGGGGCTGCGGTCGCGGTGACGGCGACGACCGAGCGGATCGAGCAGCGATCGCAGGCGCTTCGCGAGGACGGAGTCGAGGCCTCCGCGCACGTGGCCGATCTGACCGATCGCGAGCAGGCGTTCGCGCTCACGCGCGACGTCGAGCGCAGGCACGGGCGGATCGACGTGCTCGTGAACGCGGCCGGGATCGCCCAGACTGGAGTCGCCGCGCCGGACGCGCCGTTCGCCGAGCTGAGCGAGCACGAGTGGCGGCGGGAGCTGGACGTCAACCTGATGACCGCGGTTCACACCACGCAGGCGGTCCTGCCCGGCATGGCGGCCCGCCGCTACGGCCGGATCGTCATGATCTCCTCGGTCACCGGGCCGTTCGTGGTCGCGCAGCACCAGGCGGGGTACGCCGCGTCGAAGGCGGCGATGGATGGGCTCATGCGAGCGATCGCGCTCGAATACGGACGCCAGGGAGTGACCGCGAACTCGGTGGCGCCGGGCTGGATCGACACGGCATCGTCCACCGACGACGAGCTCACGGCGGCCGCCCACACCCCCGCCGGGCGCGCCGGCCGCCCGGAGGAGGCCGCCGCCGTGGCGGTGTTCCTCGCCTCGACGGAGGCTGCGTACGTGACCGGGCAGGTGTTCGTCGTGGACGGCGGCAACATCATCCAGGAGCCGCATGGCATCGACCTGTACGGCGGCGCGAGCTCCCGTGGCTGACCGCGACCTACGGCCCGCAGCAGGTCGTAGAGCGCCGCGTCCCGCTGCGGATCGCCGCCTAGCTACTGCTCGGCTTCTGCAGACACCGACCAGAACGCCGTGAAGTTCGGCACCCGCGCGACCATCACAGCGACCAAGCCATCCGCAACGTGAACTGCTGCTGCACACCCGCCGGCTACCGCACCATCTTCGGCCCAAAGGCCGTGGACCGAGACGCACGCCGCTATCGCCGCAAGGGACTGACCGGCTCCGCCGGATGGCTTCTTCAGGCGCTCACCAGCGACGGGGTCAACAAACGCTCGGTGCTGGAGGTCGGCGGTGGCATCGGCAGCCTTCAGATCGAACTTCTCAAGGCCGGGGCTGCCCATGCGACCAACGTCGAGATCATCGATAGCTACGAAGACACCGCCCGTGCGCTGATCACCGAGGACGGCCTAGACGGGCGCGTCGAGCGCTACATCGCCGACTATGCCCAGCACCCAGACGAATCTCCAGCCGCCGACATCGTAATCATGCATCGTGTGATCTGCTGTTACCCCGACCCCGGCACGCTGACGTCCGCAGCCTGCGCCCGCGCGCGCGACCGCGTCGCCATCACCATCCCCCGAAATGCACGATGGGTCCGACTCGGCTTCTGGGGCATGAACGCGTGGCTCCGCCTGCGCCGGATCCCCTTCCGCGGTTACGTCCACCCACACGCGGAGATACTCGAGGTCGCGAACTCGCATGGCTTCCACACCACCCGCCGCGACCATGGCGTGCTCTGGGAGAGCTTGATCCTCCAGCATGCGCCAACCCGAAGCTTGCCCATCGGCGCCAGCAGCTCGGGGTAGTGGAAAGGCCTTGGCCAAACAGCGGTCAAGCCCGCCTGATGGCGACTATGCGGCCAGCGACGAACGGAAGGACAGCGCGGCCGCCGGCGCGGGTTTGCCGATGTGGTAGCCCTGGGCGAAGTCGCAGCCCAGCCGGCCGAGCATGCTCA
>DASUHT010000021.1:0-57140 GCA_036273335.1 Gaiellales bacterium | reverse complement strand
CGTGCACCTCGGCGAGCAGCGTGGCAAGCGCCTCGCGCTCGATCCCGGGCACCCGGGCCAGCGCCATCGACGCGCCGCCGTCGCGATAGATGAGCGAGCGCCAGCCGCGGAGGATCCGCCGCTGCTCGGCGACGTCGCGCCCGACCACCTTCACGAGCAGGCGCTCGCCGTCGCCACTGCGGGCGTCGATCAGGACGACACCGTCGGCCTGGCGCGAGAAGTGCTGCACCTGGACGTCGGAGATGCCGAGGCCGGCCAGGAGCTCCAGCGCCTCCTCGCGCGAGACCCGGCCGGCGGCGGTGCCGGCGACCAGGCGGCCGACGGCCGACGCCGCCACCGCGGCCAGCAACGCTGCCATCACGCCGGTCGGCGTCGTCCGCGCCGCCAGCACGGCGCCGGCGGAGGCGATCGCGATCGCCCACGTCCCCAGCGAGCGGGCGGCGGCGGTCACGTCCGCGGCCAGCGCCAGCAGCACCGCCGCTGCGATCGTGATTCCGGCCGCCGGCCAGGCCACGCCGCTGCCGATGCCAAGCGTGTGCTCTGCCGACACCCAGTCGCCGCCGGCCGAGCGGGCGACCAGAAGCACCAGCACGAACGCCGTCGCAGCGGCCACGACGCATTGCAGGAAGAGGGCCCAGCGCCGCCGCACCACGGTCGCGACCACCGCCAGCACCGCCAGCAGCGCCAGCACGTCGTAGCCGGCGACCCACAGGTTGTGCAGCCAGGCCGGGGAGCCGCTGAGCGCGTCTGCCAGCGAGCGCTCGAACCCCCGCGTCGGCTGGAGGAGCCAGGTCGCCAGCGCCAGCAGCCCGATCGCCGCAACGGCGATCACCGCGTCCAGCGGCCGGCGCAGCCGCTGCTCGTCGCGGGCCGACGCGAAGAGCCTGGCCTCGTGAATCGCGAGTCGCCGCGCGGGCAGGTCAGATTCGGCGGCCGTCATGCCGGGCGCATCCTATGCTGATCGGAGAACGCTGCCCCGTGGCGCCGGTCCTCACCCGCGAGGCGAACGGCGTCGCCCGCTCACTGGGGAGGCGAACCCGTCTCGCGCCGGATACAGCGAAAGCCGATGTGGCTGGTCGTGGTATCGATGGCCTCGCCCTGGCGGGCGGCCGGCCGATAACGCAGGCAGTAGCTGGGGGCGCACAGGTGCGAGCCGCCCTTGATCACCCGGCGCGCCGGGTCGGCGGCGGCGCGCGGGCCATCCGGTCCGCAGCAGGGGGATTCGACGCCGCCGTTCCCTGTCGGCCCGAAATCGTCGGCGGTCCATTCCCAGACGTTGCCGGCCATGTCGTACAGGTCGTAGCCGTTGGCAGGGAAGCGGCCGACCGGGGACGTCCGCTGGAAGTGGCCGGTGCGCAGGTTGTGCCAGGGAAACTCTCCCTGCCAGGTGTTGGCCATCAGCCGTCCGCGCGGAGCGAACTCGTCTCCCCAGCAGAAGACAGCGCCCTCCAGGCCGCCGCGGGCAGCGCGTTCCCACTCCGCCTCGGTCGGCAACTGCTTGCCGGCCCACGCCGCGTAGGCGACCGCGTCGGCATGCGCGACGTGGGTCACCGGGTGCAGCTCGCGGCCGTGCACGGTGCTCTCGGGTCCCTCGGGATGGCGCCAGTCGGCGCCCGGCACCCACGACCACCAGGCCCGGTAATCAGACAGGTCGACCGGGCCGGCCGTCCCGGTGAAGACGAGCGAGCCGGGAACCAGGAGCTCCGGGAGGGCATCCGGGTACTGCGCCGGGTCGGGCGCGATCTCCGCCCACGTGACGTGGCCGGTGGCCTTCACGAAGCGGCGAAACTCGCCGATCGTCACCGGGTGCTCGTCCATCCAGAACCCGTCCACGCGCGCCCGGCGCACCGGCCGCTCCTCGGGGTAGAAGTCCTCTGATCCCATCAGGTACTCGCCGCCCGGGATCCAGGCCATGTTCTTGGGCGCCGGCTGCGCGGGCGATTCCTTGGCCACGCTCAGAGCATACCGCTCCGGCAAACCCGCTTCTGGAGCGGTGTCAGGGGTCGTCGCAGACGGCCTCAGGGATTTCCCTGGACCTGCTCCGAAGCACTGGAAATCGGTCCGTATCCGGGGCAATACTCTGTTCATGGGCACCGGTCCGACAACACCAGATTCCGAGCTTCGCGAGCAGCTGCGGCTGCTGACCGTCCGGGTCTACCAGCTCGAGCAGTCGCTCGCTCGTCTGCAGGCCACCGGGCCGGCCCCCGAGTCTCCGGTGCCCGCACCGGCTCCATCCGCGCGGACTCAACCCGCGATGCCGGCGCAGGCTGCGCCGGCCCCACGCGCCGCGCAGCCGGCACAGCCCCGCCTGCCCCTGGCGCCGCCTTCGCGCCAGCCCCGACCGGTCCGCGAGCCGATCCAGTGGGGCCGGCTCGCCGAGCGGGTGTTCACGGCTCGCACGCTGGCCTGGGCGGGCGGCGTCGCCACCGCCCTCGGGGTGGTGCTGCTCTTCGTGATGGCGGCCAGCCGGGGCTGGGTCACACCGGCCATGCGGGTGGGAATCGGGTTCGCAGTGTCGGCCGTGCTGATCGGAGCGACCTTCGAGCTCGACCGTCGGAAGCTGCGCGCCCACGCGATCCTGGCCGCCGGCGGCGCCGGCGTCGCCGGCCTCTACGCGTCGCTCTTCGCCGCCGTCTCGGTCTACCACCTGGTCGGCGAGGCGGTTGGCCTGGCCGGGGCTGCCGGCGTCGCACTGGTCGCCGTGCTTCTGGCGATCCGCATCCGCCAGGAGTCGCTGGCAATCTTCGGCATCGCCGCCTCGATGCTGGCGCCGGCGCTGGTCGAGCACGACGTCACCGGCGCCGGGATGGTGTTCGCGGCCGTCATCGCCGCCGCCGGCATCCCGCTCATCCTCCGCTACCGGTGGCTCAACGTCGTGACTGTCGCCTGGCTGCTCGGCATCGCCATGCTGCCGCCGCTGCTTGCCGACGCCCAGTCGGGCGCATCGCTCGCGGTGCTGGCCGGGGTCCTCTTCGTGGCGGTGTTCGTGAGCGAGCTCTTCATCCTCGAGCTGCGCGGCGATCGGCGGCGGATCGGCTGGCTCGGCTGGTCGCTCGCGGCAACATCCTTCGCCGTCAGCCTGGGTACGGCGTTTCGCTACTCGGGCGACCGCAGCGTGCTCGGCGGGCACCTGCTGTCGGGCTTCGTGGTGCTGGGCGTTGCGGCGCTCTATGCGGCGCTCGCGGCGGCTCCGGTGCTCCTCCGCCGTCGTCATCCGGACCTGACCGACCTGCTGGCCGGCTTCAGCCTGGCGGCGGTCGCGACGGCCACCGGACTGCTCACCGGCGGGCCTGCCCTGGTCTGCGCTTGGGCCGCCGAGTCGGTCGTCATGATCGCCCTCGGCGAGCGGCTCTCCCGGCGCGGCCCGCGCCGCATGCGGGCGCTGTTGGCAGCGTCGGTCTACCTGGCCCTGGCGATCGGGCGGACTGCGTTCATCGTCGCTCCCGACCAGCTGCCGCGACTGGGCGGCGGGTCGACTGGCGGCGTGGTTGCGCTGGCCGCGGTCGCCGTCGCCGGCATCGCCGTCTGTTACGGCGTGCGCCACATCGGGCGTCCCGAGCGGGTCGCCGTCTGGCTGATTCCGGCGGCGGCAATCGGGTACATCCCGGCCTGGGCGCTGCCGCCCGAGTGGGCGGTCGTGGCGTATGCCGGGCTGGCGGCGCTGCTTCTCGTGCACCGGCGCACCCGGCTTGCCATGGGCTGGCTGCGGGACGAGGCCGAGATCGTCATCGCCGTCGCCTACTGGGCCATCGGCGTGGCCGAGTCGCTGGCCGCGGCGGCTGCCTTCTCGGACATCTTCCCCGACCATCCGGGCGCCCGCCTGGGGGTGCCGGGGCTGGTCGCCCTGGTCGCGGCCGGCGGTGTCGCGACCTGGTCGCTGCGCGCGCCGCGGCGCCCGTACATCGAGTTCGTCCTTGTGGCGCCGTTCGCCGTCTTCGCGTACCTGCTGGCGGACGTCTTCTCGGCCCACCAGACGATCTGGGCCGGCCTGGCGGTGGCGGCGGCCGTGGCGGCGCTCGTCCACGTTCCGCGCGTTCGCCGCACGCTCGGCGAACAGCCACTGCTGGTGATCGCGGTTGGCTATCTGGCCGGCGCGCTGGCCGCGCTGGCGGTGATCGACCAGACGCTGCTCGCGTTCACCACCCACGGCCGCAGCGACGGCTGGGGGACGGTCGCCGTCGCCGTCCCGGTGTCGCTGGTCGTCGCATCCGCGTTCCGCAACCGGCGCGAGCGCTCGTACGCGGTCTGGGCGGCGTTTGCGCTGGCGACCCAGCTGGCGGCGATGGTACTGCCGGGGCAGTGGGTTGTGGTGGCCTGGGCCGGCCTCTCGGCGCTCGCCTCCGCGATCGCGATCGTCTGGCCGGCGCCGCTCGCAGCCCGCGCCGTGCGCCGCCCCTTCCAGGAGCTCGCTGCGGGCAGCGCGGTCGCGCTGGCGGCACTCGTGGCCGCCGCCTATGAGACCCCGACGATGCTCTTCATGGCCAACCACACCCCCGCCTCGGGGCTGGCGGCGGCGCTCGCCGTGACCGGCGCGATCGGGGCCGCCAGCTGGGCCGCGGCGGCCGGCGGAGGCGCGAATCCGTGGACGGTGGGCGGGGTGCCTGTTGCCAAGGCCGGCGCCTGCCTGTTCGGCGCGGCGGGCCTGTGGACGCTGGCCGCCGCGCTCCTCGGCGCCACCCAGCTCCGGGTCGCCCATCCCAGTCAGCAGTCGGTCCACGACGCCTTCCAGCAGGGACAGGTGCTGGTGTCGACGTCCTGGGTGCTGGTCGGGCTGGCGCTGGTGGTCGCGTCCATCCGCGGCCGCCGCCGGCTGCTTCGGATCGGCGGGATCGCGCTGCTCTTCGCCGCCCTGGCCAAGCTCTTCCTGTACGACCTGGCGTTCCTGACCGCGATGGCCCGCGCCGTCTCGTTCATCGTCACCGGCTCCGTGCTGCTGGTGGCGGCGCTCCTGCTCCAGCGGTTCGCGGCGCCGCTCCGCCAGGGCGGCGCCGACGACGTCGCCAATCCGGCCGGCGACTGACACACCCGGCGAGCTGATCCCTCCACCGGGGGTCGCCGGCAGAAGCCCGGTCGTCCATCTTGAGAACGGGAGTGTTCGAGCCATCCGGGGGGGTCCGATGGGGCAGATTCAGCCGTCGCTCGAGCGGGCCGTGGAACGGTTCGCGCAGGCGGGCGAGGTGCAATTCGCGCGTGACAGCGGCGGCCAGCTCGCGGTCACGATCTCGCGCTCGTACGGTCTCAGCCTGTACGGGACGGCCGACCGCTACGGCGTCGTCGGCGGAATGATGCTGGTCGGCGAGGTCGTCGTCGACGACTGGAGCTGCCGGGTCGAGTTCGTGGTCGACCGGGCGGTCTTCGACACGCCGACGACCGCCCGCATCCAGCTCGAGGCGCTGTTCGTCACCTGCACTCCGTGGCGCCCGCGGCATCGCGCCCCGCGGCTGCCGGTGCGCGGCCTCTCGTCGGTGCGGGCGATGTGGTGCCAGAGCGTGATCGACGGCACCGTCTTCGACAGCGTCGCCGTCGCCCTCTCCCGGGACGGGCTGGTGCTCTCGACCTGGCGCGCGCTACGTCCCGGAGACAACATCTGGGTGCGGACGCGGCTGCACGGCATCCTGCTCGAGGCCGAGTTGTGGGTGGAGGCGGTGCTGCCGGGCGACCTGCCCGACCACTCGCTCGTCGACTGCCTGTTCGTCGAGCCGAGCCGCGAGGTGCTGGACACCGTCGAGCGGGTGACGGCGCTGCACGAGGAGCGCGACGGTCTGTCGCTGGTCGATCTCGAAGAGGTGCGTCGGGCGCTGGTCGAGGCGGACGAGCACCCCGAGCGGCCGCGCCTGCGAAAGCTTCTGGCCTGACGCCCCCCGCAGACGCCCCCGAACAAGCCTCGACGCCGGATCCAAGAGGACGGAATGCGAAGGATCCGGCGCCGAGGTCAGGGGGTGTGGGTCGGGCAAGCCTGCCCCTTTCCACAGGCTTGCGTCAAGGCGTGCGACGCGTTCTGGGAGTTGAAAGTCCGCTGCGTGCGGCAAGAAGTTGTCCATCTGGTGAAGTTGTCCACACCGGCGGCAGCGTTGCCCACAGGTCATCCACAGGCGATCAACCGTCTAGGTGCGCTGAAGCTCCGCCTCCAGGGCGTCCGCCAGCACCTGGGCGGCGGCGGCGCAGTCCTCCGGTGCGGCGTACTCCTGCGGGTTGTGCGAGTGGCCGGTCGGATTGCGCACGAAGACCATCGCCGCCGGCACGTGGGGAGCCAGGATGCCGGCATCGTGGCCGGCGTAGGAGGGGAGATCGCCGGCGGCGATGCCGCGGCGGTCGGCGGCGCCATGCAGCAGCGCGCGCAGATCGCCGTCGAACGCCGCCCCCTCGTTTCGCGTCTCCCGGGTGAAGTCCGCATCGCGGGCTTCCGAGCGCAGCGTGTCGACCAACCCGTCCAGCGTCGCAGCGTCCAGTGCCCGGGCATCCAGCGACAGGCCGGCCCAGCCGGGGATCGAGTTGGTCGATCCCGGGCGCACCTCGATGCGGCCGACCGTCGCCACCGCCCCCTGGCGCGCGGACGCCTCCCGCTGCGCCGCCAGCACGAACCTGGCGGCTGCCACCAGCGCGTCCCGGCGGCCGGCCATCGCAGTCGTCCCGGCGTGGTTAGCTTCGCCGCTGAACTCGACCCGCCAGCGCTGGCGCGGTGCCAGCACCGTGGCGATGCCCAGGACCTGGCTGCGGTCGATCAGTGCCCGCCCCTGCTCGACGTGGACCTCCATGAACGAGCGCACGCGAGAGAGCTGCTGCGGCGCCGCCAGGAGCGACTCTCGCGTCACGTCGTAGATCGCCGGCGCGTCGCCCATCGCCTCCAGCACCCGGTCGACGTCCAGGCGGCCGGTGATGGCCAGGCTGGCGAAGCAGGGGACGCGGAAGCGGGCGCCTTCCTCGTCGACGAATGCGACCACTGCCAGCGGATGGCGGCGCGGCACGCCTGACTCGATCACCGCTGCCGCGGCCTCGAGCCCGCAGACGATGCCCAGCGCGCCGTCGTAGGCGCCGCCGTCCGGCTGGGTGTCGAGATGCGATCCCACGCACACCCAGGGACCCTCGTCGGCGTCCTGGGTGACGGCCCAGAGCGTGCCCGCGCCGTCCCGCTGCACACGCAGCCCCAGGCCCTCGGCGACCTCCGTGAACCAGGCCCGGGCCTCTGCCTCCAACGGCGTCCAGGCGACCCGGTTCCAGCCCGAGTCGGTGTGCCCGATCGCGGCCAGCTCGTCGAACCAGCGTTGCAGTCGTACCGGCGAGGTGTCGGCCATGGCCGTGGGAGGATACGCCGCGTGAGCCGACCAGCGCACCGCCTGCCGGGATTCGTAAATGCCCATAGCCATGCCTTTCAGCGGCGACTGCGGGGGGCCGTCGAGCGCGTCAGCCCGGACAACCCCGAGGACAACTTCTGGAGCTGGCGGGAGGCGATGTACGCGGCCGCCGCGGCGCTCGATCCGGACTCGATCCACGCGGTCTGCCTGGCCGCCTACCGCGAGATGGTGGCCGCCGGGTACGTCGCGGTCGGCGAGTTCCACTATCCCCATCACCGGCTCGACGGGACGCCCTATGACCCGCCGAACGCGATGGCGGATGCGGTCGTCGCCGCCGCGGCCGATGCCGGCATCGAGCTGGTGCTGCTGATGACCGCCTATGAGCGGGCCGGGGCGGGGCGGCCGGCGAGCGAAGGCCAGCGCCGCTTCTGTGACCCGTCGGTCGCGGCCTACCTGTCCCGGGTCGAGGAGATCGCCGGCCGCTGCCCGGTCGGCCTGGCGCCGCACAGCGTGCGGGCAGTCTCGCGGCCGTGGCTGGAGGAGATCGCGCGCTTCGCCGAGGCGAGCGGTCTGGTCCTGCACATCCACGCGAACGAGCAGCGGCGGGAGCTCGAGGAGTGTTTCGCCGAACACGGCATGGCCCCGGTCGAGCTGCTGGCCGACGTCGGCCTGCTGGGACCGCGGACGACGCTCGTCCACGTCACCCACGTCAGCGACCATGAGCTCGACCTGGTCGCCGAGGCGGGAGCGACCGTCTGTGCCTGCCCGACCACCGAGGCCAATCTCGGCGACGGCTACCTGCCGGCGCTGCGCATGTTCGAGCGGGGGATACCGCTCTGCATCGGCTCCGACTCGAACACCGTCATCGACCCGGTGCTCGAGCTGCGTGAGATGGAGGCGATCGCCCGCCGCAGCAGCGAGCGGAGGAACGTCCTGGTGCCGCCCGGCGACGACGGGCCGACCGGCTACCTGCTGGACGCCGGCAGCCGCCGCGGCGCAGCCGCGCTGGGCATCAGTCAACCTCTACCTGAGGTGGAGATTGTGCGCGACCACCCGGTGCTGCGCGATGTATCCGAGCGCGACCTGGAAGCGGCGCTGATCTTCGCCGCCGACTGTTCCGCCCTTCGTCCGACCGCCTAAGGAGCGCCCTGTGGACTTCACCCTCAGCCCCGACCTGATCGAGCTTCGCGATCGCACCCGGCGATTCGCCGACGAGGTGCTGATCCCGCTCGAGGACGAGGCCGAGCGGACGTTCGGCAACCTCTCCGACGCGGCCCGCACAGGCGTCCACCGGGAGGTGTTGGCGGCCCGCCTGAACGCAGCCAACATCCCGACCGAGTACGGGGGCCAGGGGCTCGGGCTGACGGCGCAGATCGTCATGCACGAGCAGCTCGGCCGCGTCACCAACTGCATGTGGGACATGGTCTGGAACACCGCCAACGTGCTCACCCACTGCAATGCCGAGCAGCGGGAGCGCTACCTGCTCCCGGCCGTCCGCGGCGACCGCCGGGAGGCGTACGCGATCACCGAGGCCGACGCCGGCTCGGATCCACGGGCGATCCGCGCCGAGGCGGTGCGCGACGGCGACCGCTACCTGCTCTCAGGCAACAAGTGGTTTGTCACTGTTGGCGACGCCGCCGACTTCTTCGTCCTGCTCGCCTGGGCCGTCGACGGCCATGATCGCCAGCCGGCGCTCTTCCTGGTCGACAAGGACCTGCCGGGCATCGAGATGACTGCCGACCCCGACTTCACCCACTCCTTCGTCTACCGGCATCCCGAGTACACGTTCACCGAAACGCCGGTGCCCGCCGCCAACGTGCTGGGCGAGCTGGGGCGCGGGTTCGAGCTGACAGGCGAGTGGTTCATCGAGGAGCGCGTA
Source organism: Gaiellales bacterium (assembly GCA_036273335.1). Classification (GTDB taxonomy): domain Bacteria; phylum Actinomycetota; class Thermoleophilia; order Gaiellales; family JAICJC01; genus DASUHT01. The sequence continues at coordinate 47,969 of DASUHT010000021.1, read as the reverse complement.
CACATCGCTGCCCGCTGCGTCGGCGCCTGCAACCGGCTGATCGAGCTGGGCACAGCCTGGGCACTTGAACGCGAGCAATCGGGCGGGCGGATCTTCGACCACCAGGCGGTCTCGTTCGCGCTCGCCGACTGCGCCGCCGAGACGACCGCCGCGCGCCTGCTCACGTACTACGTCGGCTGGCTCTACGACAACGGCGCCGACCGCAAGCTCGTCCACCACAAGGCGTCGATGGCGAAGCTGGTCGCGTCCGAGACCGCCGGCCGGGTGGCCGACCGGGTGGTGCAGATCTTCGGCGGCCGCGGCTACATGCGCGAGAATCCGGCCGAGCGGCTGTGGCGCGAGGTGCGGGTCGACCGCATCTGGGAGGGCACCTCTGAGATCCAGCGGCTCGTGATCGCTCGCGGCCTCGAGCGCCGCGGTGTCGAGCGGCTGCTCGAGCTCGGCGGATGATCGTCAGGCGGCCAGCGAGTGCGCCTCGATCGGCCGCCACGAGGCGAGATCGGTCACCGGCGCCACGTGCAGCTCGCGGAGGATCCGGCTGAGTGCCGCCGCCAGCTCGCGGACGGTCGCATCGGGCCGGTAGATCGGGCTGTCGGCGCCGTCGCCGAGCAGCCGGTGCACGAGCACCATGCCGGCCGGCCGGACGGCCTCGGCCTGCGAGCGCAGCAGCCGCACCAGCGAGGTCAGCTCCGGCGTCAGCGCGTGGATGGCATCCCGCTGCAGCGGCACCGGCGTGATCCGCCGCGTCCGGGCGTCCTGGATCAGGCGCTCGAACGACCGCGCCATCTGCGCCCGTCGCCGGGCCGAGACCAGCCAGTCTGCACGCCGGGCGACGGCCTCGCCCTCGACATGACGGAAGCCACAGAGCAGGATGTCGTCGTAGACGCGGTTTCGGCAGTTGCCGAGCAGCCGCCGAACCGCGACGGCAATCGCGGCGCCGAACAGGGCCAGGGCCGCGGTGACGATCGCCAGCCGCGGCTGGACCACCGCCAGCTCCACGCGGCAAGCGACCATCGCGACCGCGAACACGACCAGCGACGCGGCGGCCGTCATGGCCGCCGCCATCCGGTCGCGCACGAGGGCGAGTTGGTGTGAGAAGTGCGAGGGGGTCATCGCTCTTTCCCGGTTACATCGCCCGGAAGCGGCTCGAACTTGAGGGCAAACTCGGTCGTTTTCAACCCCGAAAACGCGACGAGACCGCTCGCAAGGAGCGGTCTCGTCTTGGCTGTCCGGTGGGCCGCCGGACCGCCGTGCCTCCGTCGGCGGGTCGACCGATCCGCGGCCAGGCCGCGGCGGGAGACACTTCTCGTGGCGAGTGTAGCCCAATTACTGGAAGGATGGAAGACCCTGCGCATCCGAGGCTGCCCAGGCCACCAGCGCGGCCATTTGCCACTCCAGCGGCTGGAACACCGGATTGGCCTCGCGGGCGATCCGAAGCGCCTCGAAGACGTCGGTCCCGCGTTGCCTGGAGAGGATCGCCGCGCACACCGTGGCCGACCGTTCGCGGCCGCCCCGGCAGTGCACGAACGTCGTCCCCTGGCCGGCGATCTCGACCGCTTGATCGAACACCGCGTCGGGCACCGTCGACCCATCGGTGACCGCCAGCCGGTGCTCGGTGATGGCGGCCGCGGTGTAGGCCGCGCTGACGGCGGCTCGCTCGCCGTCCCAGTACTCCCGATCCTCGCAGAGGTTGACGACGTCGGTCACCCCGGCACCTGCGAGCTGCTCGACGTGCGCCGCCGCATAGGGCATCGAGCCCCCATACAGGGTGTCCGAGATGCGGCGGCAGACGAAGCGGCTCATCCGCCGCAAACTACCCGCGGGTCAGGAGGGCCGGCGCAGGTCCTCGGTCATCCGCGCGGCCGCCGCCGCGCGCTGGTCGAGGGCGCCCCGGGCGCGCTGCTCGAGGACGCGGGCCAATCGCCGGTCGCGGCGCCGGGCGAGGTACCTGTCGAAAAAACGTCCCACACCGACAGGATGCGCGAGGATTCGCAAGAATTCCAGCCTTTTGCAGGAATTTCTCCGCGCTGCTTCCGGACATTCACCCGGCCGCGGATCGGCCCCATACACTGCCGGGATGCTTCCCCCGGGAGTCGTCGAGCTCGCGCAGGAGATGGCGCACGAGGCGGGCGCGCTCCTGCTCGAGCGCGCCCGCGGGCCGGTCGGCGGCGTCGGCACCAAGTCCAGCCCGACCGATTTCGTGTCGGACGCCGATCGTGACTCGGAAGCGCTGCTCGTGGCACGGCTGGCGGCCGAGCGGCCGGACGACGCGGTGCTCGGCGAGGAGACGGGCGAGTCGCCGGGCAGCTCCGGCCTGCGCTGGGTGCTCGACCCGCTGGACGGCACCACCAACTTCCTGTACGGCTTTCCCTCCTGGTCGGTGGTGGTGGCCGTCGAGGACGCTGCGGGGACCGCGGCCGGGGTGGTGTTCGACCCGGGCCGCGACGAGACGTTCGTCGCCGTTCGCGACGGCGGCGCGAGGCTGAACGGGCGGCCGATCGCCGTCTCTGGCGCCGACCGGCCGGACCGGGCGCTGGTCGGCACCGGCTTCTCGTACTCCGCCGAGGCGCGGGCGGTGCAGGCCCGGGCGCTGGCCGCGATCCTCCCCGCGGTGCGCGACATCCGCCGCGCCGGGTCGGCGGCGCTCGACCTCTGCTGGGTGGCCTGCGGACGCCTGGACGGGTTCTACGAGGGGCCGCTCAAGCACTGGGACTCGGTTGCCGGCAAGCTCATGGTGGCCGAGGCCGGCGGGCGCGTGTCGCCGCTCCCGGCCATCGACGCCTCCGGTGACGGCGGGGTGCTCGCGGCCGCTCCCGAGTTGCACGATCCCCTGCGCCAGATCGTCATTGGAGCGCTTCTGCCTGGCGACCTCGGCCGAGATTTGCAGTACACTCAGAACTGACCGCCGTTGTCGCCGAGCTTCGGCGCCCGAATACCTGGCGGTCGCCACACTGATGACACAACGCTTCGAGGCCGACCTTGGAGCGGTTGCCCGTACAGCGGAGCTCTGGTGCGGGGAGCCGCTTCTTCACGATGGCGAAGACCCCGCAGTGGCCCTGGCACCGGGAACGGTGCGCCGCGCGGCGCTCGACGCTGCCCTGGCCGAGATGGATCGCGGCGAGGTCGCGCCGAGCTTCCGCTGGCGACGGGACTACGCGCTCGTCCTCGGGCTCGAGCGGGTGCTCTCCGAGCCGCAGCCGAAGCTGGCGTCCGGGACCACGCTGCGCCGCCACCAGGTGGACGCGCTGGCCGGCCAGCTGGCCGCACTGATCGGCGACCTGCTGCGACCCGAGGAGATCGTCGAGGACGAGGACGACGACGAGGACGAGGACACCGCGCCCGCCGACTCCCAGGACGCGCCCGACGCCGAGGGCGACGACGAGGATGTCGAGGCCGACGACCCCGAGGAGCTCGACGACGAGGAGCTCGACGAGGACGACGAGGACGACGAGGACGAGGACGACGAGGACGAGGAGCCGCTGCCCGACGACGCCGCGCCGGCGGCCGACTACCACGACCCGGCGGTTGCCGTCGTCAGCGTCGAGGAGGACGAGGAGGCAAATGGCGACGACGCCGAGGCTCCCGACCCCGGCGCCGTCCGCCGCTACCGGTTCAAGCATCCCACGGCATCCGGAAAGACGATCGCCGCCGGCGGCTTCGTGGAGGCGGCGCGGACAACCGGCGTCCTCATCCTCACCCACCGCCGCCTGCTCGTCGACCAATTCACGCGCGACCTGACCACCGAGGGCTACGGCGCCCGGCTGCACGGCCCGCTCCGCCGCGGCGAACGCGTTCCCGACGTGCCGCCGCTCACGATCGGCACCTACTCGTGGTTCATCAAGCACCATGGGGAGCTGCGCGACGATGTCTATGGCGTGGTCGTCTGCGACGAGGCGCACACGGCGCTGGGCGAGAAGACCGCGGCCGCCATCCGGGCCTTCTGCGAGCCGGTGTACATCGGCATGACGGCGACCGACCAGCTGCTGCAAAAGCACGTCGGCGACGTCTTCCCGGCCGAGGTTGCCGACTTCCCGCTGGCCGAGGCGGTGCGCCGCGGGGTGGTCGCGCCGCTGCGCTGCGTGCGCGTGAAGCCAATCGCCTCGCTGCGCAACGTCGAGATCGTCGGCGGCGACTACGACCAGGGCCAGCTGGCATCCGCCCTCGACCTCGACCCGCTCAACCTGGCCGCGGCCGACCTCTACCAGAGCAGATTCGGCGACACCCCGGGGATCGTCTATGCCGCCGGCGTCGATCACGCCGAGCGGGTCGCAGCGGCGATGCGGGCGATCGGCCTGGCGGCCGCCGCCGTGTCCGGCCGCACCCCGCCGCGCGAGCTGGCCGAGACGCTGGCCGCCTACGAGCGCGGCGACATCAACGTCCTGGTCAACGCACAGATCCTGGCCGAGGGCTGGAACGCCCCCCGGGCGACCGTCTGCATGCACCTGGCGCCGACCGCCAGCCGCCGCGTCTACCAGCAGCGCGTCGGCCGGATCATGCGCCTGCACCGGCGCAAGGAGTCGGGCATCGTCGTCGATTTCGCCGAGGCCGGCGCCCCGCACACGGAGCGCACGGTCACCCTCCACTCGCTGCTCGATGTCGACGCCTACCGGCCGGGCGGGCTGGTCACGCCGCCCCCACCGCGCCGGCGCAGGCGGCGCCGGCCGTCCCGGGCGATCGTCAAGGAAGCCTCCTGGATGGTGCCCGTGTCGGACAATCCGGAGCGCCGGATCGCGGTCATCGCAAACGGCTGGAAGCTTGTCGACGCGTCCAAGTTGGCGCTCGACGAGCAGCGGGCCTGGGCGGTTGTCGCGGCCCGTGCCGTCACCCCCTCGGACGTGCACCAGCTGGCGGAGCGGATCACCGCGCTCCAGCCGGAGGCGCGCGAGCTCTTCCTGTTCACCTGCGCCGCCGAGAACCGCCACCGGCGGCTGCGCCTGACCGCGCTCGGCGACCTGGCGGCGCAGCGCCCGAGCCAGACCACATTCGCCATGGCCTGCCGGCTGGTCGACGCTGCGCCGCCCTGGCAGCAGGACCGCGGGCAAGGCGCGCGGGTGCTCCTGCTGGCGATGGGCGACAGCCGCATCGATGCCCCCAGCGACCGGATCGCCGCATGGACGTGGCAGCTTGCCCGGGCCGCCCGCGACCACCAGTACCGCTATGCCGGCGCGCATGTCCAGGACGGCCGCAGCTTGCTCGGCGCGCTGGCCGGGGCCGGTTCCGAGACCGCCCATGCCGAGGCGGCGGTACGCCTGGCCGCGGTCGCCCGCCACGCGCCGCTGGAGGCGGGCGCCGCCATCCTCGCGGTCGCCTCGCCTCGCCGCGGCTCCACCGCCGAGCGGATCATCGAGGTCGCGCGGCGTGAGCTCTCGGCCGAACCGGTGCGCCTGGCGGCCGCCCTCGGCTCGAACATCCCGGCGCCGATGCCGCGTACCAAGGCCAGCAAACGAGCCAAGCGCAAGGCGGAGGGTGAACGCGCCCAGACCGTGTCCTTCAACGGCGCGGTCGTCGGGTCGACGCCGCCGGCGGTGCCGGTCATCAAGGGCGAGCAGGGGATCGAGGTCGAGATCTCGCCTGAGGTCGCGGTTCGTCTGCGCGACGACGCCGATGCGGCGGTCACCGAGCGGCTCGGCGACACCCCGGTGGCCTGGAAGCTGGCCGGCCACGAGGGCGTCCACGCAAGCGCCGTCGATGTCCGCGCTGCGGCTGCTGAGGTCGCGCCCCTGCAGGTCTCCGTGGCCAAGCTCCTGAACGAACCGGAGCGCGGCGACCGCTCGGCGGCAGTGCGGGTTGACGGCGCCGGGCTGGTGATGCCGCTTGAGCCCGCCGAGGCCGAGGTGCTGGCCGACGACGCCGCCCGGCGGGTGCTCGCGCAGCTCAAGAGCGCCGGCGTTCGCGGCCGCGTCCGGGTGGAGTTCGAGCTGCGCGGCGCGGACGGCGAGCTGGTCCGCGACTCGCGGCCGGGGGCGGTGCGCAAGATCGCCCGCGGCGAGCCGGTGGGCGCCTCGGCGGAACGCCGGGAGCGGCGCCGGCGGGGCCGCGGCAAGCGGGGGCGACGAGCCTCCGGCGAGGCCGCGGAGGTGCTCCCGGAGACCGACGACAGCGCGGTCGCCGAGGCAAGCGCCTAACGCGGCGGCGGCCGCTGGGCGCCGCCCCAATTCGGCTACAGTTCGCCGCGCGAGTCCGCTTGTGGGGCTTGTGAACGTGCGTGTGGGATCGTCAGCTGCGTTGCCTGCGTCGTTCGAAACCTCGACCAGGGAGCGCTTCATGGCCACTGGCACCGTCAAATGGTTCTCGCAGGCGAAGGGGTTCGGATTCATCCAGCCCGACGGCGGCGGGGACGACCTCTTCGTCCACTTCTCGAACATCTCGGGTAGCGGCTTTCGCAACCTCGAGGAGGGGCAGAAGGTCGAGTTCGAGGCCCAGGAGGGGCGCAAGGGTCTCGAGGCGACCAACGTCAACGTCGTGGGGTAGCCTTCGCGCGTGGCCAAGGAAGAGACGATCGAGGTCGAGGGCGAGGTCACCGAGGCCCTCCCGAATACGATGTTTCGCGTCAAGCTCGACAACGGTCATGAGGTGCTCGGGCACATCTCGGGGAAGATGCGCCGGTACTACATCCGGATCCTGCCGGGTGACCGGGTCAAGGTCGAGCTCTCGCCCTACGACCTGACCCGCGGCCGCATCACCTACCGGTTCAAGTAGCGAGCGCCGCCTCGGCGGCCGCCCGGCGCGAGTCGAGCAGCGCCTGCACGCCGGCGCGATCGCCGGCGCGCAGGAGGGCGACGGGGTCCGGGTCGCCGTTGACGATGCCTTCGAAGAAGCGCTTGCGCTGGTCGTAGGTGGGAAGGGTCGCCTTGGCCCAGCCGCGGGCGTCGTTCAAGAGCATCGCCAGCTCGGCGTACTCGTCGCCGAAGAGCTCTGCGATCTCCCGCTTCATGCGCTTGGCCAGGGCCGGGCTCGCCCCGGCGGTCGAGATGGCGACCGCGATCGGCCCGCTGCGGACGATCGCCGGCAGGATGAACGAGCAGAGCGGCGGCACGTCGACCACGTTGCAGAGCATCGAGCGCCGCTCGGCCTCGTCGAAGACCGCGATGTTGACATCCGTGTCCGAGGTGGCGGCGATGGCCAGGAAGTGGCCCTCGAGGTCGCCCGGGGCGAACGTCCGCCGCGACCACTCGAGCGTCCCCTCCGCCGCCAGCTCCCGGATTTCCAGGCAGGCATGCGGGGCGATCACGTGCACCCGGGCGTCGCAGGCGAGCAGCCCCTCGGCCTTCTCCAGGCCGACCGAGCCGCCGCCGACGACCAGACAGCGCCGCCCGGTCAGCTTCAGGCAGGCCATGTAGAAGGTGGTGTCCAGCATGTCGGCCACGCAGCGCTGGTCGCAATACTCGAGCCGGTGCTGGCAGACGCACGGCTTGCCTGTATAGGTCTGGGCGGGCACGGCATGGATGGTAGATCCCGCCGCCCGGTCGGTTCGCCGGATCGGTAGACTCGTCCCGTGCGCCACAGGTTCCGCCGTCACCGCCACGAGACCGTCGAGTCGTGCATGAGCAGCGACCTGCTGACCGCCGCCGAGGCGGACACGCTCGTCGATGCAGCCCACCGGATGGCCGAGCGCCGCGTGGGGGCGGTCCTGGTCATCGAGGAGGGCCGCCTGATCGGGATCATGACCGAGCGCGACGTGCTGCGGGCGGTCGGCCAGGGGACGATCGAGGGCACCGTCGGCCAGTGGATGACCCGCGACCCAGTGACCGTCGACCCGTCGGCCACGCACGGCGAGGCGGCGATGATGATGATCCACGGCGGCTTCCGGCACGTCCCGATCGTCGACGGCGGCTCGCTGGTCGGCATCGTCTCGATCCGCGACCTGTTGCTGCTCCCGGACACGGCGCCCTCCGGCGTCTGATGCATATAGGGGGTCAGACCCCTTTATGCGGTCCGGTGAATAAAGGGGTCTGACCCCTTTTATTCACGTGTCGGTAATGTGACCCAACCGGGTAGGCTTGGCGGACATGAGCACTGGCATCTACACGCTCCCGGTGCCGGCCAACGAGCCGGTACGGAGCTACGCGCCGGGGACGCCCGAACGAGCGTCCCTGAAGGCCCGCCTGGACGAGATGGCGGGCGAGCAGATCGAGATCCCGATGGTCATCGGCGGCCGCGAGGTGCGCACCGGGCGCACCGCCCAGTCGGTCATGCCGCACGACCACGACCACGTCCTGGGGACGTTCCACCGGGGCGGCGAAGACGAGGTGACGGCGGCCATCGAGGCGGCCGCGGCGGCGCGCGAGGAGTGGTCGCGGATGTCCTGGGAGGCGCGGGCGGCGGTCTTTCTGCGCGCCGCCGAGCTGCTCGCCGGCCCGTGGCGCGACACGATGAACGCGGCGACGATGCTCGGCCAGTCGAAGACGGCCTTCCAGGCCGAGATCGACTCCGCCTGCGAGCTGGCCGACTTCTGGCGCTTCAACACCACCTACATGCACCGGCTGATGAGCGAGCAGCCGATCTCCTCGCCCGGCGTCTGGAACCGGATCGAGTACCGCCCGCTGGAGGGCTTCGTATTTGCCGTCTCGCCCTTCAACTTCACGGCCATCGCCGGCAATCTGCCGACGGCGCCGGCGCTGATGGGAAACACGGTCGTCTTCAAGCCGGCGTCCACGGCGGTCTACGCCGCCCACTACCTGATGAAGCTGCTCGCCGAGGCCGGGCTGCCACCGGGCGTCATCAACATGGTGCTCGGCTCGGGACGTGAGATCGGCGACCCGGCGATCCGCCACCCGGAGCTCGCCGGCATCCACTTCACCGGCTCGACGGCGGTCTTCCAGGGGATGTGGCGGACGGTGGGGGAGAACATCGACCGCTACCACGGCTACCCGCGCCTGGTCGGCGAGACCGGCGGCAAGGACTTCATCTTCGCCGACCCGTCGGCCGATCCGGCGGCGGTGGCGACCGCGGTCGTCCGGGGCGGATTCGAGTATCAGGGCCAGAAGTGCTCGGCCGCATCGCGGGTCTACGCACCGTCCAACCTGTGGCCGGCGCTTCGCGCCGCACTGGCCGAGCAGGTGTCGGACATCCGCATGGGTGACGTCCGCGACTTCCGGAACTTCATGGGCGCGGTCATCGACAACGCCGCCTTCACCACCCAGAAGGAGGCGCTCGAGTTGGCCGCGGAGAGCGGCGACGCCGAGGTGGTGGTCGGCGGCGAGGCCGACGACAGCCGCGGCTGGTTCGTCTCGCCGACGGTGATCGAAACGCGTGACCCGGGATTCGATCTGATGCGCCGCGAGCTTTTCGGCCCGGTCGTCACCGCCTACGTCTACGACGAGAAACGGCTGGACGACGCCCTCGACCTGGTCGACTCGACCTCGCCGTACGCGCTCACCGGAGCCGTCTTCGCCACCGACCGGGCGGCCATCGAGCGTGTTGCCTCGCGCCTGCGCCAGGCGGCCGGCAATTTCTACGTCAACGACAAGCCGACCGGCGCTGTGGTCGGCCAGCAGCCGTTCGGCGGCGCCCGCGCCTCTGGCACCAACGACAAGGCGGGCTCGATGTGGAACCTGATCCGGTGGGTCAGCCCGCGCACGATCAAGGAGACGTTCGTCCCGCCGACCGACTACCGCTACCCGTTCATGGAGGCCGAGTAGTGGTCGACTCGGAGGGGCGCGCCGCGCTGGCGGCGCTGACCGGACGGCGGGGGGTGATCGCGATCACCCAGGACGGCGAGCAGTTCACGGTCGGCGTCGAGAACCTGGACGGCGACCAGTTGGTGGTGCTGGCGCCGCGGATGAAGGTGGGCGGGATCGAGTCGCTGGTGCTCCGCTTCTCGGTCGAGGACCACACCTGGGAAGGCACGTTCGGCTTCGGCTCGGCCGAGTACCACTCCGACGAGCTGGCGCGGGTGGCGCTCTGGCTGCGCTCGATCGAGCCGCTCGGCGAGGGGGTGCGGGCCGAGCGGACGGCGGTGCACGCCGATGGCAAGCTGCGGGTCATCGACGCCCGGCGGGTGCTGGCCCGGAACGAGTACCCGGTGACCGTCGAGGACATCTCGGCCAGCGGCCTTCGCTTCAGCTGCGACTTCGAGATCTCCGAGAACGACGTCTTCACGGTCACCGCGCCGCTCCCCGACGGGGCTGCGCTGCACGTGCGGGCTACGGCCATCCGCGTCGAGCCGGCGCCCTTTGGCCGCAGAACGGTACGGGCGCGCATCGAGCGGACGGTCTGATGCGGGTCGCGGTCGTCGGCCTGGGGACGATGGGGGCGCCGATGGCGCGCCACCTGCTGGAGGCGGGTCACGAGGTCACGGTGCACAACCGGACGCGCGGGCGGGAGCTGCCGCTGGCCGAGCTGGGCGCCGCCCGCGCTGCCTCGCCCAGGGAGGCGGCGGCGGCTGCCGAGGCGGTGCTGACCTGCGTCTCCGACACGCCTGACCTGCTGTCCGTGGTGGAGGGCGAGGATGGCGTCGCCGCCGGTCTTGCACGGGGCGGGCTGGTCCTCGACTGCTCGACGGTGTCGCCGGCGGAGACCGCCGCGGTGGCGGCACGGCTGGCCGAGCGCGGGATCGGGTTCGTCGACGCCCCCGTCTCCGGCGGCTCGGAGGGCGCGGAGCGGGGGACCCTGACGGTGTTCGCCGGCGGCGCCGAGGCCGACGTCGAGCGGGCGCGTCCGATCCTGGACGCGTTCTCGGGCCGGGTCACGCATCTCGGCCCGCCCGGCGCCGGGCAGGTCGCCAAGGCGGTGAACCAGGTGATGATCGCCGGCACCTACGCCAGCGTCGGCGAGGGGATCGCACTCGCCCGGGCGGCCGGGCTGCCCGCGGAGGCGCTCGTCCAGGCGCTCGCGGCGGGCGCCGCGGCGTCATGGGTGCTGGACAACCGCTCTGCCAACATGATCGCGGACAGCTATCCGCTCGGGTTCAAGGTCGGCCTGCACCGCAAGGATCTGGGGATCGCGCTCGACGAGGCGGCCCGGCACGGGCTGGCGCTGGCGGTGGCGCAGCTCGTCGCCGAGCAGGAAGACGGGCTGATCAAGGACGGCCACGGCGACGAGGACGTAAGCGCGCTGGCCCGCGTCCCGCGCTGAGTCAGCGGCGTCGCGGCGTCCAGGCAGAAACGGGATCGAGACCGAACTCGAGCGTCTGCTCGACGATCCGGAACCGCTCCAGCAGGGACTCCCGGTCGGGGGCGGCCAGCGCGACCACCGCCAACCGGTGGCTGACCACGTCGTCGTCGTTGTCCGAGAGGCGCTGACCGGGACGCACGAGCAGCTCCACGTGTGCGTGCGGGAAGCGTCGCGCGATCGCCTCGACGTCCGGCACCGTCCGCACGACCGCGTCCTGGTAGCTGCGGACGAGGAAGCTGGCGGCGACCATCCCGGGCTGCGCGGGCGGCAGGGCCGGCGTGCCGCCGGCAGCCAGCTCGAGCGCCAGCTCGTACGTGGAGACGCCGTGGACGGCGCGCACCAGCGGGGCGAACTGGGAGGCCATGCGGGCGTTCACCTCGACGATCCGAACGGCGCCGTGGTCGGCGACAAAGAACTCGATGTTGAAGACGCCGTCGTCGAAGCCGAGCGCCGGCATCAGCCGCTCGGCCACGCCCGCCATCGCGTCTCGGTCGCGGTCGGGCAGGGCGCTCGGGTACTCGAAGCGCAGGAAGCTGATCGCGTTCGGGTGCATGACCGCGTCGGTGACTCCGATCGGCGTCATCCGGCCCCGGCACATGAAGCCCTCGAATGTGACCAGACGCCCCTCCAGCAGCTCCTCGGCGATCATGCGCCGGAACGAGCGACCTTCCAGGCGGCGGTCGAACGCGGTGATCGCATCCAGCTGCGCCCGGGCCTCTGCCAGCGCATGGCGCAGCTCCTGCTCGTCGTGCACCGCATACGCCAGCTGCGACAGGTGCGCGGCCACCGGTTTCACGAAGAAGGGGAACGGCAGCGGCGCCTCGCCCGGCCCGTAGTCGCGGTCGGGGTCGACCTCGGCGAACCGCGGCGTCGCCTCTGGCACGGCCTGCTCCTGAAGGCGGCGGCTCTCCAGCTTGTCGTGGCAGCGCATGAACGCCTCGCGGCTGCTGCCGGGCAGGCGCAGACGCTCGGCCAGGATGCGGGCGATATGCGCGGTCGCGTCGTTCGAGCCGAACGCGCCATGGCAGACCGGCCGCTCGGCCGACACCTGGTCGACGAAACTGGAAGCGTCGAACCTGGGCGTCACCGGAGGGCCGAACAGCCGCAGGTCGAACCGCTCCAGGATCCGTTCGTCGGCGAGGTTCAGCCGGTCGCGCTGACCGGGGCAGATGACGAGCACGGTCGGCATGAGAAGGTGGCATTGTGACCCAGCTGACGCGGTCCGGCCATAAGTTGGGTCACGATCACCCCCATACCCGGTCGCGTACGGCGGCAAGCAGCCGCAGCTTGGCCGCCTGCTCTTCCCGCGTCAGGGCGTTTCCGACCACCGACGTCGCGAAGCCGCACTGCGGGCTGATCGCGAGCCGCTCGAGATCGACCTCCCGGGCGGCCTCGCGGATCCGCCGCTCGAGCTCGCCGGCGTCCTCGAGGCGTCCACTCTTGGTGGTGACCAGGCCGAGCACGACGACCCGGTCGTCGGGCACCTCGCGCAGCGGCTGGAACGACCCCGAGCGGTCGTCGTCGTACTCCAGGAGCAGCCGGTCGGCGTGCACGCCCCGGAAGACCTGGGCGGCGATCGGCTCGTAGCCGCCCGCGACCAGCCACCGGCTGCCCTGGTTGCCGCGGCACAGATGGAAGCCGAAGGTGACACCGGGATGGCCGTCCATGACGGCGTTGTCGAGCTCGATGCCGTGCGCCAGCCAGCGCTCGACTGACCAGCCGCGGCTCTCGTAGAAGGCCCGAGTGGCCGGGTCGATGAGCAGCGGATAGTGGGGAGCGTCGAGCTGGATGTAGGTTGCGCCGAGCCGCGCCAGCTCGGTCACCTCGTCGCGGGTCAGCGCGACCACGTCGGCCAGGAACTCGTCCAGCGTCGGATAGGCGTCCCGCGACACGTCAGGCGACCAGAGGTTGGCGTACAGGCTGGGGCTGGTCAGGGTTACCTTGGCGATCCGGCTGGTGCGCCCGCGCAGGTAGGTGAAGTCCTCGGCGGCGATGTGCCGGCGGCGGACCAGGCGCTCCTTGACGCCGAGGCCCGCCGGCCGCTCGGTCGAGCGGTCGCCGACCGCCTCACCGTGCCAGTCGCCCCACAGGTAGGCGTCCAGCGGCACCTCCCCGAACCCGTCCACGGCCTCCGGGAGCCCGCTCTGGAACGAGAGCCGGCGCATCTCGCCGTCGGTGACCACGTCCAGTCCGGCCTCCTCCTGCATGGCAACCGCGCCGTCGACCGCCCGGTCCTCGGCCTGCTTGAGCCCCGCGGCGTCGAGCTCGCCGTGCTCCCAGCGGCGGCGTGCGTCCAGGAGCTCGGGCGGCCGCAACAGGCTCCCGACCACGTCGGTGCGGGCGACCCCGCTCATCGCACGCGGCCGGAGCGGACGAGCTCGCAGACCGGCTCCAGGTCCTGCGGCGGCACCTCGCCGGTGCCGGTGAACGGCACCAGCTCGCGCACCATCGCGTGCAGGCGCGCCGTTCCGTCGCCCATCGGGTCGGGGCGGCGCAGGTCGAGCGCCTGGGCGGCGACGACCAGCTCGATCGCGCACACCCGCTCGCCCAGCGACACCATCTCGGCCAGCCGCCTGCCCGACAGCGGCAGGAAGGTGACCCGGTCCTCGATCCCCTCGGCGATCGACGAGGAGACCACCTCATAGGACACCGGCTGGGCGAGCAGCCGCGCCTCGCCGGCGATCGCGACGCTGGCGACGCCGAACTCGGACAGGCCGTCGTCGGGAATCCCCTCCTTGGCGATCAGGCCGAGCGGCAGGCCCGACCAGACGCTCTGGAGCAGCTTCTGCGTCCGCTCGCATCCCGACGTCACGGACGGTGCGAGCGCGATCCGCAGGTAATCCACCGCCGCCGACGAGCCCGCTGGATCGGTGTTCGCGACCGACACGAAACGGTCCTCGGCGGCGACGTAGATGGGGTTCTCCTGGGACGCGTTCAGCTCCACCGCGAGCAGCTGCTCGACGTGTGTGAGCGCATCCCGGAGCGCTCCGGCCACGGTTACCGCGCAGCGGAAGGTGAGCGGGTCCTGCAGGTTCCGCGCGCCCGTCTGCCAGAGGCCGCTGCCTGCCAGGAGGCCGGCCAGGTTCTCGCGGGCGTCGACGACTCCGGGGAACGGGCGCACCTCGGCCGCGCGCGGGTGCAGAGGGGTCAGGTTGGCCGAGAACGCCTCCAGGTCGAGGGAGGCGGCCGCCTCGAAGGCGAGGGCCAGGCGCCGGCAGTCGATCACCGCCAGCGCGGCCAGTGCCGTCGCAAAGGCGCTCGTGTTGATCAGCGAGAGCGTCTCCTTGCCGGTCGGCTGCAGGTCGCCCAGCACCTCCTGGGCGAGGTCGGCCATCGGCGCCAGGTCGCTCTCGCCGACCGTGCCCAGCATCCGCACGCGCGGCAGGCGGCCGCCGTTCAGCGCCTCGATCAGCCGCTCGGCGAGCGCCGGCCGGACGCCAGAGGTGCCCTTGCAGAACTGGTTTGCCAGCTTCAGCATGGTGCCGCGGACGACGTCGGCGGGCGCGTCCGGGCCCTGGCCGACCCGATGGCTTGGCAGCAGCAGGCGGTTGAACTCATCGCGCTCGGCATCCGCCACGTGGTACTTCTTGTGGGCGCCGACGCCGGTGGTCAGCCCGTACACCGAGTCACCCCGGGCGAGCACGCGTGGGATCGCCTCGTTGGCGGCCCGCATGCGTTCGATCGCCTCCGCCGCGAGCTCGACGCGCGCCGCCCCCCGGGCGACGGCCTCGAACTGGTCGATGGAGAGGTCGTCTCCCGTGAGCGCGATGGCTACCACCGCGCCAATGCTACCCAGCCGTGCTCCCTTGACAACCAGGAGGGAGTATGAAAAACCTTTCCGACCCGCCGCCGTGCGAGTCGCCGCAGCCTGCCGCGGCGGCAGCGGTCGTCCCCAACCCAACCCGCGAACCGGTCCGCTCGTCCAACAGGCGAGCGCTCCCCCCAGAGAAAGGTGACCATGGATCGCAATTCAGAGAAGCTCGATCAGCTGCGGACGGGTCGCAGCGAGCTTGAGAACCACGTGATCGACGAGTTTCTGACCGGCCACATCAGCCGCCGCGAGTTCCTGCGCCGGGGTTCCATCGTGGGCATCTCGATCCCGGTGCTGTCGGGCATCCTGGCCGCCTGCGGCGGCGCCAACTCCAGCTCGTCTTCTTCCAGCTCCAGCTCGACCGCCGGTAGCGCACCCAAGGCCGGAGGCACCCTGCGGATCGCCGGCGTGGTGCCGGCAGCTGCCATCAACCCGCTGACCGTCGCCGACGAGGGCGGCCTGACGATGCTCTGTCAGACCGGCGAGTTCCTCGTCTTCGACGATCCGACCACCTTCCTCGTCAAGCCCATGCTGGCCACCAGCTGGAAGGCCAACGGCGACGGCTCGGTGTGGACGTTCACGTTGCGGCCGAACGTGAAGTTCTCGAACGGCCAGACGATGACGTCCAAGGACGTCGTCTACTCCTTCAAGCAGCAGAGCGACCCGAAGAACGCTTCCAACGCGCTCTCCGTCTTCACCGGGCTGCTGACGCCGAGCGGGGTCTCTGCTCCGGACGACCACACGGTGGAGTTCAAGCTCGAGGCGCCGACCGGCAACTTCCCGTGGCTGATTTCCTCGGACAACTACAACATGATCATCGTGCCCGACGGGACCGACTTCTCCACCTGGGAGAAGACGTTCATTGGCACCGGGCCGTTCATCCTCACCAAGTACACGGCGAAGGTCGGCGCGACGTTCCACAAGAACCCCAACTGGTGGGGCGGGCAGGTGCTGCCGGACACGCTCCAGCACATCTTCTACCCGACCCAGCAGCCGCAGATCCTGGCTCTCCAGTCGGGCAGCGTGGACATCGTCAACCTGATCGTCCTCCAGGGCGCGCAGGCGATCTTCAACAACCCCGACTACAACATCCTGGTCAACCACTCGTCGCAGCACCGGCAGCTCTCCATGCGCTGCGACAAGGCGCCGTTCACCGACAAGCGGGTGCGGCAGGCGATGGCGCTGACGCTGAACCGGCCGGAGATCATCAAGGCGCTGTTCCAGCAGTACGGCCAGCTCGGCAACGACTCGCCGTTCGCGCCGATCTTCCCCTCGACCGACAAGTCGGTGCCGCAGCGCCACGAGGACATCGCCATGGCCAAGCAGCTGATGTCCGACGCCGGCCAATCGGGCGGGTTCTCGACCGACCTCTACACCGAGGTCTACCAGGAGATCCCGCAGTACGCCCAGATCATCAAGCAGGCCGGGGCGCAGATCGGGATCAACATCAACCTCCACGTCGAGAGCCAGACCGCGTACTACGGGAAGGCCACCTACGGCAACTCCGACTGGCTCGACGGCGCGATGAGCCTGGTCGACTATGGCCACCGCGGGGTGCCCAACGTGTTCCTGAACGCGCCGCTGACGTCGGCCGGCACCTGGAACGCCGCACACTTCAAGAACCCGACCTACGACTCTCTCTACAAGCAGTACGTGGCCGCCGTCGACCTGAGCACTCAGCGCCAGCTCGCCGGCAAGATTCAGCGGCTGCTGCTGGACGAGACGCCGCTCATCATCGCGTACTTCTTCGACGGTCTGAGCGCCACCAAGAAGGCCGTCTCGGGTGCCGTGACCACCGCCATGGGGCAGATCTTCCTCTCGGGGGCGGGCACGGTCTAGCATCTGGGCCGGCGGGGTCGGACCGATCCCGCCGGCCCACCACACCCGGAAGGGATCCCATCCTCGTTTTCATTCTCAAGCGGTTGGGGCTCGCGCTGATCACGCTCTGGATCCTGTCGGTGATCGTCTTCCTGGCAGGCCAGCTCCTGCCCGGCGACCCCGGCCGGGCGATCCTGGGGCCGCTGGCCGAGCAGCGCGCCGTCACCACCCTCGACCACCAGCTGGGCGTGGACAAACCGCTGATCACCCAGTACTGGAACTGGCTGACCGGAATCCTGCACGGCGACCTGGGGACGTCCTACACCTACCAGCAGCCGATCCGGCCGTTCATCACGACGGCGCTATGGAACTCGCTCAAGCTGGCCGCCGTGGCGTTCCTCATGTGCGTGCCGCTGGCGATCCTGGCCGGCGTCCTGGCAGCGCTCAATGTCGGCAGCTGGAAGGACCGCTCGATCTCCGTCGTCGGCCTCTCCGCGCTGGCCCTGCCCGAGTTCGTCTCCGGCGTGTTCCTGGCGATCATCTTCGGGATCTGGCTGAACGTGCTGCCGCTCGACGCGACGCCGCCGCCGGGCGCCAGCCCGGCCACCGTCGTGTATCACCTGATCCTGCCGGCCATCCCGCTCACTCTGGTGCTCTTCGGCTACATCATGCGAATGGCCCGGGCGGGCACGGTGGCGGCTCTCGAGGCGGATTACACGCGGACGGCGGTGCTCAAGGGGCTGCCGCGGTCCACGGTCGTCCGCAGACACGTGCTGCGCAACTCGCTCTTGCCGACGATCACCGTCGTCGCCACCCAGGTCGGCTACCTGATCGGCGGCCTGGTCGTCGTGGAGAACATGTTCCACTACCAGGGCATCGGCGCGCTGGTCTTCACCGCGGCCAACTCCAAGGACTTCCCGATGCTGGAGGCAGGGGTGCTGACGATCGGGGTCGTCTACCTGCTCGCGACCCTCGTGGCCGACATCTCCTACACCCTGCTCAACCCGCGGCTTCGCCTCGGCGGTGCCGAATGAACGCCCTGCCGGCTGCCGAGGCGCCGGCCGCCGGCGCCATCGACGCGGGCGCCGGCCAGGCGCGCCGGGAGCTGCTGCGCGAGCTGCTCCATTCCAAGACCTTCGCGGTTGGCGGCGTGATCGTCGCCTTCTGGTGCTTCTGCGCGATCTTCGGCTATCACATCGGCCCCTACGGGCCGTTCGACCAGGATCTCAACTCGGTCAACGCGGCGCCGTCCTCGGCCCACTGGTTCGGAACCGACCAGCTTGGCCGCGACGTCTTCTCGCGCGTGATCGCCGGTGCGCGCACGGTCCTCGTCGTGTCGCTGGTGGCGACCCTGCTGGGCACGGTGCTGGGCACCATCCTCGGCCTCGTCACCGGCTATCTGCGGGGCTGGGTGGACGAGACGATCAGCCGCTTCATCGACGCCGTGCTGTCGCTGCCGCTGATCGTGACGGCGATCCTCGTGATCGCGGCGCTGGGGCCGTCGAACGTGACCCTGACCATCACCATCGGCCTCATCTTTGCGCCGCTGATCGGCCGCACGGTGCGCACGGCGGTGATCCAGGAGCGCGAGCTGGACTACGTCACCGCTGCCCGGCTGCGGGGTGAGAACGGCGTCTACATCATGTTCGCCGAGCTCCTGCCGAACGTGATGGCGCCGGTCATGGTCGAGTTCACGGTTCGCCTCGGCTACGCGATCTTCACTGCGGCCACACTGTCGTTCCTGAACTTCGGGATCCAGCTGCCGACGCCGGACTGGGGGCTGGACATCTCCCAGAACTTCTCGGAGATCACCGCCGGCTACTGGTGGGAGGTGCTGTTTCCCGCCGCCGCCATCGCCACCCTGGTGATCGGGATCAACCTGGTCGCGGACGCCGTCGAGGGCGTGCTCGACCGGTGAGCGCCGAGGCCGTCCCCGCGCCGGACGCACTGGACGTCCGGGATCTGGACATCGCCTACCGGGTCCGCGGCAGCGATCGCTCGGCCGTCCGTGGCGTGTCCTTCCGGATCGGCCGCGGTGAGTCGTTCGGGCTGGTCGGGGAGTCCGGCTGCGGCAAGTCCACGGTCGCCCTGGCACTCGTCGACTACCTCCCACGAAACGGCCGCGTGACCGGCGGCTCGGTCGTCATCGACGGCCGTGACCTGCGCTCCCTGAGCAAGGGCGAGCTTCGCCGCCTGCGCTCGCGCACGGTGTCGATGGTCTACCAGGATCCCTCGCGGGCGCTGAACCCGTCGCTTCGCATCGGACGCCAGGTGGCGGAGGTGTTCGAGGTCGCCGGCCTGGCGCGGGCGGAGGCCGTCGACCGGGCCGAGCAGGCACTGGCCCGCGTCCGCATCTCCGACCCCGGCGGCGTCATGGGCCGCTACCCGCACCAGCTCTCCGGCGGCATGCAGCAGCGGGTGGTGATCGCGATGGCGCTGGCGGTCGAGCCGGCGCTCCTGATCCTCGACGAGCCGACCACCGGCCTGGACGCCACCGTCGAGGCGGAGGTGCTCGACCTGGTGGCGGCGCTTCGCGAGGAGATCTCGACGTCGCTTCTCTTCATCAGCCATAACCTTGGGGTGATCGCCAAGATGTGCGACCGGGTGGGCGTCCTCTACGCCGGCGAGCTGGTCGAGGAGGGGCGGGCGCGGGAGGTGTTCGACGACCCCCGGCACCCGTACACCGTCGGCCTGCTTCGCTGCATCCCGCGCCGCGGCCGGCTCAAGGACGCGGGCTGGCTGGACACGATTCCCGGCTTCCTGCCGTCGCCCGGCACCCAGTCGGCGGGCTGCGTCTTCGCCGACCGCTGCGGCCTGGTCGAGGACCGCTGCCTTGCCGAGCACCCGCCGCTCTACCCGATCGGCGGCGGCCGCGGCTCGCGCTGCCACTTCCACGAGCGGGCGGCCAGCCTGCCCCGCGCGATCCCGCGCGACCTGGCCGAGCCGGCGCCGGCCGAACCCGGGGCGACGCTCCTGGAGGCGCGCAACCTGGGCAAGACGTTCTCCTTCGGCGGCAGTGATGTGCATGCCCTGTCCGGCGTTGATCTGGAGCTCCGCCCCGGCGAGACGCTGGGGCTGGTGGGAGAGTCCGGGAGCGGCAAGACGACACTCGCCAGGCTGCTCCTGGGGATCGTCGAGCCGGACGAGGGATCGGCGATGGAGCTGGACGGAGAGCTGCTGGCCGGGACGACGCAGAGGCGCAGCACCGACCAGGTGAAGTCGATCCAGATCGTCTTCCAGAACCCCGACTCGGCGCTCAACCGGCGGCACAGCGTGCGCCGTCTGATCGGCCGCTCGCTGTCCAAGCTGGCGGGGCTGCGCGGCCAGGCGCTGCGCGACCGGCTGCTCGAGCTGACACGCTCGGTGCGCCTGGCCGACCGCTACCTGGAGGTGCGCCCGGTGCAGCTCTCGGGCGGG
This sequence comes from Gaiellales bacterium, assembly GCA_036273335.1. Taxonomy (GTDB): domain Bacteria; phylum Actinomycetota; class Thermoleophilia; order Gaiellales; family JAICJC01; genus DASUHT01. Next base: position 27,808 of record DASUHT010000021.1, on the reverse strand, counting down.
CTCAAGCAGCGGGTGGCGATCGCCCGCGCGTTCGCCGGCAACCCTCGGCTGGTCGTCTGCGACGAGCCGACGTCCGCTCTTGACGTGTCGGTGCAGGCCGCGATCCTCAACCTGCTCTATGAGCTGCAGCGCAAGGAGGGGGTGGCCTACCTCTTCATCAGCCACGACCTGGGCGTCGTCCGCTACCTGTCCGACCGCATCTGCGTGCTCTACCTGGGCCGGGTGATGGAGCTGGGGCCGGCGGCCTCGGTGTTCTCGCCTCCCCACCATCCCTACACGGAGGCGCTGCTCTCGGCCGTCCCCAGCCTGGACGGCGGCGAGAGCGACCGGATCCGGCTGGACGGCGAGATCCCGAGCCCCGCCGACCCGCCGTCGGGCTGTGTCTTCCACACCCGCTGCCCGCGCAAGATCGGGGCGATCTGCGAGACCACCGAGCCGCCCCTTGACGAGTCCGAGCCGGGGCACGCGATCCGCTGCCACATCCCCCTGGAGGAGCTGCGGCGGCTGCAGGCCGAGCCGACCCGGTCCGTGCCCGTTGGAGATTAGGGCGGCGATCCTGCCGGCGACCGGGGCGGCCCTGGAGGTCGCCGAGGTCGACCTCGCCCCGCCCGGCCCGGGCGAGGCGCTCGTCCGCCTGGCGGCCACCGGCGTCTGCCACTCCGACCAGAACGCGATCGACGGCACCGCGCCCACCCGCTGTCCGGCGGTGCTCGGCCACGAGGGGGCGGGGGTGGTCGAGGAGGTCGGCTCCGGCACCTCGCTCGTCCGGCCGGGCGACCGGGTGGCCCTCTCCTGGGCGCCCTACTGCGGAGTCTGCGAGCAGTGCCTGCGCGAGCTGCCGCAGCTCTGCGAGGCCGCCTGGCCGGCGATGGAGGCCGGCGGGTTGCTCGACGGCAGCTCCCGGCTGAGCCGGGGCGGCGTGCCCGTCTATCACTACTCGCTGCTCTCGACGTTTGCCGAGATGGCGGTCGTCCCGGAGCGGGCCTGCGTGCCGATCGCCGCCGACGTCCCGTTCGAGATCGCCGGCCTGGTCGGCTGCGCGGTCACCACCGGCGTTTGCGCCGTCTGGAGGACCGCCGGCGTGCGCCCCGGCGACCGGGTCGCGGTCGTCGGCTGTGGCGGCGTCGGGCTCTCGGCCGTGATGGGGGCGGCGGCCGCCGGCGCCGACCGGATCGTCGCCGTCGACCTCTCGCCGGAGAAGGCCGCCGCAGCGTCGGCGTTCGGCGCCACCGACGCCGTGCCCTGGCAGGGCACGGCCGAAGACACGGGCGGCGCCGTCCGGGAGCTGACCGGCGGTGGGGTCGACCATGCGTTCGAGGCCACCGGACGGCCGGAGGCGATGCTGGCGGCGTTCCTGGCGACGCGCAACCGCGGCCAGGCGGTGCTCATGGGGATCGCCGCCGAGGACGCCGTGCTGCCGCTGCCGGCGCGGTCGATCCCGCGCATGGAGCGGCGGGTTACGGGTTCGCTCTACGGCTCGGCCCGGCCCGACCGCGACTTCCCGGTGATCCTCGACATGTACCGGCGGGGACGGCTGCCGCTCGACCGGCTGATCAGCCACCGCCTGCCGCTGGAGCGGATCGGCGACGCGTTCGAGCTCTTGCGAAGCGGCAGCGCCCTGCGTGCCGTGATCGACCTGGAGGGGAGGACGGACGATGTCGCAGCTTGACGATCTGGACGGCCGGTTCGGCGAGGCGTGGGCGGGCGACCCGCCGAACGGCAGCCACATCAACCTGCTCCTGGCGGCGCGTGGATCGGCGGCCGCGGCCACGGTGGCGACCGCGTTTGCGACTCCGAGCGCCGGGCACACGCCGGTCATGGTCTGCCTGGGCGCCGGGAACGCCGTGCGGCCGGCGACGATCATGATGAACAAGGCGACGATCGTCTCCCCATTCCACGCCGACCTGACCTGGGGCGCCGCCCAGCTCGGGATCGGCCAGGGCGTGATGGATGCGGTGGCCGCGGAGGTGCTGCCGGCCCGGCTGGCAGCCGACCTGGCGATCCTGGTGGCGGCCTGGGTCGATCCCGAGGGGGCGGACGAGACGGCCGTCCGGATCGCCAGCCGGGAGGCGACGGGGGCGGCGATCAGGGACGCCGCGGGCGGTGTCCGCAAGGCCCGCCTGCGCGAGCTGATCGCGCTTCGCGACACGGCCACGAACGCCTTCTACAACGGGGAGTAGGGGTGCGAATCAGCGCCGTCGAGACGCGCCGCTACCGGTTTCCGCTGGACCCGCCGTTCAACGCCGCCTGGGATCCCGCCCCGCGTGAGCACCAGGAGGCGACGCTGGTCCTGGTGCACACCGAGGAGGGGATCACCGGCTACGGCAGCGGCGACCCGCTGCCCGACCGGGAGCTGCTGGAGCGCCTGCTTGTGGGGGTCGATCCGCTGCGCGGCGAGGTGGTGCGGGAGCTCTGCGAGACGGTCGACTTCCACGGCGGCCGGCCGTGGCCGTGCGAGGTGGCGGCCTGGGATGCCGCCGCGCGCGGTCTCGGGCTGCCCCTGTGGCGGCTCCTGGGCGGGCGGAACGAGCGGCTCGTGGCCTACGCCTCGTCGGGCGAGCGGGTCGATCCGGAGGAGCGGGCGCGCCGCTGCCTGGCGCTTCGCGATGCCGGCGTGCGCGCAGTCAAGCTTCGCTTTGGCGCCGTCGACTGGCGCGACGACGTGGCGGTCGTCCGGGCTGTGCGGGAGGCGGTCGGCGACGGCATGGCGATCATGGTCGACGCCAACCAGGGCTGGCGGATGCCCGGCGACCGCTCGCCGCGCTGGGACGTGCCGCGGGCCGCCGCCGTCGCCCGCGCCCTGGAGCCGCTGGGCGTGCACTGGCTGGAGGAGCCGCTGCCCACCTGGGACGTGGCCGGCTACGCGGCGCTGCGGGCGGCGACCTCGCTTCGGATCGCCGCCGGCGAGATGGTGCGGGGTACGCACGAGGCGCGCGACCTGCTCCTGCAGGGCGGGATCGACGTCATCCAGACCGATGTCGTCCTGGCGGGCGGGATCGCCGGCTGCCGCCGCCTGGCCGCGCTGGCGGAGCTGACCGGCCGTGCCTGGTCGCCACATACGTGGTCGAACGGCCTCGGCCTGCTTGCGAACCTGCACGCGGCGCTCGCGTTCTCGACGCACGCCTACCTGGAGGTGCCGCTCGACCCGCCGGCGTGGACTGCCGAGCGGCGCGACTGGCTGCTGCCGGCGCCGCTCGAGATCGCCGCCGATGGCACGGTCGCCGCGCCGGACGGGCCCGGCCTCGGGATGGAGCCGGACCTGGATGCGCTCGAGCGGTGGCGCGTCGGCTGATGCGCCGCGGCGGGGAAACGCGTACCGTGCGGTTCATCGACGAGTACGACCGGGGGTAGATGATGGTGGTTTCCGAGGAGCAGAAGGTGATCGCCGACGTCCCGAAGGGGCTATGGATCGGCGGCGAATGGCGGGATGCGGCCGGGGGCGCGACCCTGGAGGTGGAGGATCCGGCGACCGGCGAGGCGCTCTGCGAGGTGGCCGACGCGTCGGTCGAGGACGCCCGGTCGGCCCTGGAGGCTGCCTGCGGTGCGCAGGCCGAGTGGGCGGCGCATCCGCCGCGCGAGCGTGGCGAGATCCTCCGCCGGGCGTACGAGGCACTGATGTCGCGGGTCGACGACCTGGCGCTCCTGATGACGCTCGAGATGGGCAAGCCGGTCGCCGAGTCGAAGGGCGAGATCGCCTACGCGGCCGACTTCCTGCGCTGGTTCTCGGAGGAGGCGGTGCGCATCGACGGCCGCTTCGCCGTCTCGCCCGACGGCAAGAGCCGCCTGCTGACGATGAAGCAGCCGGTCGGCCCCTGCCTGATGATCACCCCCTGGAACTTTCCGATGGCGATGGGCACGCGCAAGATCGGCCCGGCCGTCGCCGCCGGCTGCACGATGGTCGTGAAGCCCGCCAAGCAGACGCCGCTGTCGATGCTGGCGCTGGCCTCGGTGCTGTCCGAGGCGGGCCTGCCCGAGGGCGTCCTGAACGTGATCACGTCCTCCAGCTCGGGCAGCGTCATGAAGCCGCTGATCGAGGATCCGCGGCTGCGCAAGCTCTCCTTTACCGGCTCCACCGAGGTCGGTAAGCTGCTGATGGAGCAGTCCGCCGGCCAGCTCCTGCGGCTCTCGATGGAGCTGGGCGGGAATGCCCCGTTCCTGGTCTTCGCCGACGCCGACGTCGATGCCGCGGTGAACGGTGCGATGATCGCCAAGATGCGCAACGGCGGCGAGGCCTGCACGTCGGCCAACCGCTTCCACGTTGCCGAGTCGGTGCAAGACGAGTTCGCGACCAAGCTGGGCGAGCGGATGGGCCGGCTGACCGTCGGCCGCGGCACCGACGAGGGCGTCGACGTGGGGCCGCTGATCGACGACACCCAGCGCTCCAAGGTTGCCGAGCTGGTCGAGGATGCTCGGTCTCGGGGCGCGTCGGTGGTGGTCGGCGGCGGCGCCCGTGACGGCCGCGGCTACTTCTTCGAGCCGACCGTGCTGGCCGGGATCGGCGACGGCGCCCGGGTGCTCGAGGAGGAGATCTTCGGCCCGGTGGCGCCGATCGCCGCCTTCGACGACGAGGAGCAGGCGATCGCCGCCGCCAACGCCACCGAGTTCGGGCTCGTGGCCTACGTCTACACGCGGGACGTCAAGCGGGCGCTGCGGGTGGTCGAGGGACTTGAGACGGGCATGGTCGGCCTGAACCAGGGGCTGGTCTCGAACGCGGCGGCGCCGTTCGGCGGCGTCAAGCAGTCCGGCTTTGGCCGCGAGGGCGGCAGCGAGGGGATCGAGGAGTACCTCTCGACCAAGTACGTGGCGATCAACCCCTGACGGCGGCGGCGGCGGTCGAGTCGCGCACGATCAGCTTCGGCGGCAGGAGCAGGCGGCCGGTCGGCGTGGCGTCGGCGATGGCCGTTGTCAGCATCGCCACCGCCGCCTCGGCTGCGCGGGGCGTGTCCCAGCTGACGGTGGTCAGCGACGGCTCGACCAGCGCCGACACCGGGTGGTCGTCGAAACCGGCCACCGACACCTGTCCGGGGACGTCCAGGCCGAGCTCGCGGCAGGCGGCGTAGGCGCCGTAGGCGAGCGCGTCAGAGAGTGCGAAGACCGCCGTCGGCGGCTCGCGGCCGGCGAGTGCCCGGCGGGCCGCCCGGCGTCCGTCTTCGACCGCGTAGCCGCAGGTGACGCGGCGGACTCCCGGTTGCCGGGGCGGCCGGTGGGCGCCGGTGGAGAGGATCAGGATGCGCTCGTGGCCGAGCCCGCGCAGGTGATCCAGCATCATCCGCATCCCCTGGCCGGCCGCAAACCCGACCGACCCGGCGGGCGCGGGGAGAGGGGCTCCCACCGACACCGTCGGGACCGCACGGACGATCGGCAGCCAGCCCGGTGAGGAGGGGTCGACCGGAAGCACGATCAGGCCATCCACTCGCTGATCGACCAGCCCGCCGGCGACCTCGAGCTCGGTGGCGGCGTCGCCGGCGGCGTCGGCCAGCAGCATCAGCCGGTCGCGGTCGCGCAGGTGCCGCTGCACCTCGGAGCTGAAGTCCTGGTGCCAGAAGTCGGCCAGGCTACCGCCGATGACGCCGATCATCCCGCTCGAGCCGCCGCGCAGGGCGCGCGCGATCGGGTCGGAACGAAAGCCGATGCGCTCCGCCGCCTCGCGCACGCGGGCCGAGGTCTCGGCCGACACCCGCTCCCCACGGAGCGCGTAGGAGGCGCCGGCGGTGGAGAGGCCGGTGATCTCGGCCAGCTCGCGGAGGGTTGTCCGCTTGCGTTTTTGCGTTTGCTTCGGCACAATCGTTGTTAATCGTTTCACAACTCCCACCCAGGAGCAAACCGCGCCCCGGATCGACATCCATCAACACCTCTGGCCGGAATCGTTCCTGGCGGCGCTGCACCGTCGCCGTGAGCCGCCGCGGCTGTTCCCCGAGAACGGCGGCCTGCGCCTGGAGATGGTGCACGAGCCGGCCTGTCCGATCCACGCCGCCGCGCACGATCCGGACGCCCGGATCCGGCTGCTCGACCGGGAGGAGATCGACCTGGCGGTCGTCTCGATCTCGACCCCGGTGGGCAGCGAGGCCCTGCCCGCCGACGAGGCGGCGCCCCTCGTGCAGGCCTTCAACGACGGGGTGCGCGAGCTGGTCGGCGGGTCCGGCGGACGCCTGCGCGCCTTCGCCGCGGCGGTGATCGACGCCCCGGCCGAAGCCGCGCACGACCTCGAGGAGCGCCTCGACCAGGGGTTCGTCGGCCTGTCCATCGCCTCCGACGCGCTGGCAACCCCCGCGGCCATCGACCGCGTGGCGCCGCTGCTCGGCCTGCTCGAGCGGCGCGGCCGGCCGCTCTTCGTCCATCCCGGGCCGGCGCCCTGGACGGTCCCCGATCCCGCACCGGACGGGCTGCCCGGGTGGTGGACGTCGCTCGGCCGCTACCCGGAGCAGTCCCTGCGTGCGTTCTACACCTGGCGGGCGGTCGGCGCCGCTCGCTACCCGGCGCTCCGAGTCGCCTTCGCCATCATGGGCGGCGGCGCGCCGTTCCTGGAGGAGCGGTGGAGCACGTTCGCCGGGGGCGGCCGGGAGATCGACCGCAACGTCTACCTGGACACCGCTTCGTCGCGCCGGCTCGCGGTCGAGCTGGCGCTCGCCACCTACGGCGCCGAGCAGGTGGTGTACGGCACCGACGTCCCCGTGATCGACCCGGCCGGGGTGCGGACGGCCGTCCGCTCGCTCGGCGCCGGCGCCGCCGACCTCGTCTACTCGGAGAACCCGATGCGCCTCCTCGACCTGAACGGAGACCTGCGATGACCGATCCCGCCGCCGCCCTCGCCGGGTGGTTCCGCGACCGCCTGCCGGATGGACGCGACCTCGACCAGCACGAGCTGCAGGCACTCGGCGGCGAGCTGGCCGGCAGCCCGGAGCTCTGGCGGCCGCTCGTCCGCCACGATCCCGACACCCGGACCTGCGTGCAGCTTCGCCGCGACCATCATGTCGAGGTGTGGCTGATCTGCTGGATGCCCAGCCAGGACGTCGGCCTGCACGACCACGACGTGTCGGTCGGCGCCGTGCACGTGATCGACGGCACGGTCGCCGAGGAGCGGATGGTGCTCGGGCAGGGGATCGAGACGGCCGAGCACGCCGCGGGCGGAAGCTTCGTCTTCGACGCGTCGCGGATCCACAACGTCCGCCACGCGGGCGACGGCCCGGCCACCAGCCTCCACTTCTACTCGCCGCCGCTCTGGCGAATGGGCTACTACGAGCTGGACGGCGACGGCCGCCTCTCACGCCGCTCTGCGACGTACGTCGAGGAGCTGCGCGCGAGCTAGATCCGGTCCCGGTGACTAAATGGTGCCTGGCACCTGATAGTCATCCACTAGGCTCAGCGGCCATGCGGGCGATCGTCTTTCACGGTGCCGGCGGCCCCGAGGTGATGTCGTACGAGGAGCGGCCGGATCCCGAGCCCGGCGCCGGCGAGGTGCTGCTGGCGGCCACGCACGCAGGGCTCAACCCGGCCGATCTGATGCAGCGGGCCGGTCACTATCCGGCGCCTCCCGGCTCGCCGGCCGACGTGCCCGGCATCGAGGTCGCCGGGCGGGTGATCGCCTGCGGGCCTCGGACAACGGTATTGCACGAGGGCGATCGCGTGTTCGGGGTGGTCGGGGGCGGCGGCCTGGCCGACCGGGTGATCGTCCACGAGCGACATCTGGCGCCGGTGCCCGAGAACCTCGACGAGGCCGGTGCGGCGGCGGTGCCGGAGGGGTTCATCACTGCCCACGACGCCGTCTTCACGCGAGCCCGGCTGGCTGCCGGCGAGACGCTCCTGGTGAACGGCGCCAACGGCGGCGTCGGGACGGCTGCCGTGCAGCTGGGCCTGGCCGCCGGCGCGTTCGTGCTCGCCGGCGTCCGCAGCGAGGAGTCCGCCGCCCGCGTCCGCGAGCTGGGCGCCGAGCCGGTCGCCCTGGGCGAGGCGTCCGGCGCCGATGTCGTGCTCGAGCTGGTCGGCGCGCCGAACCTGCCCGCCGACCTGGAGGCGATCGGGCCGCTGGGGCGGGTGATCGTGGTCGGCACCGGGGCGGGTGCCGAGACGTCGATCAACCTACGCGCGCTGATGGGCAAGCGGGCGTCTCTGATGGGGACCGTCCTTCGCGCCCGCCCGCACGAGCAGAAGGCGGCGGCCGTCCAGGCGTTCGCCCGCTCGGTCGTGCCGCTGCTGGCCTCGGGCGCGGTGCGGCCGATCGTCGACCGGGTGTTTCCCGCCGGCGAGGCGCCGGCGGCATTCGATCGCCTGGCCGGCCGCGGCAAGTTCGGCAAGGTCCTGCTCGAGTTCGAGATCTAGGCCGAGTCCGCGATCAGCAGGACGAGCACCGCGGCCCACGCGAGCAAGTTGAGGATGCCCAGGATCGTGCCGGCGAGCGCCAAGCCGCGGCCCCGCCTGCCCGGGTCGTCCGCGATTCGCCGGCGTGCCGTCACCCCGCACCAGATCCCGATCGCGGCCGGAACCACCGGCATGATCGCGATCCAGGAGCCAATCCCGAAGACGAGCGCCGCAACCGCCCGGCCGTCGAACGCCGGCCGCGGCGCGGCAGCCGCCTCGCTGCTCACCGCGAGGTCATTCCCGCTCACCCCAGATCACCACCCCGCCGCCCAGGCTCATGCGCTGGCCGCGGATGTTCCGTATCCCTGCTCGGGCCCACATCGCGAGCAGCTCGGGAAGCGACTGGCGATCCCAGAAGGACTCGATGCTGGGGCCGAGGAACCGCCCTGTCTCCAGCCAGCCGGGCCCGGCCAGGCGGCCGGCCGTGGGCAGACCGATTCGCGTCCACGCCCGCCAGGCATGCAGAGCAGGCGGATCGGGGACGCCGAACTCGAGCGACGCCATGATCCCGCCCGGGCGCAGCACCCGGGCCAGCTCGACGAGCGTCGCCTGCGGGTCGTCGACGTAGCGGAGCAGGTAGGTGTGGGTGAGCGCATCGGCCTCGCCGTCCTGCAGCGGCAGCCGTTCGGCCTCCGCCTGGGCGAGCGTGACCCGCGCCTCGAAGCCGGCGTCGCGAACGCGCTCCCGCGCGCCGGCCAGCATCTCCGGGCTCTGATCGATCGCGAGCACCGTGCAGTCGTAGCGGCGGGCGATCGCGATCGAGACCGCGGCCGTTCCGCAGGCCACGTCGACCGCCCGGCCCGTGCCGCCGTCGAGCGCAGGTGCCAGACGCTCGACCAGGGCGTCGTGCCACCGCCGGTCCTGCCCGAAGGAGAGGATGTTCGCCCAGCGGTCGTAGTCGCCGGCGATGCCAGCGAACAGCGTCCGTGCGTGGTCCTTGCGCTCCGAGACGGCCATGCCGAAACGGTAGAGGGCCGGCGCCCGATGTGCCACCATTGGCGGCCATGAACGAGCCGCTCGCACTCGCGGTGCTGGGCCACGGGGTCGTCGACCCGTCCCGGCCCTGGCTGTTTGCCGACGACGAGGCGGTGCTGCGCGGGCGGGCCGCCTTCGAGACGCTGCGGGTCTACGGCGGCGCGCCGTTCCGTCTGGCGTCGCACCTGGAGCGGCTGCGGAACTCGGCCAGGGTTCTGCGGCTGCCCGACCCGGACACTGACGGCATGGCCGACCTCGGCCGGCAGGCGGTCGCCGCCGCCGGCACCGCCGACGCGGCCCTGCGCCTGGTCTGGACGCCGGGCCGGCCGGGCGGATTCCCGGCCGGGTTCGCGCTCGTCACCGCGATTCCGCCGGGGCTCGAGGGGGAGCGGCAGCGTGGCACCCGGCTGGCCGCCCTGGAGTTGGCGATCGGCGCCCACCTGCGGCAGGCGTCACCGTGGCTCCTGCCGGGCGTCAAGTCGACCAGCTACGCGGTGAACATCGCCGCCCAGGAGGAGGCGCGGCGGCGAGGAGCCGACGACGCCGTGTTCCTGTCCCTGGAGGGGATCGTGCTGGAGGGGCCGATCTCGAACATCTGGTTCAGTGAGGGCGGCCGGGTGCTCACCCCGGCGCTCGCCCTCGGCATCCTGGCCGGGGTGACCCGGGAGGCGCTCCTGGACGCACTGGCGGCCGGGCGGGTCGACGTCGAGCAGGGCGAGTTCACGCTCTCCCGACTGGCCGCCGCCGACGAGGTCTTCACGTCGTCCAGCGTCCGCGAGGTGATGCCGGTCGTGGAACTGGACGGCCGGCCGGTCGGCGGCGGCCGTCCCGGTCCGATGGCCGCCCGCATGCAGGCGGCGCTGCGGGCGGAGGCGGTGGGGGAGGGAAGCATCAGCCCGTGAAGAGCGTCGCCGAGTCGACGACGCAGACGGGGAGCCCTCAGAGCACCGCTTCCGGCACCTTGTGCCAGGCGGCGACGTACTCGCGCTGGAGCGGATGCGTGAGACGGCCGGCCCACGCCACCTGCACCATGTCGGGCACCTTGGGGACGTTTCGCGGGTACATGCCGGCCTCGTAGGGCAGGCGGCTGCCCTTGCGGTGGTTACAGCGGCGGCAGGCGGCGACGACGTTGTCCCAGACGTGCTCGCCGCCCCGCGACAGGGGCTTCACGTGATCGACCGTCAGGTCGCGCGGACCGCCGTCGCGGCCGCAGTAGGCGCAGCGCCAGTTATCGCGACAGAAGAGCACCCGGCGGACGACGTTTCGCTTCACCATCGGCCGCAGCTCCACATACGCGGGCACCTGGAGGATCACCGGCAGGGCCACGTGCAGGTGTTGCGAGCGGTAGACGACGGACGGCTCCTCGGCGATCACCTGCGCGTGCCCACAGACGACGAGCGACACGGCGCGCTCGCGGGTGACGAGCGTGGTCGGTCTCATCGTTGCGTCCAGCAGCAGGCAGCGCATCGGTCAAGCCTCCTCCTAGCACGGAGTGTAGAGGCCAAGACCGACGCCGGGCCAGGTCAAGCGTCGAGCCGGAAGGTGCGCTTGCCGGCCACCTTGGCCGCCCGCAGCGAGCGGTCGGCACGCTCGACGGCCGAGGCCGGGGTGTCCTCGCCGGGGCGGCAGACGGTGATCCCCACCGAGGCGTCCACCCGCGCCCTCTCGCGCACCCCGTCGAGCACCCGGGCGGCCAGTGCCGAGGGGTCGGGCAGATCGGGCAGGAGCAGTGCGAACTCGTCGCCGCCCAGGCGCCCGGCGGCGTCCTCCCTGCGGCACACGGAGCGAAGGGCGTCGGCGGCGGCCCGCAGCGTCCGGTCGCCCTCCGTGTGGCCCAGCGAGTCGTTGACCAGCTTGAAGTTGTCGAGGTCGATCAGGACGACCGTGAGGGTGTGGTCGCCGGCGCCCAGGCGCTCCAGCTCCGCGGTCAGCCGCTCGTAGAAGGCACGGTGGTTGAGCAGGCCGGTCAGCGGGTCGTGGGCTGCCCGGCTGCGCAGGTTCTCGTACATCTGGGCGTTTCGCAGCGCCAGCGCGGCCTGGCCGGCGATCGTCTCGCAGAAGTCGATGTCCCGCCGCGACCAACGGCGGGCGGAGCGGTAGTCGGCCAGCTCGATCACGCCCACCGCCTTGTCGTCGATGCTGAGCGGCAGGGCGACCCAGCTCCGCCAGTTCCACTCCACCAGCACGTCGACCACGTTCGGGTCGAGGTCGGGCGCGGTCAGCCGCTGCTGGATGTGCCCGGCGCCGGCGCGCAGGAGCACCCGTAGCCAGGGAAAGTCGGAGAGCTGGTAGATCTTGCTCCGCTCGTCCTCGGCGACGCCGCCATCGCGGTAGCAGACCGCCGCCGCCTCGAGGGCGTCCTGGTCCTCCAGCCAGACCGAGATGGTCACCTCGTCGGCTCGCTCCAGCGCCAGCGTCAGCTCGCGGGCGAGCGTGTCCATCACCTCCGACAGCGCCAACGAGTGAGAGAGCGCGATCGCCACCCGATGCAGCACCTCCAGCTCGCGGCGGTCGCGGTCGTGCCAGCTCATGCCGCCACCCGGAGCGTTCGCTTGCCGTCGGCCTTGGCATCCAGGAGCGCCCGATCGGCCCGCGCGACCAGGCGGATCGCGCTGCGATCGTGGGCGGCCAGGGTGGCGCAGCCGATCGAGAGTGACAGATGCGCCCGCCGCTGCGCCTCGCCGATCAGGCGCCGGGCAGCCGCCTCAGCGTCCACCGTCGGGCCGGGGAGGATCAGCGCGAACTCGTCGCCTCCCAGCCGGCCGGCCACGTCGCCGCTGCGGCAGGAGACCGTGAGCAACTCCGCCAGCGCCCGCAGCGCATCGTCCCCGGCCAGGTGGCCGCGGGAGTCGTTCAGCATCTTGAAGTTGTCCAGGTCGAACACGAGCACCGCCAGGTCCTGGCTGGCCCGGCGGGCGCGCGCCATCTCGCCGGCGAGCCGCTCGTAGAACGCGCGGTGGTTGAGCAGGCCGGTCAGCGGGTCGCGGTCGACCTGCTGCTGCAGGTCCTCGAAGAGCTGGGCGTTCCGGACGGCCAGGGCGGCCTGGCTGGCGATCGTCTGGCAGAACTCCACGTCGTGCCGCGACCAGGCTCGGGCCGACCGGTGGTCGGCCACCTCGATCAGCCCCAGCGAGCGGCCCTCGACGACCAGCGGTGTCTCGATCGCCGAGCGCCAGCCCCAGTGCTCCAGCACCTCGCGGTCGGCCTGGCGCAGCCCGCGATCGGTGATCCGGTACTCCAGATAGCCGCGGCCGCGGGAGAGCATCGTCCGGGTGGCCGGGTAGAGGTCGAGTGGTGCGAACACCTCGCCGCGCGGCCAGGAGACCGGCCCCGCCTCGGTTGCGGCGGCGATGTCGACCAGCTGGTCGCCCTCGACGTCCCACAGCGAGAGGGCGCACTCACTCGCCCGGTCGACGGCGAACATCAGCTCGTGGGCGAGCGCGTCCAGCACCTCGTTGACCGAGAGCGAGCGCGACAGTGTCACCGCGATCCTGTGCAGCACCTCCAGCTCGCGGCGGCGGCGGTCGGCGTGTCGTCCATCGCTCCGTGTCATTTGCAGGACCTATCGGCAGACCGCGAAGCTTGCTGAAATTGCCAAATTGACCCACGTTGGGGAGGCCGCCGGTGCGCCCGGGAACCACCTCCGGTGATAGCGTCGCGCCGCATGAGCAAGCCCTCCGACGCACCGGTTGCGATCATCACCGGCGGCGGCACCGGGATCGGCCGGGCAGCCGCCGAGGCGCTTCATCGCGACGGCTTCCGGCTGCTGCTCGCCGGCCGCCGCCGGGAGCCGCTCGAGCGCGCCCGCGAAGAGCTCGGAGAGGGCTGTCTGATCCACGCCGGCGACATCCGCGAGGCCGAGGTGCAGGAGGCGCTGGTCGATCGCTGCCTGACCGAGCTGGGCCGGATCGACGTCCTCGTCAACAACGCCGGGGGCCAGTTCACCGCCCCGGCCGAGGAGATCACGCCCAACGGCTGGCGGGCGGTGCGCCGGCTCAACCTGGACGCGCCGTGGTTCCTGACCCAGCGGGTGGCGAAGCGATGGATGATCCCCAACGGCGGCGGCCGGGTCATCTCGATCGTCCTCTGCCCGCGCCGGGGCATCGCCGGGATGGCGCACTCGTCGGCCGCCCGGGCCGGCACCGCCACCCTGACCAAGACGCTTGCCCTGGAGTGGGGGCGCTACAACATCGGCCTCGTCTGCGTCGCGCCGGGCTGGATCCTCACCGAGGGCATGGACCAGTACGGCTACGACTACGAGGAGCTGGCGGAGCGGGTGCCGATGCGCCGGCTGGGCACCGCCGCCGAGGTGGGGGAGCTGATCGCGTACCTGGCCTCGCCGCGGGCTGCATACATCACCGGCACCACCATCGTCATCGACGGCGGCGTCGAGGTGACGACCGGCTGATGGCGAGGTCCCGGCGGCGCCGGGTATCGTGAACCCCATGTCCGAACGACCGCCGATCGACCAGCTGACCGCCGACCTGCGCGAGCATGCCTACCTGGCCGACCGCGGCCTGGCCACCGTGCTGTCGCTGTCGCTGCAGCTGGAGAAGCCGCTGCTCCTGGAGGGTGAGGCCGGCGTCGGCAAGACCGAGCTGGCGAAGGTGCTGGCGGAGGTGCTTGACGCGCGCCTGATCCGGCTCCAGTGCTACGAGGGCATCGACGTCGCGCACGCGCTCTACGACTGGAGCTACACGCGCCAGTTGCTGTACATCCGGGCCCTGGAGACGGGGGCCGTCGCCGACCCGTCGCGGACGCTGCACGACCTGTTCGGGCGGGAGTTCCTGGAACGGCGCCCGCTGCTGGACGCGATCGAGTGCTCCGATCCGGTGGCGCCGGTGCTCCTGATCGACGAGATCGACCGCGCCGACGACGAGTTCGAAGCCTTCCTGCTCGAGCTGCTCTCCGACTTCCAGGTGACGATTCCGGAGATCGGGACGATCGCCGCGGCCCGGCGGCCGCGGGTGATCCTGACGTCCAACCGCACCCGCGAGCTCCACGACGCCCTGCGCCGGCGCTGCCTCTACCACTGGATCGGCCATCCCAGCGTGGAGCGGGAGATCGAGATCGTTCGCATCCGCGTGCCCGGCGTCCCGGAGCGGCTGGCGGCGCAGGCCGCCTCCTTCGTCGCCCGCCTGCGCGCGGCCGACCTGGCCAAGGCGCCCGGGGTCGCCGAGACGATCGACTGGGCGCAGGCGCTGGTGGCGCTCGGGCAGGCCGAGCTGGAGGCGGCGGTGGTGGACGACACGCTCGGCTCGCTGGTCAAGGACCACGAGGACCTGGAGCGGGTTCGCGGCCTGGGCGTCGAGGCCCTGCTCGCCCAGTCCGCCGCCCCGTGAGCAGTCCCGGCGGCGCCGTCGTGGGCAAGCTGGTCGGCTTCGGCCGGGTGCTGCGCCGCTCTGGCGTCGAGGTCGGCCCGGGCCGGCTGGCGGACGCGCTGCGCGGCCTGGACGCCGTCGACCTGACCGACCGCGTGCAGGTCTACCACGCGCTTCGCTGCACGCTCGTCTCCCGCCACGACGACATCCCGCCGTTCGACGCCGCCTTCGCGGACTTCTGGGAGCGTGCGCCGGTGGAGGCGCCGCCGGACTCCATGGACGCCGCTTCCGCCCAGGCGGCGCCCGCCGACGCTGGTGAGCCCGGGCAGGAAGAGGACGGGGAGGATCCGCTGGCCGCGGCGGTCTACTCGCCTGCCGAGCTCCTGCGGTGGCGGGACTTCGCGGCGATGACCCCGGATGAGCTGCGGGCGGTGCGGGGCATGATCACACGGCTGGCGCGGGTGCAGCCGCTGCGCCGCTCGCGCCGCCTCGAACCGGCCCGGCCGCCCGGCGTGCTCGACCCGCGACGGACGCTTCGCGGTGCGCTTCGGACGCAGGGGGTTCCACTGGAGCGGGCCTGGCGGAGGCCCAAGAACGTCCCCCGGAAGCTCGTCTTCCTGTGCGACGTGTCGGGGTCGATGGAGCCCTACGCGCGGGCGCTCGTGATGTTCCTGCAGGCGATGACGACGGCCGGTCGGCGGGTGGAGGCGTTTGCCTTCGGTACCCGGCTGACCCGGCTGACGCCGCATCTGGCCGGCCGCGACCCGGCGGCCGCGCTGGCCCGGGCCGGAGCCGCCATGCCCGACTGGGGCGGCGGCACGAGGATCGGCGAATCGCTCGCCACCTACAACCGCGGCCCGGGCCGGGCGCTGACGCGGGGCGCGGTGGTGGTCATCGTCTCGGACGGGTGGGAGCGCGGCGACCTGGCCCAGCTCGACCGCGAGCTGGAGCGGATCGCCCGGGCGGCGCACGCGCTCGTCTGGGTGAACCCGCTCAAGGGCCACGACGGCTTTGAGCCGGTGGCCGGCGGCATGCGAACGGCGCTGCGGCACGCGGACGTCTTCCTGCCGGGGCACAACGTGGCGGCCTTGGAGGAGCTCGCCGCCGTGCTGCGCGCGGTCGACTAGATGCAGCCGCCGGTTGAGACCGGGTGCCCGAGGCGCCCGGCGAGGACGGCGCGGATCGCCCCCAGGGGAACGCCGAAGCCACCGCCGCCACCGGTGTCGGCGGCAAACATCATCGCCACCACGCGGCCGCCGGCGTCGACGACGGGGCCGCCGCTGTCGCCGTGCTCGAGGTCGCCGCGAATGGGCACCATCGAGCGCAGGTGCGGGTGCTCGCCGCGGGCGTCCGCAGCCAGCGCCGTGATCGGGCTGCCCGCGGTCCCTGCCACGATCCGCATGCCTCGGTCGTGGGGATAGCCGATCAGGGCGACCCGCGTGTCGGAGGGGTCGGATGGCGCCATCCGCAGTGGCCGCACGTCGAGTCCCGGCACACGGAGAACGGCGACGTCGTTGCCGACGTCCATCGCCACCACGGTCGCCTGTAGGCCGCGCATACCCGGCGGCGTCTCGACGATGGTGCCCGACCGCGCCTCGCCGGCGACGACGTGGGCGTTGGTGACCACCAGCCCGGGGCGGACGACCCAGCCCGACCCCTCGACCCCGAGGCCACACGACTCGCCGGTGATCCGCACCACCGACTGGGAGGCACGGGCGACGGCCGGCAGGTGGGCGGTGCGCTTGACCGGGAGCGGCAGCGCCCGGTCGGCGATCGAGGGCAGCACCGGCAGTGGGTCGAGTCGGGCCAGTTCGTTCAGGACGGTCGACGCGGGCACGGCGCGGAGGAGCGCCGGCATGATGGTGGACGACTGAACGTCGTGTCGGAGGCCCAGGCCCGGCTGTTCGATGGCGAGCACGGCGACCAACCAGACGAGGGCGGCCCCCAGGGCGGCGCCGAGGGCGAGGCCGCCGGCGGTGTCGATCGCGGCCAGCGGGCCGCGCAGGATGCTCGGCCGAAGCGCCGCCGCGATCGATCCGGCGGCGCGCTGGACGACCAGGCCCCCGACGATCGCGCCCACGAGGCCGACCAGGGGCAGCCAGGTCGACCGGTCGCCACCGACTAGCACGCGGGCGGCGAGCCGCGACCCGACCACAGCGCCGGCCGCGAATCCGGCAAAGCCGAGCGCGTTTGCGACCAGCCCGCGGCGGGCGCCCTGCGCCGCCGAGACGGCGATCCAGCAAAGCACGATCACGTCGACGGCGGTCACACGTTGGGTTATACCCGCGCGCCTCGCCCGAGCGTGTGCCACACTGCGGACGTGGAGTTCGTCGAGTTCGAAACACAGCCGGCGCTCAGGAAACCCGTGCTCGTGGCCGCCTTCCGGGGCTGGAACGACGCCGGCGGGGCGGCCAGCCTGGCCGCCGGCTACCTGCGCACGGTGACCGACGCCGAGCGGGTGGCGGTGATCGACTGCGATCCCTTCGTCGACTACCAGCAGACGCGGCCCACCGTGCACCTGGTGGACGGCGACATGCGACGCGTCGACTGGCCGGTGACCGAGGTCTACGCCTCGGTGGCACACAACCTGATGGTTGTCACGGGCGCCGAGCCCAACATGCGTTGGAAGGCGTTCGCGCACGCCGTCGTCGGAGTGGCGCAGCAGTTCGAGACGAGCATCATGGTCTCGCTGGGGGCGCTGCTCGCGGACACGCCGCACACGCGGCCGGTGCCGGTGTCGGCGAGCTCGAACGATCCCGACCTGGTGCGCACGCACGGCATCACCCGCTCGACCTACGAGGGGCCAACCGGGATCGTCGGCGTCCTGCACGACGCCTGCGCCCAGGCCGGTATGCGCTCGGCGAGCCTGTGGGCGGCGACGCCGCACTACATCTCGGCGGCGCCCAACCCGCAGGCTGCGGCCGCCCTGCTCGACCGCCTGCACGTCCTGGTCGATACGCCGGAGCCTTCGCGGGAGATGCAGGCGGCGGCCAGCGAGTACGCACTGCGGGTTGCGGCGGCGATCGCCGACGACCCGGACGTCGCCGGATACGTGGAGCAGCTCGAGGAGCAGGCGGACTCGAACGAGGATCCGTCGGCAACCTCGGGCGACGAGCTGGCGGCGGACTTCGAGCGCTACCTGCGCGAGCGGTCCGAGCGCGATGACGAGTGACCGACGTCACTGATCAGAGCTTCCAGCAGGACGTCGTCGAGCGCTCCCGCAGCGTGCCGGTGATCGTCGACTTCTGGGCCGAGTGGTGCGGACCGTGCCTGCAGCTCGGTCCGGTGCTGGAGGCAGCGGTCGCCGATGCCGGAGACGAGATCGAGCTGGTCAAGGTGGACATCGACGCCAGCCCGAAGACCGCGGTCTCCTACGGCGTCCAGAGCATCCCGGCGGTGAAGGCGTTCAAGGATGGGCGGGTGGTGGATGAGTTCGTCGGCGCCGTGCCGCGGTCGTCGGTCGACCTCTTCCTGCGCGGCCTCCTGCCGAGTGAGGCCGACCGGCTGGTCGAGTTGGGCGACATCGAGTCGCTTCGCCGGGCAGTCGAGCTGGAGCCCGACCATCCGGCGGCGCGCGGCGCGCTGGCCCGTCTGGCGGCGGCGGCCGACCCGGTGCTCGGGCCGGGCCTGGCGGCGCTCGACGACGGCGACACCGAGCGCGGGCTCGACCTCCTCCTGGAGGCGCTCAGGGGTGCTCCGGCCGACGTCCGCACCCGCATCCGCGAGGTGATGGTCGGGGTCTTCACCCAGATCGGCCAGGACCACCCGCTGTCGCAGGAGTACCGTCGCCGCCTCGCCGCGGCGCTCTACTGACACGTCACGATCCGGTTACGAAACCGGCCGATGAAACGGGGGGGCCTGGCCCCTAATTTCCGCATCGCCGCCCCGTCGCGTGCGGCGGAACCCGCATTGCTCCATGGGTCTGCGTTGCGAGTCGGTCGCGGAAGTGTTCGCTGGAACGTGGGGGCCTGGCCCCTTAATTCCGCAGCAGGCCCTCGAGCAGCCCGCGGTCGCCGTCGCTCCAGGGGGCGGATGCCCGGCGGCCGGCGTCCGTATGCACCATCACCGAGTGGGCGTCCGCCGCCAGTCGCCCGTCCGACACCGCGGTGATCCACTCGTGGGTCGAGACGCTGGAGGTGCCGACGCGCTCCACCTGCACGTGCACGTCGACGTGATCGTCATCCTGGGCGAGGCCGGAGATGAACTCGACCTCGATCTTGCGGATGACGACCCCATGTACCGTGTCGCCCAGAACTCCGGTGAAATACTCGTCCCGGGCCTCCTCGAAGTAGGTGAGATAGGTCGAGTTGTTCACGTGGCCGAAGCCGTCCATATCACGCCAGCGGATCTCGATTCGTTTGATGAAATGCATATGACCGCGCGCAGTCTTCCACGAACCGCGCATCTGCTGCTCGCCTGCACGGTCCTCGTCTGGGGCGGCGCGTTCGTCGCCATCAAGCGCCTGATCGACGACGGTGTCGGCGCCCAGGAGATCGCGGTCGCCCGTTACCTGGTCGCGGCGCCGGGCTTTGCGATCGCCCTCGCCCTGGCCGGCGGGATGCGGGGGATCTCACGCGGAGAGGCGGCGCGGGTGGCCGTCGCCGGGCTGCTGGTGGTCACCGTTTACCACCTGGCGCTGAACCAGGGCGAGGAGACGACGACCGCCGGCACGGCCGCGGTGATCATCGCCGCCGCCCCGGCGATCACGCTCGCCCTGGCCGTCTCGACCGGACTCGAGCGCTTCTCCGGGCGGCGCGCCGGCGGTCTCGCGCTGGCGTTCTTCGGCGTCCTGGTGGTGGTCCTGCTGGGCGCCGGCGAGCACCTGTCCGCATCCGCCGTCCGCGGGCCGCTGCTGGCGCTCGCCGCCGCGGCCTCGTTCGCCGCCTACAACGTGATCGTGAAACCGTTGCTGCCGCGCTACGGCGCCGTCGCCGTGACGTGCGCCGCGAGCCTGGCCGGGACCGCCGGCCTGCTCGTCATCGGCGCCCTCAGCGGCGACTCGACGACCTCCCACCTGAGCGGCGGCCAGTGGGTGCTGGTGGGCTACCTGGGCATCGTCTGCACGCTCGCCGCCTACCTTGCCTGGACGCTCGCGCTGCGCGCGCTGGACACGTCGGCCACGGTCTCCTTCCTCTACGGGGTGCCCGTCTGCGCCGTCGCCATCGGGGCCGTGACCCTGGGCGAGTCGATCTCGGCATGGGTCGTCGCCGGTGGCGTGATGATCATCAGCGGTGTGGCGGTGGCGGCCGCGGCGTGAGCACGGCGCCCTTCGAGTGGCACGACGGGGAGCGCCTGATCCGCTTCGACGGCGACGCGCTGATGCACGTGTGGCCGGACGCGGCGCTGCTCACCACCGACCGTGCGCGGGAGCAGATCCCGCGCCGCGTCCTCGAGGCCGCTCCGACGATCGTCGACGTGCCCTCAGGCAGCGTGCCGGACGCTGCCTCGGCGATCGTCGACCGGGTGCCGGACGGGCGCCTGGTTGCCTGGGGCGGCGGCCGCGTCATCGACACCGCGAAGGCGATCGCGTCCGCCCGCGGCGGCAGCGTCTGCGCCGTTCCGACGACGCTCTCGGGCGCCGAGATGAGCGGCGGCCACCGGCAGCTCCCGGGCTCGGAAGGACGACCTCGGGTGCGACCGGCGCTGGTGCTCGCCGACCCAGCCCTGATGGCGTCGGCGCCGCCCGAGCGGCTGCGCGCGTCGGCCATGAACGCGCTTGGCCATGCCACCGAGTCGCTCGTCACGCGGCGGGCAAACCCGGTGGCGTCGATGGCCGGCCTGCGCGCGGCCGAGCTGCTCGCGACCGGGCTGGACGAGGGCCGGCAGCCTGACCTGGCGCTGGGCTCGATCCTCGCCGGCTATGCCCTCGGCTCGGCCGGCATGGCCCTGCACCATGTCGTCTGCCAGACGGTCGTGCGGATCGCCGGCGCCGACCACGCCGCCACCAACGCCGCCATGCTGCCGCACACGGCCGAGGCGCTGGCTCGCGTCGCCCCGGCCCAGATGCGCGAGCTGGGCGCCGCCATCGGTGCCGGTGACGGAGGGCTCGGCACGCGCATCGCGGCCCTTGCCGGAGGCCCCACCCGGCTCTCGGCGATCGGTGTCGAGCGAGGCCAGCTGGGGACGATTGCAGAGGCGGCCGCCGCCCGCAGCGAGCTTGCCAATCTGCCCGTGACGCCGACCCGCGACCAGCTGCTACGGCTGCTCGAGACCGCCTGGTAGGGTGATCGGATGGGGAAGGGGTACGCCGAAGGACCGGCGGCCGAGGAGGCCGAGGCCGCTCGTGAACGGGGCGACCATCTGGAGCGCGAGCCGTCCGCCGGCGTGCGCAGGGTGGTCTGGGCGTCGACGCCGGACAACCCGGCGCAGCACGTGATCGGCGAGCTGGGCGACGTCGACCCGGACGAGCTCTTCGCCAGCGGCAAGGCGTGGGGGATCCGGGTGACGGTGGAATCCCGGTGAGCTCCCCGTACGACCGGCCGTCGGATCCCGCCAAACGCCACTCAGCAGCGCTCACCGACGGGCCCGACCGGGCCGCCGCCCGGGCGATGCTGAAGGGCACCGGCTTCACTGACGAGGACCTGGCGCGGCCGCTGATCGGTGTCTCGACCACCTGGATCGAGACGATGCCGTGCAACTTCAACCAGCGCGAGCTGGCCCAGCGCGTCAAGCAGGGGGTGCGCGAGGCAGGCGGGACGCCGATGGAGTTCAACACCATCTCGGTGTCGGACGGGGTGTCGATGGGCACAGAGGGCATGAAGGCGTCGCTGGTCAGCCGCGAGGTGATCGCCGACTCCATCGAGCTGGTTGCCCGCGGCCATCTGCTCGACGGCCTGGTCTGCCTGGTCGGCTGCGACAAGACGATCCCGGCGGCGGCGATGGCCCTGGCGCGGCTCGACCTGCCCGGCCTGGTGCTCTACAACGGCTCGATCGCGCCCGGCCGGTTCCGCGGCCGGAACATCACCATCCAGGACGTGTTCGAGGCGGTCGGGGCGTATGCCGCCGGCAAGATCGACGGCGCCGAGTTGCACGAGGTGGAGTCGGCCGCCTGTCCGGGGGCCGGCGCTTGCGGCGGGCAGTTCACCGCCAACACCATGTCCACTGCGCTCGAGTTTCTCGGCATCAGCCCGGCCGGACTGAACGGCATCCCGGCGCTCAACCGCGGCAAGGGCGACGCCGCCGAGGAGTGCGGCAGGCTGGTCATGCGGCTCGTCCGCGACGATGTCCGGCCGTCGCAGATCATCACCCGCGAGGCGATCGAGAACGCGGCGGCGTCGGTCGCGGCCACCGGCGGCTCCACCAACGGCGTCCTCCACCTGCTGGCGATCGCCAATGAGCTGGACATCCCGTTCTCGATCGACGAGTTCGACTCGATCGCCGAGCGGACGCCGATCGTCGCCAGCATGAAACCGGGCGGCGAGTTCGTCGCCACCGACATGTTCGACGCCGGCGGCGTCGCCCTGGTCGCCCGCGAGCTGAAGAAGCGCGAGCTGATCCACGCCGGCGCGGCGACAGTCGACGGCCGGACGCTGGGTCAGATCGCGGACCAGGTGGTGGAGACGCCCGGCCAGCCGGTGGTCGTGCCGATCGACCGTCCGCTGAAGGCGACCGGGGGACTGGCGATCATGCGCGGGAACCTCTCGCCCGAGGGCTGCGTGGTCAAGCTGGCCGGGCACGAGCGGTTGCACCACCGAGGGCCGGCCCGGGTCTTCGACCGCGAAGAGGATGCCTTCGCCGCGGTCAAGGCCGGCGCGATCAGTGCCGGCGACGTGGTGGTCATCCGCTACGAGGGCCCGTCCGGCGGGCCGGGCATGCGGGAGATGCTCCACGTCACGGCGGCGATCGTCGGCGAGGGGCTGGGCGAGGAGGTGGCGCTGATCACCGACGGCCGCTTCTCCGGTGCGACGCACGGCCTGATGGCCGGCCACGTGACGCCGGAGGCGGCGCGCGGCGGCCCGATCGCGGCCGTCCACGAGGGCGACACGGTGGTCTTCGACGTCCCCGGCCGCGAGCTCCGGGTCGAGCTCTCCGAGGACGAGATCGCCGCCCGCCTGCGCGACTGGCGGCCGCCGGCGCCGAACTACACGACCGGCGTGCTGGCCAAGTACGCCGCGCTCGTCTCCTCTGCCTCCGAGGGTGCCGTCACCCGGCCGTAAGGCCGGCCACCAGCCCGGGCGGATCGAGCGAGCGGGCGACCAGGCCGCGCTCCAGGAGCTCGTCCACCAGCCCTGGGGGAAGGCGCCACGAGAACCATCGCCGGAGCTCTTCCGGGGGCGCCAGCACTGCCGCCCGGACGCCCGCTGCGACCAGCTCGGCCAGCCCTCCCGGCGCCGCGGGTTGCTCGGGGAAGGCCTGATCCCAGCGTAGGAGCTCGGACGTGTGGCGATGGCCCCCGCTCGCCGCCGGCACTGTGACGCTTCGGCTGACCAGCGCACCGACCCGCTCCAGCGGCCGGCGCATGCGGCGCAGCGCGGCGGCGTCGAGGGCGAGCTCGACCTGCAGATCGTCGATGAGCGACGGCCCGGCGGCATCCAGGTGGCGCAGCAGCGGCAGGTCGGCGGCGTCGGCCAGGGCCGCTCGGGCGAGCGGATCGACCAGCGCGGCAACCGCGCTCGAGACCAGCAGCCGCTTGCCGCTGTGGACGGCCAGCGAGTGCACGCCGGTGCCGGCGGCGGCGAGCTCGACCGGCCAGCCGTACTTGGTCGCCGGCCAGCTGGCGAATCCTCGGCCGCCCGGCTGATAGGGCGGCTCGTGGCAGGCGGCGAAGAGGCTGGGCAGGGAGCAGTCGGCGGTCGTCGTGGCCATGCCCCGATCGCAGATCCAGGCGGCCGCCTCGGCCAGGTCGGCGAGCGCCCGGTCGGGCGTCAGGCGAAGCGCCCGGTCACGCTCCGCGAGGAGGTTCATCCGCTCGCTCCAGCACCATGAAGCGCATCCCGTCCGGGCCGGCGAAGCGCCCGGTCTCGACCGTGAACCCGTTCCTCGCCGCAGCTCGCTGCGACCGCTCGTTGAACTCGGCGATCGTCACCCGCATCCGCAGCGGAGCGTACGCCTCTGCGGCGAAGCCAACAATGGCCGCGACGAAGCCGCTGCCGCGGCCGTGGCCGACGAGCGCTGGCCGCATTCCCCAGCCGACGTCCAGCGCGTCCCGCGAGTAATCGCCACCGGGCACCGTTGCGTCCACGCCGAAGCAGCAGTAGCCGACGATGTCGAGCCCGTCCCAAACCACGTGATAGCGGTGCTCCGGCTGGAGCAGGTGACTCATATCCTCAGGGCCCAGGTCGTAGGTGTCGTACGGCGGCGGGTAGCGCCAGCCGGCCACCTGGGCGGCAAACGGCGCGGTCATCGCCGTCAGCCGGTAGCTCAAAGCGACGACAGCGCGTCGTCGACGAGCGCGCTCAGCAGCCGCCGCTTCCAGCGGGTCATCTCGAGGCCGGGCAGGCCCGCCAGCGGATCGGCGGGATCCAGAAGCCGGGGCACGTTGGCAACGCCGATGGCAGCCAGCCGCACCCGGTCGCCGAAGCGGGCGGCGGCGACGCCGGCCAGCGCGAACGTCCAGGCAGCGCGCTCGCCCGCCCGGGCGTAGGCGCTCGCGTCCGGCGGGGCCGGCATCTCCACGGCTGTCAGGAACTCGCCCGGCTCGAGCATGACCGTGCGCCGGTCGTCGGGCTCGGGACGGCGGTACAGATCGGCCAGCGGGAATGCCGGCCGGCGGTTGCTGACAGCCGAGGCATCCAGCGCCAGCAGCGCGGCTGCCAGGTCGGACGGCGCGACCGAGATGCAATCGCCCGGCTCCAACCCGTGTTTTCGGTGATCGCCTACCTGTGCGTAGCAGGTGTCTCCGCCCCGCAGCCAGCACTGGAGGTCGGGGTGGCGGAAGAACCAGCAGCGGGGCTGCTGGCAGAGATTGCCGCCGACCGTTCCCATCTCCCGGAGCTGCGGCGAGGCGACCAGCCCGGCCGCCTGCGCCAATGCCGTGTAGCGGTCGGCCAGGTGCTGGTGCCGGGCGACCTCGGCGACCGGCGTCAGCGCACCCAGGCGCACCCCGTGCCCGTCGTGATCGATCCCCGCCAGGTCCAGCCCGCGCAGGTCGACCAGCATGTCCGGCGCCGCGATCCCGCGGTCGATCTGCGGCAGCAGGTCGGTGCCGCCGCCCATCGCCCGTCCGCCATTCTCCAGCATGCGGCCGGCCTCGTCGGCCGACTCCGGCCGGGCATACGTCCGGGCCGGGCTCACCCCAGCGCCTCCAGGATCCGGCGAGGGCTGAACGGCGTCTCGCGCAGGCGGACGCCGGTGGCGTGGGCGAAGGCGTTTGCGATCGCCGCCGTCGTCGGGATGATCGGCGGCTCGCCCAGGCCCTTCACGCCCACCGCCAGGTGCGGGTCTGGCTCGCCGACGAAGTCGCACACGATCTCCGGCATGTCGGCGATCGTGGGCATCTTGTAGTCCTCCAGGTTGGCGTTCACAACCAGGCCGGTGTTCGGGTCGACCACCCGCTCCTCCATCAGTGCGAAGCCGACGCCCTGCAGGACACCGCCCGCCACCTGGCTGCGCGCGCCCATCGAATTGATGATTCGCCCGACGTCGTGCACCGCGACCACCTTCTCGACCCGAAGCTCGCCGGTCGCCGTATCGACCGCGACGGTTGCGATCTGACAGCCCCAGGTGTTGACCGCCATCCCGTCCGGGTTGGGGCCGCGCGAGCCCGAGCCGGTCACCCAGGCGTTGCCGAGCTGGCCGGTGACCTCGGTGATCGGATGCACCAGGGCGCCGTCCACGGAGCGGATCTCACCATTCTCGAGGGTCAGGTCGTCGGCGCCGATCTCGAACATGTCGCCGGCCAGCTGGAGGATCTGCTGGCGCACCTTGTGGCCGGCGGCGCGGACGGCGGGGACGATCGAGGCCATCGTCATCGATCCGCCTGAGAACGGGCCGTGGCCGGCCAGCGCGGTGTCGCCGGCGCGCACCGTGATGGACTCCACCGGCACCCCCAGGCGCTCCGCAGCCACGATCGCGCAGGCGGTCTGGACGCCCGTCCCCAGGTCCTGCAGGCCGACGGTGACGGTCGCCCGGGCGCGCTTCCCGATCCGCACCTCGGCGTATGCCGGCGGCCCGCCGCCGCCCCACCAGAACTGGCTGGCGCAGCCCATACCGCGGCGGATCCTGCCGTCCGAGCGAAGCCTGTCGCGGCCCTCCCAGCCGGCGAGCTCGGCGGCCCGGTCGTAGCACTCCAGCAGCCGCTTGGACGTGTACGGCCGGCCGGTGGCCGGGTCGTTCTCGGAATGGTTGCGGCGACGCAGCTCGAGCGGGTCGATGCCGAGCTGCTCGGCCAGCTCGTCCAGGGTTCCCTCGAGTGCGAACGTCCCCTCCATGACGCCGGGCGCCCGGAAGGCGGCCGCCGGGCCGAGGTTCTGGCGCAGCGGAACGACGATCGTGTGCACGTTCGGGCAGGCGTAGACCGACTTCGCCGGCTCCATGATCGGATACGTCCAGCCGTCGCTGCCGAGGCCGATCGCGCCCTCGCCCTCGATCGCCTGCAGCGTGCCGTCGGCGCTCGCGCCGACCTTGAGCGTGATCGAGGCCGGTGTCCGATACCCGGTCGTCGTCTGCTCCTCGCGGCGCGACAGCACCAGCCGCACCGGCCGGCCGGAACGTCGCGAGAGCTCGGCTGCCAGTGGCACGACCGCGCCGGAGCCGAACTTGGCGCCGAACGCGCCGCCGACGAACTCCGAGATCACCCGCACCCGCTCCGGATCGAGGTCGAACGCGCCGGCGACGTCGTCGCGGATGCCGTAGATGCTCTGCGTCGAGCACCAGACCGTCACCCCATCCGGGCGCCAATCGACGACAGCGCAATGCGGCTCGAGGGCGCTGTGCAGCTGGGCCGGCATGTTGTGCGTCGCCTCGACGGTTGCCGCCGAATCGGCGAACCCGCTCTCGACGTCCCCGCGCTCATACTCGCTGGGATCGGAAAAGAGGTCCTGGCGGCTGAGCGCCTCGTCCAGATCGACCACGAATCCCGCCGTCTCGTAGCGCGGCTGAAGCGCCGCCAGGCCCGCTCGCAGGGCGGCGCGCGAGTCGGCGGCGACGGCCGCCACCGGCGCGCCCGCGTAGCCTGGCGAGTCGGTCAGCACCGCGCTCTCCTCGCCGCCCGGCGAATCGGCCGGCCCGATCGCCGCGCGCACGCCGTCGACGGCCAGTGCAGCCTCGACGTCGAGCCCGGTGAGCCGGGCGTTCGGATGCGGACTGCGGAGGATCGCCGCCTCCAGCATGCCCGGCAGGACGATGTCGGTGGTGAAGCGGGCGGTGCCGGCGGTTCGCGGGCCGGCGCTGACGCGGGCGGCGGGCTCGCCGATCAGCGGCGGCCGCTCGCCCGGCTCCCATTCTGGGGTGTCGTCATCCTCGACCAGCGTGTAGCGGATCTCGGTCCGGCCCTCGACGACAGCCTCGGTGCGGACCAGGCGTGCCATCAGCGCACCGCCACTCGTTCGACCGCCTCGATGATTCCGGCGTAGGCGCCGCAGCGGCAGAGGTTCCCGGACATCGCGGTTACGACCTCCTCGGTGGTCGGGGACGGGTTCTGCTCCAGGAGGGCAACGGCTGACATGAGTTGGCCCGGCGTGCAGTAACCGCATTGCAGGCCGTCGGTCGCCGCGAACGCCGCGCGCAGGTCCTCCAGCAAGGGGCTTCGGCCCTCGACGGTGCGCACCGAGCGACCGTCACAGGCGGCGACGAGGGTCAGGCAGGAGAGCACCGGGCGGTCGTCCAGGAGCACCGTACACGTCCCGCACGTGCCCTCGCCACAGGCCATCTTCGTTCCGGTCAGGTCGAGGTGGTCACGGAGCAACTCGCCCAGGGTCAGCCGGTCGTCGGCGGCGACCGTGTGGCGCTGCCCGTTGACGGTGATCACGGTCTCCATCGCGGCGTACGGTAGTTGATCGCCTCGATCAGCGCGCATGCTCCCGCGGCTTGGCTAACGTGCGGAGTTTGTCCCTGCCCACCACAGCCACCGCCCGCCGTGCGCCGCTCGAGCTGGCGCTCGTCCCGCGCGGGGCGGAGGAGCCGATGATGGGCTTCTACTCCCTCAGCCCGCTGACTCCCGGCGGCTGGACGGAGCTCCTGGACGATGCCGGCCTGCCGCATGCCCTGCGCCGGCTCTC
>DASUHT010000020.1:0-24870 GCA_036273335.1 Gaiellales bacterium | reverse complement strand
CCTGCCGCATGCCCTGCGCCGGCTCTCCGACCATGTCGCCGTCGGCAACCGGCGGCGGTCGGTCGACCTGCGCTGCCTGACCATGCTGGCCGCCTTCGCCTACCTGCTCGGTGAGCCGGTCGAGGGCGAGCCGGCCTCGGTGCGGGCATGGCGGTTGACGGCGCGGCTGGTCGAGCGGGCGATCGCCGCCGGCGACAGCGTTCCCGACCTCTCGCGGTTCTCCGCCGCGTTCCCGCCTGCCGCCTACGCGATCGCCGTCGGGACACCGGACGGCGAGGGCGCGCAGCCCATGGATCCCACATTCGCGGTCACGGCGTTCGTGGACGCGACGCTTCGGGCGCTGGCCGGGGCCGTCCGCGAGCCGCGGCTGCTGAGCGCCCCCGATAGCCACTCCGGCCACATCGACCTCGCCCTCCTGCAGCCGTCGCTGCGGGCGGTCGCGCCGGATCTGGGGGCGGTGGCGCCCGTCGTCCGCCTGCGCGACGCGGTCGAGCTGGTGCTCGAGCTCGCACTGCCCGATGGGGATTCCGCGTGGCCGCTCTCGGTGTCTCCGGACGACCCGGCGCTGCTTCGCCGGGCGTCCTCGGTATTCCCGCCGCTCGCCCGCGTGCACGACGGACGGGTTGATCTGGACCTGAGCGAGGTTGGCGAGCTGCGCCTGGCGGCGCCGGCGCTCGAGTTCGCCGGCGCGGTGGTCCGGCTGCCCGATGCCGTCGCCGGCGAGGGCGACCTGGACGTCGAGGTCGGCGAGCTCGATTTTGCCCCGGCCGAGGGCCTTGCCCTCGACGGGAGCGTCCACTTCGACCTGCGCGCCTCGCTGGGCGGGCGTGAGATCTCCCGGGAGGAGTTCCGCGAGCTGGCGGCAGCGTCGGTGCCGTTGGTGAGGCTGGGCGGGGAGTGGAGGACGCTCAGCCGCAAGGCGCTCCTGCGCGCCCGCTCGATCGCCCAGGTGGCGCTGCACGGCTCGGCGCTGCCGGCGCTGACCGCGCTCGGCGCCGTCCTCGGCGGCGCGTCCGAGGTGCGCGGGCTGACCGTCGAGGTGAGCGAGCCGGTCGGCGGTGGCCTGGCACAGTTGGCGGCCCGGCTGCGCGCGCCGGCGCTGCGTGAGCCGGCCGAGCCGGCGCTCGGGTTCCAGGGGACGCTGCGGCCCTACCAGCACGTCGGCCTGGGCTGGCTCGTCCGCATGCGCGAGTTGGGGATGGGCGCGCTTCTGGCCGACGACATGGGGTTGGGGAAGACGGTGCAGCTGATCGCCTACCTGCTCGACCACTCGGATCGCGACGAGCGGCCGGCGCTGATCGTCGCTCCGACGTCGGTGTTGGGGAACTGGCAGCGCGAGTTGCAGCGCTTCGCCCCCGAGATCCGCAGCCGCATCCACCACGGCCCGGAGCGGACATCCAGCATCGCCGAGCTGCAGGAGTACGACGTCGTGCTGACGTCCTACGCGCTACTTCCCCGTGACCGGTCGCTGCTGCAGCGGGGCGAGTGGCGGGCGCTCGTGCTGGACGAGGCTCAGGCCGTCAAGAACCCGCTCACGCGCGCCGCACAGACCGCGCGCACGCTGACCGCGGGACACCGGGTGGCTCTGACCGGGACGCCGGTGGAGAACCGCCTGGACGAGCTGTGGTCGATCATGCACATCCTGAACCCGGGCCTTCTGGGGACGCGGACGGCCTTCCGGCGGCTGGTGGCGTCGCCCATCGAGCGGCAGCAGGATCCGGTCGCCGAGGATCGGCTGCGGCGGATGAGCGGGCCGTTCCTGCTTCGCCGTCGCAAGTCCGATCCGGACGTGCTGCCAGACCTGCCACCGCGCCAGGACTCGGTCGAGTTCTGCACGCTGACGCTGGAGCAGGCGTCGCTCTACCAGGCCACCATCGACACCATGATGGGCGAGGTGCGGGACACCGCGGGCATCCAGCGGCGGGGGCACGTGCTGGCGCTGATCACCCGCCTCAAGCAGGTCTGCAACCACCCGGCGCACGCCAGCGGGCGGGGCGGTGCGCTGGCGGGACGGTCGGGCAAGCTCGACCGCCTGACCGAGATGCTGAGCGAGGCGATCGACGAGGGCGACAGCGCGCTGGTGTTCACCCAGTACGCGGTCATGGGGACGATGCTTGCCGGTCACCTGGAGCGCGAGCTGGAGGTGGAGCGGCTGTATATCGATGGCTCGACGCCGCGGCTCGAGCGCGAGCGAATCGTCGATCGGTTCCAGGGGCCGGCCGCCGCGCCTCGAGTGCTGGTGGCGTCGCTGAAGGCGGGCGGCACCGGCCTCAACCTGACCGCGGCAAACCACGTGTTCCACTTCGATCGCTGGTGGAACCCGGCGGTCGAGGACCAGGCGTCGGACCGCGCGCACCGGATTGGCCAGACGCGCGTCGTCCAGGTGCACCGGATGGTCTGCGCGGGCACGATCGAGGAGCGGATCGACCAGCTGATCGCCTCCAAGCGCGACCTGGCCGCTCGGATCGTCGACCGCGGGGCGGAGTCGGCGCTGTCCGAGTTGGCGGACGACGAGCTCGCCGACATCGTCGCCCTTCGCTCGTAGGGCGGAGCGGAACAAAGGGGCCAGGCCCCCTTGTTCCATGGGGCCGAATCGTTGCGGATCCGTGACCCCGGCGGCGGGCTGTTTGACAGGCCGCCGGCCGTTCCGCACAGTGAGACCTATGAAAACTCCCCTGGCCGCGCTCGCGGCAATCACCGTTGCCGCGCTTGCCGTCGCACTGCCCGTCGCCGCCACCGCGGCGCCCGCCCCGATGCCGGCCGCGACCGTGGCCGCCAGCGGCAACTTCCACACGACGGACAACGCCGTCGCCTGCCACTGGATCACGTACAAGCCGGTCTCCGCACGTCTCGCGGCCAGTGCCAAGATCCACTGCGAGCGGTTCTCCGACAAGACCTTCGTCACCCTGCAGACCAACGGCACCGTCACCACCAGCCATTCCGGCACCGCCGTCGCCAGGGGCGCGAACTCGCATTCCGGCGGGTGGCTCCATCGCTACACCGCGAAGACCTTCTGCATGGCCGAGAACTACTTCGGCAAGCCCGCGATTTCCTGCACTCGATCCGGCAAAGGTTCGTTCACGATCGGCGCCGGGGGTGTCTTGGTACACGCCGGCTGACGCGGAACATAGGGGCCAGGCCCCCTTGTTCCATGCGGCCGGTTCGTTGCCGATCCGCGACGTCTGCGCGGCGAGTTGGGGCATCGATGACTGCCCCTGGCGGTGGTCTTGGCCTAGGCTTGCCCCGTGATGACGCCGGTGGAGCTCCTGCACAGGCTGGTCGAGCTGGAAAGCCCGACCGGCGACGCGGAGCGGATCGCCCACATCGGCTACTTCATCAGCGCCGAGCTGGAGGCCGTCGGCGCGGTTGTCGAGCGGCGCGGACCGGCTCTGGTGGGGCGGATCGGCGACGGCGAACGGCCGATCGTGCTGGCCGCCCACATGGACACCGTGTGGCCGGTGGGGACGCTGCCCAGGATGCCGTTCCGGATCGAGGACGGCTACGCCTGGGGCCCGGGAACGCTGGACATGAAGGCCGGGATCGTGACCGGGATCGAGGCGCTTCGCCGGATCGGTAAGCCGCCCCGGCCGGTGGCCTTCCTGGTCACCGCCGACGAGGAGATCGGGAGCCCCGCCGGGCGGCCGCTGGTCGAGGAGCTGGCCCGCGAGGCGCGGGTCGTGCTCGTCCTCGAGCCACCGGTCCGGGACGCCTCGATCACCACCTCGCGCTCCGGGCTCGCCCGCTATCAGCTTCGCATCACCGGCCGGGCGGCGCACGCCGGCAACGGCAGTTCCGCCGGCGTCTCGGCGGTCGAGGAGCTGGCCCGCCAGACGCTGGCCGTCCATCGACTCCCGGAGGCGATCGAGGGCGCCCGGGTGAACGTTGGCCAGGTTGGCGGCGGCACCGGCGACAACGTGGTCGCCGGCGAGGCGTGGGCGCGGATCGACGCCCGGGCCTGGACGAGCGACGCCCAGCTCGAGCTGGAGCATGCCCTGCGGAGTCTGAAGCCGCAGCTGGACGGGGCGCAGATCGAGGTCGCCGGCGGTATCACGCGGCCGCCGATGCTGCGCTCGCCGGAGTCGGAAGCACTGGCAGCGCGAACCCTCAAGATCGCGGCCGGGCTGGGCATCCCGCTCGAAGAGCGGCGGTCGGCCGGCGGCTCGGACGGGAACTTCGCCGCCGCCGTCGGCGCCCCGGTGCTGGACGGCCTGGGGCCGACCGGTGTCGGCGCGCATGCCGTGGACGAGCGGGTGTCGATCGAGTCGCTGGAGGAGCGAACACAGCTCCTGGAAGCGCTCGTCAGGGAGCTTTGACGCGAAGCGTCGCGGAGGATGTTCGGGGTGAGCCGCCGCCCCCGTGGCGGCCCACCCCACAGAAATCCGTCAGGCAGCGACCAGCCGGCGCGCGATGACGTAGGTGTACCGGCGCTCTACCGGGCGCTCCCCCACTCGAGCCACGGACTGTGTCCGGCGACCTGCGCTCTCCGCGTGCTTTGCCGCGATCAGTCGGGAGTCGATCAGCTCGCGCTCCCGCGCGGTCACTCGTTCGATGGTCGTCATGCTCTGACCCCTTTCTGCTGAGCCGGTTGCGGGTGACCCATCCCCGCGTTGAACGCGGCTCGTACTCTCTCGATAGGGGAGGCTGCTCCTGCGGTCAATGCCTGGAGCGGGTTCCGAACGAATTGCTTACATACGTCCAGGCGCCGATCAGCGGCGCGGAATCAGCCTACGCCGACTTGACTGCGGCCGTCAGCGCCGCCACCGACTCCTTGGCGTCACCGAAGAGCATGGTTGTCCGCGGGTCGTAGAAGAGCTCGTTCTCGATCCCGGCAAACCCCGTGTTCATCGACCGCTTAAGCACGATCACGGCGGCCGACTGCTCGACGTTCAGCACCGGCATGCCGTAGATGGGGCTGCCCGGCGTGTTCTTGGCGGCGGGGTTGACGACGTCGTTGGCGCCGATCACGAGCGACACGTCGGTGCGCGGGAAGTCGGGGTTGATGTCGTCCATCTCGTGCAGCTGCGTATACGGCACGTCCGCCTCGGCCAGCAGCACGTTCATGTGCCCGGGCATGCGGCCGGCGACCGGATGGATTGCATAGCGGACGTCCACGCCGCGCCGCTCGAGCACGTCGGCCAGCTCGCGCACGTTGTGCTGTGCCTGGGCCACCGCCAGCCCGTAGCCGGGGACGATGACCACCCGCCGCGCGTACGCCAGCATCACCGCCAGGTCGTCCGGGGTGCCGGAGCGCACCTGCCCGCCTGCGGGTCCCGCGGCCGCTCCCGGCGGAGCGCCGCCGCCGGTGCCGAAGGCGCCGAAGACCACGTTTGCGATGGTGCGGTTCATCGCCCTCCCCATGAGCTGGGTGAGCAGCGTGCCGGATGCGCCGACCAGGGTGCCGGCGATGATCAGGACGTTGTTCGAGAGCACGAAGCCGGTCGCCGCCGTGGCCAGGCCGGTGAAGGCATTCAGCAGCGAGATGACCACAGGCATGTCGGCGCCGCCGATCGCCATCACCATCTGGATCCCCAGGATGAAGGCGACCGCCATGGTCACCGCCAGCAGCGGCTGGCTCTCGTGCCCGGTCGCCAGAATCGCACACAGCACCAGCACGACCAGGAACAGCGCCCCCGTGACCACCCGCTGCCCGGGCAGCGTCACCGGCGATCCGCTGATGACCTCCTGCAGCTTGCCGAACGCGATCATCGAGCCCGAGAAGCTGATCGAGCCGACGACCGCCGAGAAGAGGATGGAGACGATGATCTTGGCCTGGATGCTGCCCGGCGCCCCGACCGTGTCGTGGTAGTCGGCAAACGCCACCAGAGCCGCCGCGCCACCGCCGAGGCCGTTGAAGAGCGCGACCATCTGCGGCATCGCCGTCATCTTCACCTTGCGCGCGCCGATCGCGCCGGCGCCGCCGCCGATCACCGCGCCGACCGCGATCCAGCCGTAGCTCACCACCCGCTCGTCGAACAGCGTGGCGACGATCGCGAAGGTCATCCCGAGTGCGGCCAGCCGGTTGCCGGAGCGGGCCGTGGCCGGGGAGGAGAGGCGTTTCAGACCGATGATGAAGAGGCTGGCGCAGATCAGGTAGGCGAGCCCGATCCAGTCCTGCCTACTCATCCGCGCGCTCCCGATCGGACGGCCGTTTCCTGAACATCTCGAGCATGCGGTCGGTGACCAGGAACCCGCCGACCACGTTGGAGGCGCCGAAGGCGACGGCGATCGTCCCGACCGCCGTGGTCAGCGGCCCGCGGTCGGCTCCGGCGACCAGGATTGCGCCGACGATGACGACGCCGTGGATGGCGTTGGTGCCGCTCATCAGCGGCGTGTGCAGCGTCGTCGGCACCTTGGAGATGACCTCGATGCCAACGAACGCGGCGAGCACGAACACGGTCAGCTCGATCAGCAGGCTCTCGTTCACGCCACCTTCTCCGCCAGCAGCCGGGTGGTCACCCGGCCGTCGTGGGTGACGATCGCGTCGGCGGTGATCTCGTCCTCGAAGTCGAGGTGAAGGACGCCGTCGACGACCAGGTGGTCAAGCACCGCCTGGATGTTCCGGGCGTACATCTGGCTCGCGTGCAGCGGCATCTCCGACGGCAGGTTGAGCGTTCCGACGATGGTGACGCCGTGCACCTGGACGATCTCGCCGGGGCTGGTCAGCTCGCAGTTGCCGCCGGTCTCGGCCGCCAGGTCGACGATCACCGAGCCCGGTCGCATGGCCTCCACCACCTCTGCCGGGATCAGCCGCGGCGCCGGCCGGCCCGGGACGAGGGCGGTTGTCACGACGACGTCCGAGGCGGCGATGTGCTGCTCCAGCAGCCGCTGCTGCTGCTCCTGCTGGCTCTCCGAGAGGACGGTTGCGTATCCCCGCGCGTCCTGGGCCTCGTCGACGTCCAGCGGCAGCTCGACGAACGTGGCGCCCAGGCTCTCGACCTGCTCCTTGACCACCGGCCGCGTGTCGAAGGAGGAGACGACGGCGCCCAGCCGGCGGGCGGTCGCGATCGCCTGCAAGCCCGCGACCCCGGCGCCCAGCACGAGCACGCGGGCGGGGGCGACGGTGCCGGCGGCGGTCATCAGCAGCGGGAAGAACTTGGGCAGGTTGTCGGCGGCGATCAGCACCGCCTTGTAACCGGACACGGTCGCCTGCGACGAGAGCGCGTCCATCCGCTGTGCGCGGCTGACCCGCGGCACCGATTCCATTCCGAAGGAGGTGACGCCGGCCGCGGCCAGCGCCTGCACCAGATCCGGGTTGACGAGCGGGCCGACCCAGCCGACCAGCACCTGGCCACGGCGCATGCCGGCCGCCTCGGCCGGAGTCATCCGCCCGACCCGGACGATGACGTCGGCCGCGGCCACCGCGGCGCCGTCTGCGACCTCGGCGCCGGCCTCCCGGTAGTCGTCGTCAGGGAGCGCCGCGCCGTCCCCGGCGCCCTGCTCGACGACCACCTCCAGGCCGCCTGCGACAAGCCGCCCGACCGCGTCGGGGGTGAGGGCGACCCGTCGCTCGGGGGCCGCCTCCTGGGGGACGCCGATCCGCATACGCGCGCCATCCTAACGATCGGGGCGGCGCCCGGCCGCGGGGAACTCACCGCGCCCAGGTGACCGGGAAGAACGAGTCGTCCATGGCCATCGTGTCGCGCTTGCGATAGCGAGAGTAGACGGGGTCGGCATGCACCGGATCGAACTCGCTGTGGGCGGGCAGGAGGTGCGAGATGAGCGCCCGCCGGTGGGTGGCCGAGGCCGTGTTCGGCCCCGA
The DNA here is from genome assembly GCA_036273335.1 of Gaiellales bacterium. Classification (GTDB taxonomy): domain Bacteria; phylum Actinomycetota; class Thermoleophilia; order Gaiellales; family JAICJC01; genus DASUHT01. The sequence goes on along the minus strand of DASUHT010000020.1, from coordinate 17,111 downwards.
GCCGTGAAACAGGTTGTGGTGGTGGAAGGAGGCGCCGCCGGCCTTCACGACCACCGGCACCAGGTCGAGCGCGGCGTCGTCGCCCTCGGGATTGGCCCGGCGGGCCGGCTCCAGCCAGTCCGGCGGCGCGTGGAATTCGCCCCGGTTCTTCTCCGCTCGCGGCCAGTGGTGCGAGCCGCGGACGAACGTCATCGTCCCGGCCTCGGCCGAGGTGTCGTCGAGGGCGATCCAGCAGGTGATCATCTCGCCCGGGTGCAGGTAGTCGAGGTAGGCGCCGTCCTGGTGCATACCCAGCGACTTCGTCCCCGGCGGCTTCCAGATGCAGTTGTCCTGGAGGATGCGGACGCCGTCGTAGCCCATCAGCTGGGCGCACATCCGGCCGGTGCGGGCGGACAGCACCTGCTCGGCGAGCACGCGGTCGGCCTTCCAGCCGTTGCAGATCTGGCGTGTCCGGTCCTCCGGGTCGCGGCCCGCCACCCAGTTCACCTCGTCGGGCCGGATGCCGGTCTCGTACTCCTCCCTGAAGATCGCCCCGAACCGCTCCCGCAGGCGCTCGATCTGGTCGTCGTCGACGAATCCCTCGCCTACGATCAGGAACCCGTCCCGGTCGAAGGCCGCGATCTGGGCGTCGTCGAGCCGCTCGAGCATGCCGGGTATGGTACGCGCCTGGTGAGTGGCATGTACGACCGAATCGCCGACCTTCCGCTGCGCATCGAGCGCTACGAGCTCGACCCATTCGGCGTCAGCGTGGACGCCGGCTTCGAGCGTCTGACGACGGTCATCCACCTCCATGGCGACGGTCAGGACGGGGTCGGCGAGGACGTCAGCTACGGCGTCGACGACCAGCGCGCGTTGCGCCGGGCAGGCGCGACTCTCCCGCTGGCCGGGCGTCACACCCTGGCCGGATTCTCGGAGCTCCTGACGGACGCCGACCTGTGGCCCGAGCCGGCCAGCGCGCCGGCCTACGTCGGCTACCGGCGCTGGGCCTACGAGTCGGCGGCGCTCGATCTCGCCCTGCGCCAGAACGGCCTGTCGCTGGCCGACGCCCTCGGGCTCGACCCCAGGCCGGTGCGCTTCTGCGCGTCCATGGGCCTGGGCGATCCGGCCACCGCCGAACCGGTGCGGGCGTGGCAGGCCGTGCAGCCGGGACTCCACTTCAAGCTGGACGCGACACCGAGCTGGGACGACGCACTGATCGGCGAGCTTGCGGCGACCGGCGCCGTCGACGTGGTCGACCTGAAGGGCTTCTACGAGAACACCCCCGTCGACAATCCCGCCGATCCCGACCTGTACCGGCGGGTGGCCGAGGGCTTTCCCGACGCGCTGCTCGAGGATGCCCGGTTTACGGACGGGACGCGGCCGGTGCTGGAGGCGCACGCCGGCCGGCTCTCCTGGGATGCGCCCATCCACAGCGTGAGCGACATCGGCGGGCTCGAGCTGCCGCCGCTGCACATGAACATCAAGCCCTCCCGCTTCGGCCCGCTGCGCGAGCTGTTCGCGGCCTACGAGCACTGCGCCGCGGAGGGGATCGCGATGTACGGAGGCGGCCAGTTCGAGCTGGGACCGGGCCGGGGCCAGATCCAGTACCTGGCCTCGCTCTTCCACCCGGCCGGCGCCAACGACGTCGCGCCGGTGGCATTCAACGTGGGCGTGGCGGCGGGACTCCCGGAGAGCCCGCTGCCGGTCGCGATCGAGCCGGTCGGGTTCCGCTGGCAGGCGTGATCCCTCCCTGGCTGCGCGTCGGCGTTCTCACCGACCTGCACCTGGCGCCGCTGCCCCAGCCGCGCCGCGGCTGGCACAACACCTACGACTACGAGGGCTCGTTGGCCCGCCTGCACCTGGCGCTGGAGGCGTTCGCCGGCGCCCGGGTCGACCTCGTCGCGGTGCTCGGCGATCTCACCGAGCACGGAGACCCCGAGACGATCGAGTTCGCGGTCGGCGAGCTGGCGCGGCGCTCGCCGGCGCCGGTCCTGGTGGTTCCGGGGAACCACGACCTGCAGGCGGGCGGGAGCGAGCTCGCCGATGCTGCGAACCGCACCGGAGGCCGGGTCCGGCCGGCCGGCTGGGCGCCGGTGGAGGTCGCGGGCATCGACGTCCTGGGGGTGGCGGCGGCCGCCCTCGCGGATCGTCGCGGCTATCTCGCGGCGCCGCCCGGCGCCCCCGCGGAGGGCGCCGGCCCGGCGGTCGTCCTCAGCCATTTCCCGGTGCTCGACCTGGAGGGGGAGCTGCGCCGGCGGGGGCTCAAGTACTCCGGCAATCTGAACGACCGCGCTGGGCTGGCGGCCTTCCTGGCCGCCTCGGGACGGCCGGTGGTCGTGCTGGGCGGCCATCTGCACGTGCGCCGGGCTCTGGCCGACGGCTCGATCCTGCAGCTGATGTTCGGGGCGCAGATCGAGCCGCCGCACGAGCACGCGATCGTCGAGGTCACCGGCGGGCCGCCGGTCGAGGCCGCATACCGCACCGTGCCCGTGGACGGCCGCTGGGACGGCCTCGAGCTGCCGCTGCTCTCGCCTGCGCAGTCGGCCTGGACGTTCGCCGGCGGCGCCTGGCGGGAGGCTCAGCCGAGCGCCAGCACGTCCGGGCCGGAGCGCTCCCGCTCCGCCTCGTAGCGGTCGATCTCCTCGCCCCGCAGCTCGGTCAGCGCGATGTCGTCCCAGCCGTTCAGGAGGCGCTCGCGGAGGCCGGCGTCGAAGTCGAACTCGACCGTCCGGCCGGACGGCAGGAGCACCGTCTGGGCGTCCAGGTCGATGGTCGCCGGCGCCGGTGCCGAGTCGAGCAGCTCGCGCACGTCGGCCGCCGGCAGGGTGACCGTGAGCAGCCCGACCTTGCCGCAGTTGACGGCGAAGATGTCGGCGAAGCTCTCGGCCACGATCGCCTGGTAGCCGAAGTCCTGGAGCGCCCACGGTGCGTGCTCGCGGGACGACCCGCAGCCGAAGTTGCGGCCGGTGGCCAGGATCGGCGCCTCCCGGAACTCCGGCCGGAGCAGCGGGAACCCCGGCTCCTTCATCCAGTCGTAGAACAGGAATTCGCCGAAACCGGTGCGCTCGATCCGCTTCAGGAACTGCTTGGGAATGATCTGGTCGGTGTCCACCGACGCCCGGTCGAGCGCGGCCACCGGCCCCGAGACGACGCGCACCGGGTTCATCCGTCCACCAGCTCGCGGACGTCGGTGAGCCGGCCTGTGACGGCCGCTGCCGCGGCCATCTCGGGGCTCATCAGGTGCGTCCGCCCGCCTCGCCCCTGGCGTCCCTCGAAGTTGCGGTTGGAGGTCGAGGCGCAGCGCTGTCCGGGGGCGAGGATGTCGGGGTTCATGCCCAGGCACATGGAGCAGCCTGCGCCGCGCCATTCGAAGCCCGCCTGCTCGAACACCGCGCTCAAACCCTCAGCCTCAGCTTGAGCTTTAACCTGGACGGACCCCGGAACGACCATCGCCCGCACGCCCTCGGCGACGCGGCGGCCGTCGATGATGCGGGCGGCCGCGCGCAGGTCCTCGATCCGGCCGTTCGTGCACGAGCCCAGGAACACCCGGTCGATTCGGACGTCGCGAAGGGCCGTCCCCGGCCGCAGGTCCATGAAGTGGAGCGCTCGCTCGTCGACGTCGTCGCGGGGCTCCGGCACGTGGCCCGTGATCGCCGCGACCTGCCCCGGGTTGGTGCCCCACGAGACCTGCGGCGCGACCTCCACGAGATCGACCTCGACGGTCGTGTCGAAGTGCGCGCCCTCGTCGCCGGCCAGGGCCCGCCAGCCCCCGACCGTGTCCTGCCAGTCCGCGGGCGCGCCGGGGCGGCCCTCCATGTAGGCGAACGTGGTGTCGTCTGGCGTCACCATCCCGGCCCGGGCGCCGGCTTCGATGGACATGTTGCAGATCGTCATCCGGCCCTCCATGGACAGCCGCCGGATCGCCTCGCCCGCGTACTCGACGACATGGCCGGTGGCGCCGTCGGTTCCGATCTGGCCGATCGTCCCCAGGATCATGTCCTTGGCGGTACAGCCGACGCCGAGCTCGCCGCGATACTCGATCCGCATCGTCCGCGGCCGCTTCTGAGGGAGCGTCTGGGTGGCCAGCACGTGCTCGACCTCGCTCGTCCCGATGCCGAACGCCAGCGCGCCGAATGCCCCGTGGGTCGAGGTATGCGAGTCGCCGCAGACGATCGTCATGCCCGGCTGGGTGACGCCCAGCTCGGGACCGATCACGTGCACGATTCCCTGCCGGCGGTGGCCGAGCGCGTACAGTCGGACGCCGAACTCGCGGCAGTTGCGCTCCAGCGCCTCCAGTTGCAGCCGGGACAGCTCGTCCGGCTCGCCCGGGCCGGTGGGCACGTTGTGGTCGGCGGTGGCCAGCGTGCGGTCGGGCCGGCGAACCCGCCGGCCGGCCATGCGCAGCCCCTCGAATGCCTGCGCCGACGTCACCTCGTGTACCAGGTGCAGGTCGATGTAGAGCAGCCCGTCGGCCACCTCGTGCGCATCCCAGACCTTCTCGAACATCGTCCTCGCCATGCCCAGATTCTATGAGTGGGGGAGAGTGGCGGCGAACGCCCGGCGGCGATGGGCCGGGAGCCGGCCGGCTATGCCCGGCCGCGCTGGCTTCGGCGAAGCGAGAACGCCCAGGCATAGGTGCGCACCGGGACGAGGCGCACCGCCTTCATTGCCAGCATCATGGGCAGCGGGAAGACGATCTCGGCCTTGCCCCGCTCGAGGCCGTCGCAGATCTGGCGGGCGGCGTCGTCCGGCTCGAGCATGAACGGCATCGGGAAGCTGTTACGGCCGGTCAGCCCGGTGCGCACGAAGCCGGGGCAGATGGTCACCACGCCGACGCCCGACGACCGCAGGTCGATGCGAAGCGACTCCAGGAGGTTGATCTGGGCCGCCTTGCTGGCGCCGTAGGCCTCGGACTGTGGGAGGCCGCGGTAGCCGGCAACCGATGCCATCCCGGCAATCGTCCCGGCGCGCCGCCGGCGCATGTCCGGGAGCACCGCCTCGACACCGTGCACCATGCCCATCACGTTCGTGTCCAGGTGCCGGCGGACGACCGCCGAGTCGAACGCACGGACATCGACCTGCTCCCAGAGGCCCGCGTTCAGGACGGCCAGGTCGATCGGCCCCAGCTCCTGCTGCACCCGCTCGGCCGCGGTCCGGGTGGCGGCCAGGTCGGTGACGTCGGCGGGCACCGGCAGCACCGTCCCGGGAGCTGCGGCCGCGATCGCCTCCAACGCATCAGCCCGGCGCGCCGTCGCCGCCACTGCGGCACCCCGCCGGCAGAGCTCGTGCACCAGCGCCTCGCCGATCCCGGCCGAGGCGCCGGTCACCCAGGCAACCGTTCCGGCCAGTCTCATACGGCCGCGCGGGTGAGGACCATCTGCTCGACGTCCAGGGCGCCGGTCGCAAACCCGGCCTGGCAGTAGGCGAGGTAGAACTCCCACATCCGCACGAACCGGTCGTCGAAGCCGAGCCCGCGCACGCGGTCGGCGCCGGCCAGGAAACGCTCGCGCCACAGCTCCAGCGTCCGCACGTAGTGGCTGCCGATCGCGATCCGGCGGCGGATGCGCAGCGCCGCGGCATCCGCGCAGGCGCGGGCGATCGCCTCCGGCGACGGGATCAGGCCGCCCGGGAAGACGTACTTGTGGATCCAGGTGTAGGCCGTGCGGGTCGCCAGGTAGCGCTCGTGGGGCATGGTGATGGTCTGCAGCACCATCCGTCCGCCCGGCGCGAGCAGCCTGTCGCACGCCGCGAAGAAGGCCGGCCAGTACTCCTCGCCGACGGCCTCGAACATCTCCACCGAGACGAGCTTCGAGTAGCGGCCGTCGAGGTCGCGGTAGTCCGCGAGCACGATCTCCACCCGGTCGTCCAGGCCCGCCTGCCGGATCCGCCGGGCCGCCCACTCCGCCTGGGCAGCCGAGAGGGTGCAGCTGGTCACCCGGCAGCCGTAGACCGCGGCAGCGTGCTCGGCCAGCCCGCCCCAGCCGGTGCCGATCTCGAGCACGTGGTCGTCGCCATTCAGGCCGGCCAGCGCGCAGATTCGCTCGTGCTTTCGGCGCTGCGCCGAGGCCAGCGTGTCGCCGGGCGCGAAGACGGCGCAGGAGTACGTCATCGTCTCGTCCAGAAAGAGCGCGAAGAGCTCGTTGGAGAGGTCGTAGTGGCGAGCGATGTTCTGGGCGGCGGCGTCGCGGGTATTGCGGTGGCGCCGGCCGAGTTGCGGCTCGTAGAGCCGGCGGAAGCGCGCCAGCGCCGGCGGCACCAGGCGGTTCAGCTCTGCCGCCAGGGCCGTCAGTAGGCCGGCGAGGTCGTCGGCGTTCCAGTCGCCCGCGATGTATCCCTCGCCGAAGCCGATCTTGCCGTCCCGACCCAGGCGGTGGAAGAAGTCGGACCGGTGGATGGTCATGGCCGGCGAGCCCGCCGGGCCGCGGGCGATTGCGGTGCCGTCCGGGCCGACGACCGTCAGCCGGGTGCGCCGCAGCGCCCGCCGGAAGAGCGCCTCGGCGATCCATGCCCGGACCGGCGCCGGCAGGCTCGGGCTGACCGCCTCGGCTGGGCTACGGGTGGCGGTGGTGCTCACCGCGGGTGGCCGACTCCCTCCTGCGGCAGGTGCCGAGGGCGGGGCACCCGGCGCAGCCCGCGCAGCCGCAGCTTCATCCCCTGCAGGTGGATGAGCGCGGTCACCTGGGCGGTCATCAGCGGGTGGCGCAGGAGCATCCGCCGAAGCGCCGCCGGCGTCAGCTCCAGGCGCCGGCCGGTCAGCGAGGCCTGGAACACCGGGTCGCCGCCTTGAACGAGCTGCATCTGCACGGACAGCCGCTCTCCGGGAGCCGGCACGGCCAGCCGGTAGTGGCCGTCGACGGTCAGAAACGGCGACACGTAGAAGTCCTTGCCGGCGGTCGCCAGGCCCCGTTCGCCCGGCTCCAGCAGGTAGCAATGGCGCTCACCGAACGTGTTGTGGACCTCTGCCACGACACAACGAAGCGTTCCCTCCTCGTCGTGGCAGTAAAACACGGACAGGGGGTTGAAGACGTAGCCGAGGACGCGGGCGTTGGTGAGCAGGAGCACCCGGCCGCCTGCCAGCTCGATCCCGTTGCCGCGCAGGTAGGCGAGCAGGTTCTGCTTGATCGTGCAGCCGGGATTGCCGAGGTGGTCGCGGCTGCGGATGCTGGTGGCGCCGGGCCGGTCGTAGCCGAAGAGCGGCAGTGTCCGGTCGAGCCGCGGCAGGTCGTCCAGGTCGACCAGCCACATGTAGACGCCGTAGCGGAAGCGATTGGGCACGGCGCCACGGCGATCGTGCACCACGTGGCCGAGGTAGAGGCAGGAGCGGGTCACCACGAGCAGCCCATCGCGATGGCCGCTTGCAGGCCCGAGACGCAGCCGTCCTCGTGGAACCCCCAACCGTGGTAGGCGCCGCAGAAGTAGGTGCGAAGGGGCCCGCTCAGCGCCGGCAGCTCGCGCTGCGCGCGCAGGCCGGCGGTCGTGTACACCGGGTGCTCGTAGACCATCGTGCGCAGCGTGGTCGCCCGGGCGATGCGCGCCGTCTGGTTCAGCGTCACGCAGTACTCGAGGCGCTCCTGGAGTCCCTGCAACCGGTTCAGGTGATACGTCACGTGGACGCCGGGGATGCTCGACGAGCAGGCGTCGAGGAGGTAGTTCCAGGAGGCGCGGGCACCGGCCGCCCGGGGCAGCAGCGAGCCGTCTGTGTGCAGGACGGCGTGGTTCGTGGAGTAGGGGAAGCAGGCCAGCAGGCGCTGCTCGTCGTCCGACGGGTCGTCCAGCATGCGAAGCGCCTGGTCGGCGTGGGCGGCGATCACCACCTGGTCGAACCGCTCGTCGTTCACGTAGACGGCGTCCGGCTCGCGGCGCACCGACTCGACCGGCTCGCCGGTGCGGATGCCGGGGCCGAGGCGGGCGCCGATCCGCTGGACGTAGATCCGGCTGCCGCCGCAGACGGTGCGCCAGGTCGGCGAGTGCTTGACGGTCAGCATGCCGTGGTTTGCGAAGAAGCGGATGAGATAGCGGGCGGGAAACTCCCGCATCCCGGCCGGCGACGAGGACCAGATCGCGGCCGTCAGGGGAAGCAGGAAGTGGTCGCAGAAGTATGCCGAGTAATCCCCCTGCTCGATGAACTGCTGGATCGTCAGGGGATCGGCCGACGGTTCCTCCAACACCCGCCGGGCGTGCCGGTGGAACCGGCGGATCTCGGCGAGCATGCGCAGGTAGCGGCCGCGCCCGAGCGTGCGCGGCGTCGGCAGGACGCCGGCCAGCCCGCGCGCGCCGGCGTACTCCAGGCCGCAGCCCTCGCAGCGCACCCCGAACGACATGTCCGACTCCTGGGTGCGCACCCGCAACTCCCGGAACAGCCGCAGCATGGTCGGGTAGGTGCGCTCGTTGTGGACGATGAAGCCGGTGTCCAATCCCAGCTCGCGGCCGTCGGCCGTGCGCACCGCCGCCGTGTCGGCGTGCCCGCCCAGCCGGCCGTCGCGCTCGAACAGCGTCACCTCGCGCGTCCGCGAGATCACGTAGGCGGCCGTCAAGCCGGAGATCCCGCTTCCCACCACGGCGACCCGCTCGCTCACAGCCGCACCCGGCAGGCCGCCTCGCCTTCCAGCGCGAACGCGTCGCCCAGCCGCCCCTCGAGCGGTGCCAGGCCGAGCGATGCCAGCGCGAAGTCCCGGGCCAGCCCCTGCCACAGGCGGGGCCGGTCGAGCATCGCGTGGCCGGCCCCGGCGATCTCGAACCGGCAGACGCGGGACGCGACCGGCCGGGCGCGCAGGGCGAGTGCGTAGGAGCGGGCGGGGTCGGTGGTCGTGTCGCGGGTTCCGTGGACGAGCATCAGCGTCCGCCCGGAGAGCTGGGCAACCGGGTCGCCGCCCGGTGCCCAGGTTGCCAGCCCGGCGACGGAGGCGACCGACGGGTGGGCGGCCGCCAGGAGCGCCGCTCGCGCGCCCATCGAATGCCCGATCAGGCAGGCCGGGGAGCCGAACCGTTCCTCGAGCCGGTCGAGCGCCCAGTGCACGTCGCGCACCGGGTCGCCGTCGTTGAAGCCGACCACCCGATAGCGGAGCTGGGCGACCGCCAGGCCGTGCCGGCGCCCGGCGCGGGCGATGTCGGCCAGGAAGGGGAGCATGCGCAGCGCCGGCGGGCGGGCGTGCGAGTCGCGGGCGGCGCCGTGCTCGCGGCCGCCGTGGGCGAGCACCACCACCCCGCGGGCGGCGCCGCGGGGGGCCAGCGTGATCAGGCCCGGCCGGGCCGACCGACGTTTCGTCGGCGCTGCGTCGCTCGTCGCGCTCACCATCTCCGAGATATTTCGCCCGGCTCCGGGAAACGGTTCCCCGGAGCCGGGCGGCACGTGTCTAGGTCGCGCTCAGTCGCCGGATGCGGGCATCTCGGCGGGGAGATCGACGGTGCGGATCGGCCCCTTGAACCAGTTCTTGGCGGACACGAACCACGAGACGACGGCATACAGCGCCACCACCCCGACGATGATCGGGCAGTAGTTGATCAGGCCGTTGTTCCAGTGGAACGCGGCGTTGCCGGGGATGCCGCCGGGGGCGGTCGGCAGGAAGGCGATGATGCAGACGACGATCACCTCGACGATCGCCAGCGGGCACATCCACTTATATTTGTCCCCAAGCGTCCACGGCCCTGCCTGGAAGCTGTTCCCCATGCGCCAGCGCAGGAACACCGGAATCACATATGCGATGTAGAGGCCGACGACCGTGATCGACGCCAGGGCGTAGAAGGCGATCGGCACCCGGGCGGCGTTGCCGTATAGCGCAGGCAGGGCGACTATCAGGCAGATGGTGGCCATCCCCAGCGTGGCGTTTCGAGGCGCCTTGTTGGGGGCGACCCGCGACCATAGCTGGTGGCCGGGCAGCGCCCGGTCGCGGCTGAACGCATACATCATGCGGGAGGCGCTGGTCATCCCCGAGCCGCCGCAGAAGAACTGGCCGATGGTCGAGATGATCATGATCGCCTTGAACGCGGTCAGCCCCATCGCGGTCGCGAAGATGCCGATCGACGAGCCCGCGCCGTACGGGTTGCTGCCACTGATGACGTTCGCATCCTTGACCGCGAACAGGAAGCAGAGGAGCAGGATCCAGCCGAAGATCCAGGAGTAGAAGACCGACCGCCACATGCCCTGGGCAGCCGCCTTGGCGGCGCCTGTCGTCTCCTCGGAGAGGTGGGCCGACGCGTCGAAGCCGGTGATCGTGTACTGGGTCAGGATGACGCCCAGCGGCACGACGTAGAGGAAGAACTTGAGGCTGCTGGTCCCTCCCGAGAACCCTGAGTTGTTGATCCAATGCGTGAAGACGAACGACGCGCTCTGGTGCTGATTCGGCGCGAAGATCAGAATCAGCACAACGATCGATGCGCCGACGATGTGCCAGTAGGCCGATCCGTTGTTCCAGTAGGAAAGGATGTGCGCCGGGAACATGTTGATGAACGCATGGATCGCCAGGATGCAGATGTAGATGATGAAGATGTGCTGCAGGCTGAACGCGTCATAGCTCGTGTCGAACAGCCCCCACGTATATGAGGCGAAAGAGGCGCAGGCATAGTCGACCGAGGCGACGACGCCGACCAGCCCGACCAGGTTCATCCAGCCGGTGAACCAGCCCCAGGACGGCCCACCGAGCTTGGCCGACCAGTAGTAGATGCCGCCCGCGGTGGGCATCGACGAGCAGATCTCGGCCATGCACAGCGAGACGACCAGGATGAGCAGGCCGACGACCGGCCAGCCGATCGACACCATCACCGGCCCGCCGTTGTTCCATGCGGCGAAGAAGTTGGTAAAGCAGCCGGCGAGCACCGAGATGATCGAGAACGAGATTGCGAAGTTGGTGAACCCGCCCCAGGAGCGCTCAAGCTCCTGCTTGTAGCCGAGCTCGGCGAGCAGTCGCTCGTCGGAGTTGAGTTGCGGAGAACCCTCCGGGCTGGACATCGCGCTCCTTTCGATTCCAACTGAACCGGGCTAGACCGGTCGCGGTCGGGCGATACTACGACATTCGCCGGGCGGTGTCAGGTTCGCGGCCTGGATTCTGCGGGCACCAGGGCGAACTGCAGCGAGCGCGAGGCCGGATCGGCGCGGATCAGCTCCACCTCGATCCGCGCGCCGAGCGGTGGTGGCGGATCCACGTGCAGCCGCGCCCGCACCGGTGGGTCGGCGATCTGGATGCGCGCCCCGCGGCTGTCCAGCTCGACGACCGACGCCGGGAATCGCTCGCCGGCGCGCGGCTCGAGCAGCCGTGCCTCGACGTCGTCCACGACCGCCCGCTCGAGCTGGGCGATCCGGGTGCTGGTCTCGGACATGGCGTCGGGGAGGCGGCGCAATGTCTCCAGCTCCTCGTCGGACGGGCGCGAGCCGCGGCACTGCTCGCAGAGGAGGTCGAGCACGTAGCGGTCGGCCAGCCGGCGCATCGGCGCGGTCGTGTGGGCGTAGGGCATCGCCAGCGCCGCGTGCACCGGTTGCGGCGGCGGCTCGCCGTCGAAGGCCGTGTAGCCGGCGTGGCCCATGACCCCGTGCGCCTCCTCCAGGAGCGCCGCCTGGCGCGGCTGGGCGGAGTCGAGCGAGCGGATGAACCCGGGATAGTCGAGGCTGTCCGGCCACGGTACGTCGAGGGCCGCTGCCGTCCGGTGCAGGACCGCCAGCCGGTAGTCGTCGATGCCGCCCATCGTCCGCAGCAGGCCGACCCCGGCCCCGAGCATGATCGAGGCGGCGGCCGACCCGGCGAGCAGCGAGATCTGCGCGTTCCAGTCCTCGACCGGGATCCGCCGGTCCCAACGGAGCTGGAATCCGCCGCTGCCGTCGTCGACCACCGTCTGGCGGGGGCTGTCCAGCCGTACGCCGCCGCGGGCACGCTCGGCGGCCTCGCGGAGGCCGCCGATCTCCTCCAGGAGGCCGGCGCCCTCCGCCGCCAGGCCGGCGTAGTCGAGCTTGCGGCGGCTGCGCACGATCGCCCGCTCGACGCGGCCGGGCACGGTCTGGGTACCCGAGCCGTCGAGGTCGATCGTGAACACGATCGCCGGCCGGTCGCACTCCGGGAGCAGGCTGGCGGTTCCCTCGCTGAGCAGCAGCGGGTAGAGCGGAGCCCGGATGTCCGGGCAGTACACGGTCTGCCCGCGCCGCCAGGCTTCCGTCTCGATCGACCCCCCGCGATCGACGAAATGGCCGACGTCGGCGATGGCGTAACGGACGCGGTAGCCGTCGCCGCGCCGCTCCAGCTGCATCGCCTGGTCGAGGTCGAGCGAGCCGGGCGGGTCGACCGTGAAGAACTCGACCTCCCGCATGTCGGTGCGACCGTCCCCGGCCGGCCGCGTCGCCGCCTGGGCGGCGGCATGCTCGACCTCCTCCGGGAAGCCGACCTCGACCCCGAACTGCTGCCGGATCCGCTCGAAGTCGGCCCGCAGCTCGGCCGGCGCCGGCACGGGGGTGTACAGCCGTCGGCGAGGCATCGCCGGTCAGCATAGAGCGTGACGGAAGCGTCACCTCGGCCGGCACAGATGACTACAGGGTGCCAGGCACCATTTAGTCACGCCGTCAAGGCGTGCCCGGGCCTCCTGCTAGGACGACGCCGTCTCGGCCTTCTCCTTGGCGCTTCGGCCGATCCAGGGCATCATCGAGCGCAGGCGCCCGCCCACCTTCTCGATCGGGTGCTCGGCGGCTTGCGCGCGCAACGACTGGAACTGCGGCCGGCCGGCCGCCTCCTCGGTGATCAGGTCACGCGCGAACCGACCCTCGCGGATGTCCCGCAGGGTGCGCCGCATGTTCTCCCGGACGTGCTCGTCGACGACCTTGGGGCCGACCGTCAGGTCGCCGTACTCGGCCGTGTCCGAGATCGAGTAGCGCATCCCGGCAAGGCCGCCCTCCCACATCAGGTCGACGATCAGCTTCAGCTCGTGCAGGCACTCGAAGTAGGCAATCTCGGGCTGGTAGCCGGCCTCGACCAGCGTCTCGAAGCCGAGCTGGACGAGACGGGTGGTGCCGCCGCAGAGGACGGCCTGCTCGCCGAACAGGTCGGTCTCGGTCTCCTCGGCGAACGTCGTCTCGATCAGCCCGCCGCGGGCGCAGCCGATGCCGTGCCCGTAGGCGACCGCGAGGGCGGTCGCATTCCCCGACGCGTCCTGGTGGACCGCCACCAGGCCGGGCACGCCGATCCCCTCGGTGTACTGGCGGCGCACCAGGTGGCCCGGGCCCTTGGGGGCGATCATCGCCACGTCCACGTCGGCGGCCGGGACGATCTGGCCGAAGTGGATGTTGAAACCATGCGCGAACATCAGCATCGCGCCCGGACGCAGGTTGGGGGCGATCTCGTCCCGGTAGAGCGCCGCCTGGACGTGGTCGGGGACGAGCACCATGACCACATCGGCCTGGGCGGTGGCCTCGGCAACCGTTGCGACGGCCATCCCGTCGGCGCTGGCAGCCCGCCAGGCGCGGGAGTCGGGGCGTGCGCCGACGACCACCGTGTTCCCCGAATCGTGATTGTTCAGGGCGTGCGCGTGGCCCTGGCTGCCGTAGCCGATCACGGCGATCGTCTTGCCGGCGAGTGCCGTCGGGTCGCAGTCGGCTTCGTAAGAGATCTTCGCGTCCATCAGGAAACCACCCTCATTCGTCGTCGTGTCTTGAGTTCGCCGTCACGGTCGAGCGCGATCCGGCCGGTGCGCACCAACTCGCGGATTCCGTACGGGGACAGCAACTCCTCCAGCGCCTCCAGGCGGTCCGGCGCCCCCACGCAGGCGAAGGTGACCGCCTCCGGCCCGACGTCCACCACACGGGCGTCGAACACCTCGGCCAGTCCGATGATCTCCGGACGGCGCTCGGGCGTCGAGGCCACCTTGACCATCAGCAGCTCGAGCTCCACCGCGGTGGTTCCCAGCTCCTGCACCTTGAGCACGTCGACCAGCTTGTAGAGCTGCTTGGACACCTGCTCCACAGAGTGCTGCGAGCAGTCCACCCGGATCGTGATCCGGCTGCGCGCCGGATCCTCGGTCGGGCCGACCGCCAGCGAGTCGATGTTGAACCCGCGCCGGGCGAACAGGCCGGCGCAGCGGGTGAGCACGCCCGGCCGGTTCTCGACCAGGACGCTCAGTGTGTGAACCGTCATGGCGTCGCTCATACGCCCTCCTCCACCCAGGCGTTTAGGCGCGGGGGAACCAGGGTTCCCCCGCGGGCCCCCTCCTTCTGACCGACAGGTTGGCGGCCGCTCATACGCCCTCCTCCACCCAGGCGTTGTCTTCCTCGGCCCATTCCAGGTCGAGCATGTCGGCCGAGGAGGCGCCCGCCGGGACCATCGGGTAGACCTTCTCCTCGTGGTCGACGCGGGCATCGATCACGGCCGGCCCGCCCGCCGCCAGCGCGCCCAGGATCGCCGCGTCCACCTCTGCTTCCGTCTGGCAGCGGAACGCGGCGATGCCGAAGCTCTCGGCCAGCTTGACGTAGTCGGGCAGCTCGGCGTTGAGGTTGGTCTCGCTGAACCGCTCGTTGTGGAACAGCTCCTGCCACTGCCGCACCATCCCCAGCCAGCCGTTGTTGATCACCACGTGGATGGCGCCGATGCCGTACATGCGCGCCGTGGCCAGCTCCTGCATCGTCATCTGGAAGCAGCCGTCGCCGTCGATGTTGATCACCGTCGCGTCGGGGCGGCCGACCTTGGCGCCGATCGCCGCCGGCACCCCAAAGCCCATCGTCCCCAGCCCGCCCGAGGTGATGAAGCGGCGCGGGCGATCGACTCTGAGGTACTGGGCCGCCCACATCTGGTGCTGGCCAACGCCGGTCGTCCAGATCACGTCCTGGCCCTCGGTCAGGTCGCGCAGCCGCTCGATCACGTACTCCGGCTTCAACGGCTCCCCGCGGCGGTAGCGGAACGGATGCTCGGTCTGCCATCCGCGGATCGTCTCGACCCACTCCAGGGCGCTCGCCGCCGGACCGCTGGCACGGGACTCGAGCGCCTCCGCCAGCTTCGGCACGACGTGCTCCAGCGACCCGACGATGGGGATCTCGGCGTGCCGGTTCTTGTCGATCTCGGCCGGGTCGACGTCCATGTGCACGACCTTGGCGCCGGGCGCGAACGTGTCAAGCTTGCCGGTCACCCGGTCGTCGAAGCGCGAGCCGCAGGCCACCAGGAGATCGCAGCGGTTGAGCGCCCAGTTGGCCGCCTTGGAACCGTGCATTCCGGGCAGCCCCAGGCACAGCGGGTGCGAGTCGGGGACGACGCCCTTGGCCATCAGCGTCGTCACCACCGGCATCTGCACGGCCTCCGCCACGCGCAGCAGGTCGGCCGGGTCAACGCCCGCCGAGACGGCGCCTCCGCCCACGTAGAGCACCGGCCGCTCGGCAGCGACGATGGCCTCGGCGGCGGTGATCACCTGACGTGGATGGCCGTGCTTGGACGGCCGGTAGCCCGGGATGTCGACCTGGCGCGGATAGTTGAACTCGAACGACGCCAGCTGCACGTCCTTGGGCACGTCGATGAGCACCGGGCCGGGCCGGCCGGTGCGGGCGATGTGGAACGCCTCGCGGAACGTCTGAGGCAGATCGCGCACATCCGACACCAGCCAGGAATGCTTGACCACCGGCATCGTGATGCCCTGGATGTCGGCCTCCTGGAAGGCGTCGGTGCCGATCAGGTGCGTCGGCACCTGGCCGGTGATGCAGACGATCGGCGTGGAGTCGAGATAGGCGTCGGCGATTGGCGTCACCAGGTTGGTGGCACCGGGGCCGGATGTGGCGATGGCGACGCCGACCTGGCCGGTCGCCCGGGCGTAGCCCTGGGCCATGTGGCCGGCGCCCTGCTCGTGCCGGACGAGGTAGTGGCGGACACCGTGCTCGACGTTCGCCCAGGCGTCGTAGAGCGGCAGGATCGCTCCGCCGGGAAGGCCGAAGACGTCCGTCACGCCCTCCGCCTCGAGGCAGCGGATGATCGCCTCGGCGCCGGTCATCTGGGTGTTGGGGCTAGCCATGGGCGGGCACCTCAGCGTAAGGGTGGTCGGCAAACTCCGCACCGCCGGTGGAGTGGTGCTCGAGGGCGTCGCAGACCGCCTGCCCGACCTCCCAGGTGGCGTAGGCCCGGCCGCCGCTGATCTGGTCGGCGGTCGCGATGCCCTGGGCGACGACGGTGTCCACAGCGGCCGTGATCGCGCGCCCCACGTCGCGCCTCCCCAGCCCGTAGGTGAACATCATCGCGACCGAGAGGATCATGGCGGTCGGATTGGCCTCGCCCTGGCCGGCGATGTCAGGCGCCGACCCGTGCACCGGCTCGAAGATGCCGGGCGGCTCGGAGCCGATCGACGCCGACGGGGCCTGGCCGAGGCCGCCGCCGCGGGCGGCCGCCAGGTCGCTCAGGATGTCGCCGAACAGGTTCTCGGTGAGGATCACGTCGTAGGCCTGCGGGCGCGTCGCCAGGTTCATCGCGAACGAGTCGACCAGCTCGTGTGTGAGCGTGAGCTCGGAGTACTCGGCGGCGTGTAACTCGTTGACGGCGTTTCGCCACAACCGCGAGGTGGCGAGCACGTTCGCCTTGTCCACCGAGACGACACGGCCGGATCGCCGGCGGGCGAGCCGGAACGCCCACCGGGCCACCCGCTCGACCTGGGCGCGCGTGTAGGTGCACGTGTCCTCCGCCGTCTCGGTGCCCTCAACCTTGGGGCCGAAGTAGAGGCCGCCGGTCAGCTCCCGGACGACCATCAGGTCGATGTCCCGGTGGCGAACAGGGCGCAGGTTGGCGAACGCGTCCAGCTCCTTTCGAAGCGCCAGCAGTCCGGCCTCGGGACGCCGCGCAGCCCCGTCCCAGCGCGGCCCGCCGACGGCGCCCAGGAGCACGGCGTCGGACGCCTTGACGGCCGCCCGGACGTGGGGCGGGAAGGGATCCTGGTGCTTGTCGATGGCCTCGCCGCCGAACGGCAGGTGCACCTGCCGCACGCGGATGCCGAACAGGGCCGACACCGCGTCGATGACGCGGCCGGCCTCGGCCATCACCTCGGGGCCGATGCCGTCGCCAGACAGGCAGGCGACGATGGGGACGGTGCGGGTGGGCTGGGTCACGTCAGACTCCGATCAGTTCCTGTTCCGGCTCGGTCGCCGCCTTGGCGTGCGCACAGGCTCGCAGATACGCCTCGGCGGATGCTTCGGTGAT
>DASUHT010000019.1:0-72500 GCA_036273335.1 Gaiellales bacterium | reverse complement strand
CGACCTACGAATGGCGCGGCGAGTTCACCAGCGTGGAGTTGAATGAGCTGCATGCGGAGGGGTTCGAGCAGGAGCGTCTGGAGTACGACTGGCGAGCCCAGGTGGAGCGGCACAGCCTCGGCTGGGTGTGCGCCAGAGAGCAGGTGGACGGGCCGTTGGTGGGGTTCGTGAACGTCGCCTGGGACGGCGGCAGCCACGCATTTGTGCTGGACACGCTGGTGCCCGGGGCACAGCGGCGGCGCGGGATCGGCCGCAGGCTGGTCGCCGTCGCCGTCGAGGAGGTGCGCGCCGCGGGCTGCGAGTGGCTGCACGTCGACTTCGAGGATCACCTGAGCCCGTTCTATCTCGACGCCTGCGGGTTCATGCCGACCAACGCCGGACTGGTCGACCTCACCTGAGGCGGCAGAACCGATCCGGCCGCCGCGGCGAACCATCCTCCTGGGCGCTCACGGGCTTTGCCGCCCCTGCCTGGTACGGCCGCCCGTGAGCGCTCGGTAGGCACGCCGTCCGTTCGCCCGGCGCGCCCGCGGGGTAGTCATGGTCGGACATCGCGGGAAAGGAGCGCGGGATGGGCGGGTACACGAAGCAGAACGTGCGGGAGGTCGAAAACCAGGCGCCGAACTTCGGCATGCCGGACGAGCTGCAGGCGCGGTTCGCGCGGGCGTCGCTTGCCGGACAGACGCTCGGGCTCAGCCTGTTCACGCTGGCACCGAATTTCCGCATCCCCTTCGGGCACAAGCACCGAAGCCAGGAGGAGGTCTACGTGATCACCCGAGGAAGCGCTCGGATCAAGGTCGGCGACGAGATCGTCGAGGTCGGCCAGTGGGATGCCATCCGTTTCGACCGGGACACGATGCGTGCGGTCGAGGCCGGCCCAGAGGGCGTCGAGTACCTCGCCTTCGGGGCGGGCGAGGATCCGAGCGAGGTCGAGATGAGCCAGAACTGGTGGGACGGGGACGACTGAGCCCGAGCCCCTGGTCGGGATCCGCAGCTGGGGACGCGTGGCCGTGATGGATGCCGCGGCGTCGGCACGATCTGTGGCTTCATCGCCGGGTTGTGACCGCCGGGCATAATGATGGCATGCCGTCCCGATCCCGGTTCATCAGCGAATGGATCAACCGGGCGGCGGCCGACGTCTATGCATACGCCTCCGATCCGGCGAATATTCCCATGTGGGCGCCAGGGCTGGGCAGCAGCGTCGAGAACGTCGACGGGCAGTGGTTCGTGGAGACGTCGGAGGGCCGGGTCGGCGTCGCCTTCGCCGCCCGCAACGACTACGGAGTGCTCGACCACGAGGTCACGCTCCCCTCGGGCGACGTGATCCATAACCCGATGCGGGTCGTCCCCGACGGCGACGGCTGCGAGGTCGTGTTCAGCCTGCGCCGTCTCCCGGACATGAGCGACGAGGACTTCGCCCGCGATGCCGGGCTCGTCCAGGCCGACCTCACTCGCTTGAAGCACCTGCTCGAAGCGGTGTAGCCGACTCACGCCGCGCTGAGCGCCTAGTCGACCGAGAGGAAGAGGTCGGCATCGACGTCGAGCCGCGGATGACCGTGGGTTCCGACGTTCACGATGGTGATGGTATGTCCGCCGAGGGAGCCGAACCTGCGCTGCCACACGATACGGCGGTAGTGCGCGGTCGGCGAATAGGTGGATACGGTCTGGACGTAGACACCGTCGATGTAAACCTTGGCGGAGCCCTCGGTCGGCCCGGTGGTGGTCACCCAGGCATTCGCGATGCCGGATTGGAAGACGAACGAGTCGCCGGCGTTCGTTGAGGCACAGGAGCTGCCGCCTTCGTTTCCGGGATTCATCACCTCCGACCAGGAGCCCGAGAATCCAGACGCCGAGTTGCAGTCGGCGCCGTGGTCGTTGATGTATGCATCCTCGAAATCGTTCGCCCAGAACGGATCGGCAAGCGCCGAGCCGACGAACGCGCCGTGTGCGTCGAAGGAGTCGATCGTGTACGGCCCAATTTGATATCCGCCCACGTGGATCGTGGCAGGGAACATGCTGGCGGCCGTATGTCCCAGCAGCGTGCCGTTGTCGTAGACCTTGCTCTGGCAGCACGCAGCACCTGTCTTGCTCGATCCGCGAGTCCAGGTAATCACCACCGGGGCGGTGGTCGAGGTCGAGGACGGATCAAACGGGCGGATAGTGGACGGCACCTTGAACCGGATGTGAGCGTTCGTCGGCGCATGCGCCAACGCGGCCGACGGCCAGATGAGGCTCGCTGCAAACATCGACAGCATCACCGGCCACCTCAGCAGGAGCCGTCGCACGTTTTCCCCCCTGGTACTCCCTCGTGGTCCCAGGTCGAGCGTACCAGACGGTGCGCAAAGCAGCCCATGGGCGGACCGCTGTGGTGCGGTATATAACTGGGCGCTTGGCGACGTTGTGCCTGATCATGGCAACTGGCACGGTGGTTCCTGATGGCGACCGCTGCTGAGATGAGTTGTTCACTCCTGAGTGGGAACGATTCGCCGCTCGCGAGCTACTGTACGTCGAGCCGGTGGAGATGCCCGGCGGCCACTTCCCGATGATCGAGAACCCCGACGCGCTCGCCGATGTCCTCGATCGGCTCATCAAGGATCGTGAGCCAGCTGAAGGTTGATGGTGGCGCTCCGCGTCCAGGTGCGGGAGTCGCGGCCGGCGAGATCCCGACGGTTTCAGCTGCTCACGGACTGCCACCTGGGAGGGGGGCCGGTCTGTGGCGACGCCCGTGAGCAGCTTCCGAACTGGTCGAATGGCGACCGTACCACGCCCGTTTGCTTAGTGGGAAATCACTTCGATGCGTGCCCGGGGTTCGCCTTGCGAGCCGATGCGGTCGCTCGAGGATCTAGTAATCAGTCAAGTTGGCTCGTACGGTGGGACGAGGCGCAGGTGTTTCGCCCAAGGCCTGCGCCGGGTCGGTTCCGACCGTTGCCTCGGCTCCTTGGGGGGGCTCAGGGGCCTCTCGGTCGGGACCGGCCCCTTACCCCTGGGGAGCACAAGAGTTAGCCGAGGATCCTTCGCCACCAGGGCTTGTCTGGCTCGGTCTCGACTTCTGGCGGTGGCGCTGGCGCGGTGGCGGCTGGATCGGTGGCTCCGCCCGACTGCGTTGGCGGGGGCGGCGCTGGCGCCGTGCCGCCGGAGGTGTCCGCGGCTCCTGCTGGCGGAATCGGCGGCGGCTGGGCCTCCGGCTCGTTCGGTTGGCTTGGCTCACTCGGCGGTTGATTCTCGGACATCGGGCACCTCTCGGTCGGGGATGTTGACCGAACTGTAACGGCATGCCCCTCAGCGGCGTCCCCCGCACACGCGGCCGGTCGCAGCCGACCACCTTGTCCAGGCCGGCGAGGAGTTCCGCCGCCCTGTACGGCAGTTTGAGGCCTGCTGCGGTCGGGTAGATCTGCCAGTGGTGGCGGGCGCGTCGGGCGGTCGCGCGCCCTAGAGGAAGGGGTGTGGCTCCAGACCCCGTGTTGGTGGCGCGCGCGTCCGGCGTTGCCCTCCACCGCCTGGGCCGCTGAGAAGCCGAGCGCTCACGGGTGGCCACAGACGTAGGGCCAATGTGTGGCAGGGGGCCCGTGAGCGCTCCTGTGGGGTCGTCGTGCTGCCCGACCGTAGCACGTTTACAGGTGGGAAATCATGCCAGCCGATCTGCGGGCGCACCGTTGCCGGGTGCTTCTCAGCGCAATCCCCCTCTCCGCTCGGAGTGGCGGACACACGTAAGGTGGTGTCGTGAGCGCATCACAGAACACGCGGGCAGTTGGGCTAGCTGTCTTCTCGATCGCATGTGTGGTGTTCGTCATCACGACGCTCGCTGTCAAAGGCCCGGGCAGTCACGACTGGGGCACATCGCTTGCCACGGTCTGGGTGACCGCCATGGTAGCGGCCGTGCTCGCGAGCCTGGCCGCACCTGTCGCCGCCCGGCGGTCGTCGCTCAGCCCGTTGGCGCGTGCCGCCGTATTCGCCTGCAGCCTTCCGGCGCTTGGGTTCGTGGCTCTCTTGGCGTACTTCTTCGTCGCCGTACTGCCAAGGCTCGCCTGAAGCTCGACGCGTCGGCGTACGTGGCCGGGTGCCCCAAAGGAGGCGTTTCATCCGAGTTCCTTGACAGCAACTATGGTGGGGTCATCGACGTGCCATTCGTGATCAATCTCGCCGACGCACCGGCGATCGGAGCTCCGCGAGGAGCGACGTTCGTCCGGCTCGAGCCCGATGGCGTGACCTGGCCTGACACCGGCGTCAACGTTCAAGTCATGCAGCCGGGTGAGCCAAATGGCCGCTACCACTCGGAACCGGTGCAGGAGGACTTTCTCGTCCTGTCCGGAGAGTGCATCGCGATTGTTGATGGCGAGGAGCGCGCGCTGCGCCAGTGGGACTTTCTCCACTGCCCAGCCGGGACCGACCACATCTTCGTGGGAGCCGGCGACCGCCCCTGTGCCGTGCTGATGATCGGCTCGCGCCGCGAGGACGCATGCCATTACACCGTCAACGATACAGCGGCGAAGTATGGGGCGTCGGTATCGAAAGAAACGGATGACCCGGTGGAGGCCTACGCTGACTGGCGCGCAGAAGGCCCAGATTCCCGAGTCACGAACCCATGGCCATTTGATTAAGCCGCTCGGTGGAGACGCAGGAGTTGCCGTTCAAGTGACCACCGCTGCAGTCCGACGACGGTTCCGCACCCTGGCAGGAAGGCAAGGGGGATACATGCGGTCAGAACCCATTGGAGCAGCGTCTCGATGCGGACGCTGAGCGAGTCCAATCCGGTTTGACGCGTGCTCCGCTGGGGTAGTACGCGGACTTCCTGGATAGGGAGCGTCGACGAAGAGGGGGTTCTCATGCTCCGCAAACTACTCATGACGGCTGGTGTGAGCGCGCTGGTCGCGATGGCGATCGGTGGCGCCTCGTTCGCGTCAGCATCGGGCGAGGGCGGTGGTCGCACGATAGTTGTGATCGAGAAGACGACGTCGCAACGATTCCTCGACCTCGGCCAGCCCGGGCCGACCCCGGGCGACGAGTTCTTCTTCGCCAGCCAGTTCTGGAATACCGCCCGAACACACCAGGTCGGCTCCAATCGCGGCTTCTGTGTTCTTGAGACCCAGAAGGTGGCTCATTGCGTCGGCACGGCCCGGCTGGGTCGGGGGACGCTCGAGTTCGCCGGCGAGACGACCACCACGGGATCCACAAGCACCATCGCGATCACGGGTGGTACTGGCGGGTTCGTCGGCGCTGAAGGACAGGTCACCGTCCACAACCTCAACGCCCAGGGCACGTTGTCTCGTGACGTGATCGTCCTGCTCGGATAACGCAAACGACAGCAGCGACCGGGCTCCCGCCGGGACTCCGGTCGGTGGGAGGAGGGCCGCGCGCGCCACACGCGCGGCGCTCCTCCACGATTGGCTCCTGACCATTGAGAGCCGCCGTCCACGTCGGTGGCCAGCGTGCCAGGTTCGCGCAGCCGCCGCGCCTATCGGGCGTATGCTGGAGCGGTGATCCTGTTCCGGCTCGCGTGGGTGCTCCTGATCGGCGTCCCGGTCGCGCTCATCCTCTTCACGCTGGCCGCGTTGTTCTGGGTGACAATCATCGGGATCCCAGTCGCGTTGGTGCTGCTCGTGCTAGGCCGGAACGTGCTCCGCGCCCCGTTCTAACGCGCCGGTTTCTCGCGGGGAACAGGGGCCCTCAGATCGATTTGACGGCGCTCGCCTGGTGCGCCCGCCCGTGGATTGTACTCCTCACATATGGGTAGTCCGGCGCCGGCCCACGGTTGCTGCCCAGCCATTGCGAGGTGGAACCGCTCCTGATCAAGTGGTCCGTGTCGGGGCTGACAGAGCGGGTGCGCTCTGCGCCACCGCCGCGGAGCGGAGTGGGGCAGGCGCCGCGGCGGTGGGCCACGCCCGTACGACCGGTCAAGCGCCCTGCGGGCGTTGAGTCAAGTCTACTTCTGGGGCACTACGGTGCTTGTTTTACGTCGGAAATGGGCTCTAGCCGGTCATTCGGACGAGGTTGGACACCTCCTGAGGGCCGGTCAGTGCTGTCTCGGACACGATGCCGATCCCTGGGGCATAGATCTTTTGGTCGACAACGCCCGGCTCTATGCGAGCGAACTCCAGAGTCCGCAGCGCGTGCTGGAACGTCCCAATCGGAGCCGATACCAGCCCACCCCGGTTGATGATCCAGGCGGTGTCCTCGGCCTGACCAACCAGGAGCTCCTGGCGGTATGCGTCTGGGATCTGGGGGTTGGCCAGCATGATGATCCCGGGCTCGCCGTCGTTGACTCCAGCCTGCCATGAGCCCGACTTGTCCTTTTTCCCGTTGGGCAGGTAGGCCGTCGTGTCCTCGCCCACGTACCAGACATTCCCCTGGTTGTCCTGGGCGTACCAGTCGGCCGTCTTTTCCAACAGTTTGCCGTTGTGGGTCGCCACATCGCGAACGACCCGGGCGGTTATCCCCTCCGCGACGACCTTCGTCCTCGAGGTCACGGTCACTCGGTCGAGCTGCGACTGGCCGTCTCTGACGCCGCGGTAGACCCAGGTTCGTCCGACCGGCAGCGGGAAGTAAGGATTGTCAATGACGAGAGAGAAGTCCGCCGGCGACAAGTGCGGCTCATACGCCGACGCCGCGGATACCGCACGGCTGGAGGCACCGGGGATCGCCACGGCTGACGCCCCCATAGGTCGCTTGGATGACCCAGAGCCAGAGGCGCCAGCGGTCGAGATGGCCACGGCTCCCGCGATGACCGCGGCAGCGACAGCGGCAAGAGTGAGCTTGATCATGGAACCCCCTGGGATTGGGTAGCGGTTCCCTGACACTAGGCCGGTCACCTGAACAACCGATGAATCCGCGCAGCCAAACCGCCGCGCCACGCGCCGCAGAACAGCCATGTCGCCGAGCAGGAGTCGACGCATGCTCCGGGGTGGCCGCCTAGCCCTCGAGTAGACCTAGCTCGACAATCGGCCAGCCGAGTCGCGGCATTCGGCTCGGTTACGCGACAGGGATGGCAGGGCTCGAACCCGCGACCTACGGTTTTGGAGACCGGTACGAATCGGCTCCAGTAGCCGTCTAGCGGTGGGTGCTGGCCACAGTGCTGGCCACGGCGGCGAATCGCCGGGCGGTAGTCAGGTCTGGGGAGCGATGACGGGAACTGTCTGGCGCCACCCCTCTGTCCCGTCGAGCTTCCGTGGACACAGCCGCAGCTCTACATCGTGGTCATGGGCACCTACGACGACTCTGATCTGGGCGGGGACCATCTGATGGAGGTCGACTTCCGTGTTCGTGCGGTGCGGCATTCCACGGGTTAGGGCGGGCGTGGGAGTTGCAGGAGTTGAATCACGGAGAAGATGACGAGCAGACTGCCGATCGTCACCAAGCCGTAGCGCGCTCCTAGCAGCGGGAAGTGTGCGCTGATGCCGATCATGAAAAGCACCGTCGCCAGGTAGACCGTGACGCGGATGTACTTGTCGGAGTGCGCGCCGTCGGCGGCACCGGCCGCGAAATGGGCGTCGGCGACTGTGTCCAGTGCTCGGGCGGCCGCTAGTTGCGGCTGCTTGTATTGGGGCATGTAGGTGGGGCCCGGTGGCGACTTGGGATTGGTGGTCGGGTCGGTCGCCCACCACGCGTCGAAGGCGATCCGAAACGCCGGGGAGAAGCGCTTCTTGGCGAGCGCCATGCCGCGGGCATCTTTGGCGACGTAGGCGGTGAACCAAGTGTTGAACGTCGACGAGTCGAAGTTCCGCTGGGCTAGGGACTCCAGATCTGCCCGGTTGGCCTTCGTGCGGGCGGCGCTCGCCGCTGCGAGCGACACTGAAGACTGGGTGTTCCATTGGGCGGCCGAGTAGCCGGAGTAGGCGGCGATGATCGCCACCACCGACAACAGAATCGCTTCGCTGATCGAGATCCACTCAGCCTTGCGATGATCCAGCGAGTCGGCGGCACGCTGCTCCGCGGCGTGCTTGGCGTGTTCCGAGATCTCCCTTCCGACCTCCGGTCCAGAGAGTCCTTCGGGCATTCCGACAGGTTACATCGGTGGTGCCGCAGGTGATCATGTGTCGGGATGCGTCGCCGCCAGAGTGCCCCGGTAGCTACCGGCCGCGTGCTGGCCACAGTGCTGGCCACAGACACACCCCAGCTATGTACACCAGTGGACGCCACTGGATTCGGCCGGTGAGGCTGTGTGTGGCGTGGTTACGCGGGAAACGGCTTGGTTACGCGACAGGGGTGGCAGGGCTCGAACCCGCGACCTACGGTTTTGGAGACCGCCGCTCTACCAACTGAGCTACACCCCTAGGGCATGCCGATTCTACCAACGGGCATGCTCAGGGCCGGCGGGCCGCAGCCAGCCGCCCTCCCCGCTCCCGGGCCAGGAGGCCGGCCAACTCGAGGCGGATGGTCGCCGCCGCCACCTCCGCGGGCGGCCATCCGAGCCGCTCGCAGAGATCGTCGGCGGTCGCCGGGCCGGGCGCCAGCGCCTCCAGGAACGCCGCCGAGCGGGCGTCCAGATCCGGCTGGTCGGCCTCGGGCGGCTCGACGCCCAGCCAGCCCGCCAGGTCGGCGGCATCCTCGATCAGGCCGGCACCCGCCTTGAGCAGTCCGTTGGTGCCCGCCGCACCGGCAAACGCCGGCGAGCCGGGCACCGCGAGCACGTCCCGGCCCAGGTCGAGCGCCATGTCGGCGGTGATCAGGGCGCCGCTTCGTGCGCGTGCTTCGACCACCAGCACGGTGGCCGCGAGCGCGGCGATCAGACGGTTGCGGGCGGGAAACCGCCACGGTGCCGGCGGTGTGCCCGGCGGATACTCGGAGAGCAGAAGCCCATCCGTCGCGACGCGGTCGAAGAGCCCGGCGTTTGTCCGCGGATAGGTCACGTCGACGCCGCAGCCGAGTACCGCGATCGTCGCGCCGCCACCCTCCAGGCTCCCGGCATGGGCCGCCGCGTCGATTCCCAGCGCAAGGCCGCTGACCACAGTGCGCTCGCGGATTGCGCAGAACCGCGCCAGCTCGCGGGCGAGCCGAAGGCCGGCGTCGGCGGCCCGGCGTGCCCCCACGATCGCCACCCGGCCGGCGGACATGTCCAGGAGATCCCGGCGACCACGGCTGAACACGGCCGGCGGCGGGTCGTGCAGCGTCGCGAGCTCCGCCGGATACCCGCGGTCGTCGAGTCCGACCACCTCGATCCCCCGCTCCGCCAGCCGGGCACGGTAGGCCGGGACGTCGAGCCGGCGTGCCCGGTCGACCGCGGCGACGAGCTCCGCCGGTGCACCGAGCGCGGCCAGCGCCCGCGGCGAGGCGCCGAGAACGGCCGCGCAGCCGCCGGCGCGGCGGACGACCCGTGTCGCCTCGACCCCGCACTCGGCGGCGGCCACGGCCACCCGCACACCACAATCCCTCATACGGGCTCCCGGTAGGACAGCGCCTCGGCAACGTGGTCGCCTTCGACCTTCCCGGCGCCGGCCAGCGCCGCGATCGTGTGTGCGACCGCGAGCACGCGCGCGGCGCCGCGGCCCGAGAGCAGGCGAACGCCCACCGCGTCGTGCATCAGGCGGACCGCCCGCGGGTGCAGCTCGAGCTCCCCGCCGGCCAGCCGCCGGGCGGCCTCTGCCACTCGTCCGGCGACCGCCGCCGACTCCTCACCGGGCGCGCCATGGGACTCCGCCCGCGGCGCCTGGACGCGCAGGTCGAAGCGGTCGAGCAGCGGCCCGCTGACTCGGCTGCGATAGGCGGCCAGCCGCTGCGGTGGGCATGTGCACTCGCGGTCGGGATCGCCGAGGTGCCCACACGGGCAGGGGTTCATCGCCGCGATGACGATGCAGTCCGACGGCATCACCACCCGGCCTGCGGCGCGCGAAAGCTCGACCCGGCGCTCCTGTAGCGGAACCCGCAGCGACTCCAGGGCCGGCCTTGGGAACTCCGCCAGCTCGTCCATGAACAGGACCCCGCGATGCGCGAGCGCGACCTCCCCGGGCCGCAGCGATGCGCCACCGACGAGCGCGGCGGCGGAGGCGCTGTGATGCGGGGCGCGGAACGGCCGGTCGGCGGCAAGCATCCCGGCCGGCAGGAGGCCCGCCACCGAGTGCGCGCGGGTGACCTCGAGCGCCTCCGCCCTCGTCAGCGGCGGCAGGATGCCGACCAGCCGCTGCGCCAGCATGCTCTTGCCGGAACCGGGCGGGCCGATCAGCAGCAGGTTGTGGCGGCCAGCGGCCGCGATCTCGAGCGCGCGCCGGGCGCGCTGCTGGCCCCGCACATCGGCCAGGTCGGGCTGGGCGGCCGGCGGCAGTTGCACCGGCGCCGGAGCCGGCGGAGGCTCGATCGTCCCCCAGAGGATGTCGGCCGCCTCGGCCAGCGTGCGCGCCGGCACCACCCGCACCCCGTCGACCGCCGCCGCTTCGGCGGCGCTCTCGGGGGCCAGCAGCAGCGCCTCGAGCTCCATCCGGGCGGCGGCCTCGGCCATCGCCATCGCACCCCGCACCGGCCGAAGCGACCCGTCCAGGCCCATCTCGGCGGCCGCCGCCACCCGCTCCACGCGGTCGGGCGGAAGCTGACCGGACGCCGCCAGCACCGCAAGCGCGATCGCCAGGTCGAACCCGGAGCCCTCCTTGCGCTCCTGTGCCGGCGCAAGGTTGACCGTGAGCCGCTTGCCCGGGAACGCGTACTGCGACGAGGTGAGGCCGCTGCGCACCCGGTCGCGTGCCTCCTGCACGGCCCGGTCTGCCAGGCCGACGACGCGGAATGCCGGAAGCCCCTTGTGGATCTCAGCCTCGACGTCCACGCGACGCGCATCGAGGCCGGTCAGCCAGAACGTCTTCGTTCGCCCGATCACCGCTCCATGCTGCACGGCACCCCGCGCGCGTGTCAGTCACGATCGGTGACGAAAGCTCACCAGAATGCCGACCGGAGGTGGCGGACGCGAAGGCCGCTGACGGCGATGACGTCGAAGCGCACCTCCTCGACGGTCGGATCGGCGTCGGCGAGCAGCGCGGCCGCAAACCGCAACCGCTCCCGCTTGCGCGCGTCCACCGCCTCCCAGGGATCGCTGCGGTCGGCCCGGCGCCGCGCCTTCACCTCGCAGATGACGAGCACGCCGCGGCGTCGTGCAACCACGTCCAGCTCGCGGCCGGCGACTCGCAGGTTGCGGCCGACCACCCGGTAGCCACGCGCCCGCAGAAGCCAGGCCGCGGCCAGCTCCGCCAGCCGTCCGTATCTAGAGTCCGAGATCCAGCTGCTCATACGCCATCGCGGCGAACGAGCGGCGATGCAGCGGCGTCAGCCCGCGCTCGCGGACGGCGCGCGTGTGCTCCGGGGTGATATAGCCGACGTGCGACTCGAAGCCGTAACCGGGATAGTGCGCTGCCAACCGGTGCATCAGCCTGTCGCGTGTCACCTTGGCCACGATCGACGCCGCGGCGATCGAGGCGCTGCGCCCGTCGCCGCCGATCACCCGCCGGCTGGGCAGTCCGCTCGCCGCCAGCGCGAAACCGTCGGTCAGGCAGACCTCGGGCATCGGTTGCAGCCGGCGGAGCACCCGCTCCAGCGCGGCCAGGTTCGAGCGGTGAAGGCCCCGCCGGTCGATCTCGGCGGCCGGGATGACGCAGACGGCCACCTGCTCGGCCGACGCGAGCACCGCCTGGAAGAGCGCTTCCCGGCGCTCCGCGGTGTGCTGCTTGGAGTCGTTCAGATCGGCCAGCGGCCGCGCCCGCGGACCGCTCAGGCGCTCCACGTCGAGGCAGACGGCGGCGGCCACCAGCGGGCCCGCCAGGCAGCCTCGGCCGGCCTCGTCCGCCCCCGCCACCAGGCGCGCCCCGAGCGAACGGTCGTACGCCAGCAGTCGCCGGCCGGGTCGGGATCTGCGCGCTCGCGGACGGGCGGTGGCGATGGCCATCCGCCCAACGGTATCGCGGCCGGCGGACACGCGGCGTCCCGAAACGTGTCTAGAGCGTCGTGATTCTGTTCAGCGGCCAGTAGATCAAGAACGCCTCGCCGATGATGTTGCGCCGCGGGAGCGGGCCCCAGACGCGGCTGTCGTCGCTGTTCCCCCGGTTGTCGCCGAGCACGAAGTAATCGCCTCTGGGCACCTTGACAGGACCGAACTTGGAGCCGGCCCCGACCTTGGGGTTGTTCGCGATGTAGCTCTCATGCAGGGCATGCCAGGGGGCGTGCGGCGCGCGGACGAATACCGTGCCGCGCCGAATCTCGAGCGACTCGCCGGGCAGGCCGATCACCCGCTTGATGTAGTTCACGCTCGCCTCGCTGCTGGCGCCGCGAATCGGCGTGTCGCCGCGGCCGGGCGGATGAAAGACGATGATGTCGCCGCGGCGCGGCGGATGCAGGTGGTAGATGAACCGGTTCACCAGCACCATGTCGCCGATCTGCAGCGTCGGCTCCATGGACGCCGACGGGATCCGGTACGGCTTGACCACCCACCCCTGGACGAGGTACGCCAGCCCGAAGGCGAGCGCCAGCACCAGGACGAGCTCGACCAGCGGGTGGACACGCGGGCGCTTGACCGGCTCTGCCGCCGGCTGGTCGGCGGTCGGCGCGGGTTGGGCGATTGCGCCGAGCGACTGGGGATCGGCGGGATCGGGCGCCGAATGGTCGGGCGGCGGTTCGCCCATCAGTCTTCGTGGATCAGCGTGATTTCTCGCGGACGCGAGCGGCCTTGCCCACCTTGCCGCGGAGGTAATACAACTTGGCGCGACTGACGTCGCCGATTGAGGCCACGTCGATCTTCTCGATCTTCGGCGAGTGCACCGGGAACGTGCGTTCCACCCCGACGCCGAAGGACTGCTTGCGAACGGTGAACGTCTCGCGCACGCCGGCCCCTGAGCGGGCGATGCAGACGCCCTCGAATACCTGGATCCGCTGCCTCTGGCCCTCGATCACCTTGAAGTGCACGCGGACGGTATCTCCGGCCTTGAACGGTGGCACCTCCCGCAGTTGACGGGCCTCGATGTCTCCGATCACGGTCATGGCCGCCGAATGGTACCCGTCGCCCGGAACCCTCACAAATCGGAAGCGTCGCGCTCGCGCGACTGTGCATCCCGCCAGGCGGCGATGCGCGCGTGGTGCCCCGACAGCAGCACCTCCGGCACTCGCCAGCCCCGAAACTCGTCCGGCCTTGTGTAGTGCGGGTACTCCGGCCGGCCGCCCATGGCTGGTGCGAACGAGTCGTGCAGGTGGCTCTCCTCCTTGCCCATGGCCCCGGGCAGTTTGCGGACGACGGCGTCCACCACCGCCATCGCCGGAATCTCGCCACCCGAGAGCACGTAGGGGCCGATCGAGAGCTCCTCGGTCGCCAGGTGCTCGTGCACCCGCTGGTCGAACCCCTCGTAGCGGCCGGCGAGCAGCGTGACCGGGCGGCCGCCGGCGTACTCGGCAGCGACCGCATCGGTGAGCCGGCGGCCGACCGGCGTCAGCACAACTACCCGCCGCTCCTCGCGCAGCCGCTCGA
Source organism: Gaiellales bacterium (assembly GCA_036273335.1). Classification (GTDB taxonomy): domain Bacteria; phylum Actinomycetota; class Thermoleophilia; order Gaiellales; family JAICJC01; genus DASUHT01. The sequence goes on along the minus strand of DASUHT010000019.1, from coordinate 59,080 downwards.
TCGACCGTCCATAGGTGTCCTCGAGGGCGGCGCAGACGACGTCCACCCGGACGAGCATGCCGGCCCCACCGCCGTACGGCGCGTCGTCCACCTGCCGGTACTCGCCGAGCGCCCACTGGCGCAGGTCGAGCACCCGCAGCCCGAGCTCCCCCGACTCGAGGACGTTCCGCACCGGACGCGAGCCGGGGAGCCAGGCCAGGTGGTCGGGGAAGAGCGTGAAGACGTCGATCTCGAGGCTCACAGGAAGTCCTCGCGGACGCGGATCAGCCGGCCGGGTATGTCCACCTCGAGCACGACGTCGACGGCGAACGGGATCAGCACCTGACGGTCGCCCTGGCGCACGTCCAGCACGTCGTTGGCCGGATAGGCGAGCACCTCCCGCACCTCCCCCAGCCGCTCGCCGCCCGCCTCCACGCGGCAGCCCACCAGGTCGACGTGGAAGTACTCGTCGCGATCGACCGCCGGTAGCCGATCGCTGGCGACCGCGACTGGCTGTCCGCGCAACGCCGCCGCCTGCTCGCGGTCGTGGACGTGATCGAAGCTGAGGATGGGCCGCTCGGCGGTTCCCCGCCGCCGTTCGATCACCGCCGGCCGGTCACCGACCCGCACCGGCGTCCCCGGCTCCAGCGGCACGACCCCCCCGTGGCCCTCCAGGTGTACCGAGCCGTCCAGGCCGTGCGGCCTGCCGACCCGGCCGACGACGATCTCCTCGGGCCGCCAGGAAGCCGGATCAGCCGGCGATCTCGACATGGACGCGCCCACCGCTCCGGACGGCCGAAGCCTTCACGATCGTGCGCAGCGCGCGGGCGATCCGGCCCTGCTTGCCAATCACCTTGCCCAGGTCGTCCTGCGCCACGTGCAGCTCCAGCCGTACCTCGCCGGGCGTCGGCTCGGTCCGCTCCACCCGCACCTGGTCGGGCTCGTCGACCAGTTGCCGGGCCAGGTACTCGAGGAGGTCCTCCACAGGACTCGGTGGCCGACCCTAAACGCCGGCGATCTTGAGCAGCTTGGCGACCGTCTCGGTCGGCTGCGCGCCCTTGGCGATCCAGGCCCGGGCCTTGTCGGCGTCGATATCGACCAGCGACGGCTCGAGCTGCGGGTTGTACTTCCCGATCTCCTCGATGGTGCGGCCGTCGCGCTGCACGCGCGAATCGGCGACCACCACCCGGTAGACCGGGTTCTTCTTCGAGCCATGCCGCGCAAGGCGGATCTTCACTGCCACGCTTCCTCCTGGTTTCTCCGGCGGCGGGAGTGTAGATGATGGCACAAGGTCAGCGGCCCATCAGGGCGCCCAGATTGGGCATCTTGCCGGCCTTCATCTGCTTCATCATCTTCTCCATCTGCTTGTGCTGGCCGAGCACCTGATTCACGTGCTGGACGGTGGTCCCGCTGCCGGCCGCGATCCGCCGCCGCCGGCTGCCGTTGATCGACCGTGGGCTGCGCCGCTCGTCCGGCGTCATGGAGAGGATGATCGCCTCCATCTGGCTGATCCCGCGGGCCGCCTGGTTCTCGTCGAACTGCATGTTTCGGAGCTGCCGGCCGAGGCCGGGCACCATCCCCAGCATTCCCTTCAGCGAGCCCATCTTCTTGGTCTTCTGGAGCAGGTCGAGGTGGTCCTCGAGGGTGAAGGCGCCCTTGCGCATGCGCGCCTCCATCTCCTCCGTCTGCCGGTCGTCGAACTGCTCCTGGGCGCGCTCGATCAGCCCCATCACGTCGCCCATGCCGAGAATCCGGGAGGCCATCCGGTCGGGATGGAAGGGCTCCAGCTGGTCAAGCTTCTCGCCCACCGACACGTACTTGATCGGCTTGCCGGTGACCGCCCGGACGGCCAGCGCGGCGCCGCCCCGGGCATCGCCGTCCAGCTTGGTCAGGATGACGCCGTCGTAGTCCACCGCCTCGGCGAACCGCTCGGCCACGTTGACGGCGTCCTGGCCGGTCATCGAGTCGAGCACGAGCAGGACGTTGTGCGGCTTCGTGCGCTGCTTGATGCGGACGAGCTCGTCCATCAGCTGCTCGTCGATGTGCAGCCGGCCGGCGGTGTCGACGATCACGACGTCCCGGCCCTGGGCGCGCGCCTGCTCGATCCCCCAGGCCGCCGTCTCGACCGGGTCGGCGTCGGTGCCGCGCTCGAAGACGGGCACCTGCAGCGACTTGCCGAGCGTCTGCAGCTGCTGGATGGCGGCCGGCCGGTAGACGTCGCAGGCGACCATCGCCGGCGTCCGCTTCTGCTTGGCGAGGATCCGGGCAAGCTTGCCGCAGGCGGTGGTCTTGCCCGAGCCCTGGAGGCCGGCCATCAGGATCACCGTCGGCGGCCGGTTGGAGAAGGAGAGCCCGCTGCCGGCGCTGCCCATGAGCTCGGTCAACTCCTCGTGGACGATCTTCACCACCTGTTGTCCCGGAGTCAGGCTGTCCAGCACCTCGGCCCCCATCGCCCGCTCCTTGACCGCAGCCACGAACTGCCGGACGACCGCGAAGTTGACGTCTGCCTCCAGCAGCGCCAGGCGGATCTCGCGCATCGCGGCGTTGATGTCGTCCTCGGTCAGGCGACCCTTCCCACGGAGGCCGTCAAGGGTCGTTCCCAGGCGTTCGGAGAGCGAGTCGAACATCCGCTGAAGACTACTCGTCGCCGAACAGGGCGCGGGCGAAGTCGGCCGCCTCGAACGGGCGCAGGTCCTCCACCCCCTCGCCGACCCCGATCAGCTTGACCGGGATCGAGAGCTCGTGCGCGATGGCGACGGCGATGCCCCCCTTGGCGGTGCCGTCCAGCTTGGTCAGCACGATCCCCGTCACCTGCACGGCCTCGGCGAACAGCCGCGCCTGCTGCAGGCCGTTCTGGCCGGTGGTGGCGTCGATCGTCAGCAGCACCTCGTGCGGGGCGCCGGCGATCCGCTGGCCGATCACGCGATGGATCTTTTCCAGCTCGTCCATCAGGTGGCCCTGGGTGTGCAGCCGGCCGGCCGTGTCGACGATGACAACGTCGCGGCTGCGAGCCTCGGCGGCGGAGACGGCGTCGAAGGCAACCGCGGCGGGATCGGCGCCCGACTGCGATCCCACGAAATCGGCGCCGGCGCGCTCGGCCCAGGTCTCGAGCTGCTCACCGGCGGCGGCCCGGAAGGTGTCGGCGGCGCCGATCACGCAGCTGCGGCCGGCTTCCCGCAGATGCCAGGCGATCTTCCCGATGCTGGTGGTCTTCCCGGTGCCGTTGACGCCGGTCACTAGCAGCACCGACGGGACGTGTGAGATGTCGATCCTGGGATCGCCGGGGGGCGTCATCAGCTCGGTCACGATCTGCGTCAGGGCAGCGGTCAGCTCGGCCCGGCTGGTCAGCCGCCCGGCCGCCGACTCCGCCTCCAGCCGCTCGATCACCGCGACGGTCGCCGGCACGCCGCAGTCGGCCATGATCAGCGCTTCCTCCAGGCGCTCCCAGACCTCCTCGTCGGCGGGGTCGAACATGACCGCCTGGAGCTGCTGCGTCATCGCCCGCCGGCTGCGCGAGATCGAACCGCGGAGGCGGGCGAACACACCTCCCTCCCGCTGCTCGTCCGGCTCCGGGATGGGCGCGCCGTCGCCGGTGTCGAACATCGCCTGCCAGGATCGGGTCACGGTCGGGGATCCTAGAACGCCGAATAGAAGGTGCCTGGCACCTGGTATTCGGTCCGGCCGTGGTGGACTACGGTGCCCCGCGATGGCGACGGTGACGATCGACCGGCTGGAGGCGGCCATGCTGGCGCGCGCCCACGGCCTCGGATTCGGCGACGCCGACGCCCGCGAGCTGGTCGATCACTTCCTCGGGGCCGAGCTTCGGGGGGCGTCCGGGCACGGGGTGGAGCGGCTGCGCTGGATCTCGGCGTTCGACGACTTGCAGCCGGCGGCGCAGCCGCGACTGGTCGAGCGGGACGGCGGGATCGCCCGCTGGGACGCCGGCGGGGCACTCGGCTATCTGGCGCTCAGCCGGGCACTCGAGCGGGAACTGGACGACCCGCCGACCGGCGCCCGGCTGGTGGTCGTCCGCCACGGCTTCCCAACCGGCCGGCTCGGCCACTACGCCGAGCGCGTGGCGGCGGGCGGCCTTTGCTGCCTGGTCACGGCCACCTCGACGGCCCGCATCTCTCATCCCGACGGCGGCCCGCCACTGCTCGGTACAAACCCACTCTGCCTGGCCGTCCCCGGCGAGCACGGCCCGGCGCTGGTCGACGTTTCGATGGGCCGCATCACCTACGGCGCCGTGCTCAAGGCGGCAGCCACCGCACGCCCGCTGCCCGAGGGCGCCGCGATCGGTGCGGCCGGCGGCCCGGCCACGAACCCGGCCGACGTGACCTCCGGGGCGGCCGGACTGCTCCCGTTGGGCGCCGACCAGGCGTACAAGGGGTTCGCGCTCGCTCTCATCGTGGAGCTCCTCTGCCGGGCCCTCGCCGGCGCCGACGGCTTCTCGGCCGTCGCGCTGGTCGCCCGGCCGCAGGCGCTGCCCGCGGAAGAGATCCGAGCTGCCCTCGGCGGCCGGCGGTTCCCCGGCGAGGCGAGCGCCGGGCGCCGGCAAGAGGCGCTCACGGCGGGCACGCTCGACCTGCCGGATGACCTGTGGGAGTGGCTCGAGGCGGCCGCGACGGCGGCCTAGGCGGACTCGATCGCGTGGTGCAGGTCGGACTCGGCGGGCATCCGCCTCGATAGCACGCGGGACTCGCCGTCGCCTGCCATCGAGACCCCATAGAGCACGTCCGCGACCTCCATCGTTCGCCGCTGGTGGGTGATGACGATGAACTGCGCCTTCTTCTGCGATTCCCGAAGAAGGGTCAGGAAGCGCTCGATGTTGGCGTCGTCGAGCGCCGCCTCCACCTCGTCGAGCACGTAGAAGGGCGATGGCTTGGTCAGCATCAATGCGAACAGGAAGGCGATCGCGGTCAGCGCCTTCTCGCCGCCGGAGAGCAGCGACAGCGACTCGATGCGCTTGCCGGCCGGGCGCACCTCGAGCTCGATCCCCGGTTCGTCGGCGACCTCCTCGGCCTCCTCCGGCGCCTCCCCCTCCTGGCCTTCGGCGGTCGCCCGGATCGGCTGGGCCGAGACGACGTCGTCGGTCAGGCGAAGACGTCCTGCGCCGCCGGGGAAGAGCGTCGCGATGGTGTCCCGGAAGTGGGCCTGGACCTCGGCGAAGGTCTCGGCGAAGCGCCGGTCGATCGTCTGCGTGAGATCGCGGATCAGGCTGCGTAGCTCGTGCAGCGACCGCTCCAGGTCGTCGCACTGGGCGACCAGCTCGCCCGAGCGCTGCTTCTCCGTCTCGTATTCCTCGGCGGCCAGTGGATTGACCGCCCCCAGGCCCTCGCGGCGACGCTCCAGCCGTTCCAGGCGCGCCGCCAGCCCGGCAGCGTCCTCGGGTGGCAGCGGCTCGTCCGGATCGGTCGCCTCCAGGGCATGCTCGGCCGCGATCACGCCGCGGCGCCGCTCCAGCTCTGCGATCCGCTCGGCACCCCTGGCGAGCGCCACCTCGAGCTCGGTCGCCACGCCGGACGCGCGTCGCGCCTCGGTCTGCTCTGCGGCCTCCTGCTCGGCACACGCCTGGAGCTCCGCGGCCAGCTCTGCCGCGCGCCGCTCGACGCTGTCCACGCCGGCCCGGGCCGGGTCGCGCAGCCGCTCGGCAACGGCGGCGACATCGGTCAGGCGCTCCCCCAGCAACCGCGCCTCGGGGAGGGTCAGCTCGGACTGGGCGATGGCATAGACGCACGCCGCCTGCCCGCTCTCGGCCTGTTCGGCCGCCGCAGCCAGTCGCGCTACATCCTCCCGGTGCCGCGCCAGACGCTCCTCCAGCATTGCCCGCCGCGCCGCCGCCCGCGCCTCCTGCTCGGCGAGCTCCCGCCGGGCGTGCTCGAGCCGGGCGTGCTCCTCGTCGGCGGCCGTGGCCGCTGTCCGCCGCTCCTGCTCGTCGGCCGCGTGCGCCAGCGTTGCCGCATCCAGTTCGGCGAGCCCCTCCTGGGCCGTGTCCAGGTCGGCGCCGGCCAGGTCGCGGCCGGCATCGGTGCGCGCCAGCTCGTCCGCCAGCGCGTCCCGCCTGGCTGCCGCCTGGCGTGCCGTCTCCACCGCCGCCGCCGCGGCCTCCCGGGCAGCAGTCATCGCCGCGCCTGCCGTTCGGGCCTCTGCGGCTGCGTCTGCCGCAGCAGTCGCCGACTCCTCGGCACCGGCCCTGGCCTCGGCCAGCTCCTGGCCGAGCTGCGCCGCCTCGGCGGAGACGCGCTCGCGCTCCGACCGGGCGGCCATCCAGGCCGCCTCACCGGCGTCGGCGGTGCGCCAGAGCTCTCCCCGGTCGGCGTCGATGCCCTCGCCGTCGGCGGTGACGGCGATGCCGTGGCTGACCGGCGTCAGGTCGTCGACCAGCCACACCCCCTCGATCAGCCGCGCGACCGACCCATCCTTGATGTCCACAACCTCCGCAAGCGGCCGGGCAGCCGGGGTCGGCGGCAACGCGCCGCCCGCTGCCTGCGACGATGCCAGCACGACACCGAGCTCGCCCTCGGCGCCGTGCAGCAGGTCGACGGCGTCCTCGATCCGCTCGGCGACCACGGCCCCCGCGCGCCAGCCCAGCGCCGCCGCAACCGCCCGCTCGTAGCCGGGGCGTGCCTCCACGCCTGCCACCACGAGCACCGCTCCGGCGCGCTTCAGGGCCTGCGCTGCCGGCGACAGCCCCTCGCCCCGGTCAAGCGCCCGTTCGAGCGCCGCCAGCCGCGTTGTCGCGGAGCGCAGGCGATGCTCCAGCTCATCCGCAGCCTCCCGCCGGCCGCGGTCCTCGGCAGCCGTTTGCTGCGCCCGGGACGCGGCGGCCGAATCGGCCGCGACGGCCGAATCGACGGCGCGCTCGCACTCGGCGGCCTGCGACGCCGCGTCGCTCGCCCCGGTCTCGGCCGCGGCGAGCCCGGCCGCCACCCGATCGGCGGCCTCCGCCAACTCGCCCAGCCGCCGACGCGCGGCCTCTGTACGTGCCCGTACCTGCTCCGACTCGCGGCGGGCGGTGACCAGCCGGCCCTGTGCCTCTGCCAGTGCACGCCGCGCGTCCATGGCGGCCGCAAGTGCCGCCTCGGCGCGCGCGCTCGCCTGGCCTGCCGGGGCCGCATCCGCGGTCTCCTCGCCGGCCAGATCGGCCGCCGCGGCCTGCGCCGCCGACTCTGCCTCGGCCATCTCGCCGCGGAAGCGCTTGGCGTCCTCGGCCAGCCGCTCGGCCAGCGACGCGCGGCGGGCGATCGCCCGCTCGAGCGCCGCCGTCGCCGTGCGCAGGCGAAGCGCCTGCGCGGCCAGCCGGTCGCGCGACGTCTCGAACGCGTAGAACGCGTGCGCCGCCCGCTCCTGGGCGGTCGCCAGCCCGGTCAGCTCGGTCTCTGCCGTCGCGCGCCGGGTGGCCAGCGCCGCCAGCCGCGCCTCCACCCGGTCGCGCTCGCCGGCGGCGGCCTCGAGCTGCGTCCGGAGCCCATTGCCGGCGAGCCGCTCGCCGACCATCTCCGAGCCCAGGAGCGCCACCCGGCCGGCGGCGATCTCGCCGGCCAGCTTCGCCGCGCGCTCGGCCGCGGTTGCCTGCATCGCCAACGGGCGGAGACGGGCGCGCACCTCCCGCTCCAGGTCGCGGGCGCGCCCCAGCTCGGCGGACACGCGGGCCAGCTTTGCCTCGGCGCGGGTGCGCCGGCGCTGGTACTTGCCAAGGCCGGCCGCCTCCTCGACGAAGCGGCGGCGCTCGTGCGGCTTGGAGACGAGGATCTCCTCCACCCCGCCCTGCCCGATCACGGAGTGCATCTGCCGTCCGAGGCCGGTGTCGGCGAGCAGCTCCAGCACGTCCAGCCTCCGCACGCGGGAGCGGTTGATGTAGTACTCGCCCTCGCTCTCGCGGTGCAGGCGGCGCATGATCGACACCTCGCCGAACTCGAGCGGGAGCGTGCCGCACTCGTTGTCCAGCACCAGCTCCACCTCGCAGACTCCGCTGGGCGGGCGCGAGTCCGAGCCGGAGAAGAGCACGTCCTGGCCGGCGGCGGCCCGCAACTGGGCCGGCGAGTGCACCCCCATCGCCCACTGCAAGGCGTCGGCGATGTTCGACTTGCCGCTGCCGTTCGGGCCGATGATGACTGCGATCCCTTCGTGGAAGCGCAACTCGATTCCGTGAGGGAACGACTTGAAACCGCGGATGCGAAGGCTCTTCAGGTACATCGGCTAGCGCGGATCGAGGGCCGCCAGCGCCTCCCGCGCCGCCGCCTGCTCCGAGGCCTTCTTGCTCATCCCCGAGCCACGGCCGAGCTCACGCTCGCCGACCATGGCCGCCGTCGTGAAGGTCCGCCGGTGTGGAGGGCCCGAGGTCTCCATCAGCCTGTACGTTACCGAGGAGCCCAGACGTGCAAGCTCCTCCTGGAGCACCGTCTTGTGGTCGACATGCTGCTCGACCGCGAACGCGATCGGGCCGGCGAACGCGTCCACGACGGCAGCCGCAACCGGCTCCAGCCCGTACTCCAGGTAGGCGGCGCCGATGGCCGACTCGACCAGCGCGGCCATCACCGCCTGCGAGCGGACGAGGGTCTCGATGTCGGTCTGGCGCTCGCAGCGCTCGGCCTGGGCGGCCAGGTCGGCGTCAAGCTGCAGCGACCGAGCCACCTCGGCGCAGCTCTGCCGGGAGACCGCGTGCGCACGAATCCGGGCCAGGTCGCCCTCCGGCCGGTCGGGGAATCGCCGGTACAGCTCGTCGGCGACCGCCAGCCCGAGGACGCCGTCGCCGAGGAACTCGAGACGCTCGTAGGAGTCCGCCCGGTCGTCCACCCACGAGGCGTGCGTGAAGGCCGCGTGGCGGGCGCTCGCGGGGAGACGATCGATCAGCTCGCGCAGCGGGCGTTCGGAGTCAGCTGTGACTGGTGACGTAGTCGACGGCCTGGCCGACGGTGGAGATCTTCTGCGCGTCCTCGTCGGAGATCTTGAGTCCGAACTGATCCTCGAGCTCCATGATCAGCTCGACGAGATCGAGCGAGTCGGCGTCCAGGTCGCCCTGAAACGACGCGTCCTCGGTCACCTGCTCCTCGTCGACCCCGAGCTGCTCGACCAGAATGGCTCGCACCCGCTCGAGCGCCTCCTCACGATTCATCGTCTCGTTCTCCAATCTCCGTTGCCGCGACTTGCGGGACACTACGTGCCTGAGCGCCGTCCTGCAAGTCATCACCAGGAGCACCGGCGGGGCGTCCCGGCGTGACCAGGCTGGACAACCGATCGACCACCCGGCCCTCCGCTCCGCGGGCGGCGTAGACGAGCGCGTTGCGGATCGCACGGTGGCTGGAGTTCCCGTGGGCGATCACGGCCAGCCCGCGCACCCCCAGCAGGTAGGCGCCGCCGTACATCTCGGGGTCGGTGCGATCGCGCATCTCGCGGAGCGCCGGAATCAGCAGCGCCGCCCCCAGTTTCGCCCGGCGGCTCGACCGGGCGGCCACTCGCAGCTCGCGGAAGAGCGCCGCCCCGGCGCCCTCCAGGCCCTTCAGGAGCACGTTCCCGGCAAACCCGTCGGCGACCACCACCTGGAAGTCGCCGGTGAGGACATCGCGACCCTCGCAGTTCCCCGCGAAGGAGAGATCGGACGCGGTCAGGAGCGCGTGCGCCTCCTGGATCAGGCGCGTCCCCTTAGACGACTCCTCGCCGATCGAGAGCAGCCCGACACGGGGCTCGGGGACGCCCAGCAGGTCACGGGCGAAGGCGCTTCCCATGAGCCCGTACTGGAGCAGGTGTTCCGGCCGCGGGTCGACGTTGGCGCCGCAATCGATCAGCAGGCAGGGCGCCGACTGGGCGGGCAAGGCGACCGCGATCCCGGGTCGCAGAATGCCGGGGATCCGGCCCATTAGGAGCAGCGAGGCGGCCATCATCGCGCCCGTCGACCCGGCCGACACCGCCCCCTGGGCCCGGCCCTCGCGGACCAGCCGGCAGGCGGTGACGATCGACGAGGCAGGCTTGCCGCGGACGGCGGCTGCCGGCTCCTCGTCACCGGAGATCACGTCCGGCGCATCGACCACCTCGACCCCGTCGATCGGTCCCCCGAGGCCGTCCTCGACGACCTGGCGGGGGCCGCAGAGGAGCAGGCGCACGCCCTCGCGGGCAGCCAGGATCGCCCCGGCGATGGGCTCCTCGGGTGCCCGGTCGCCCCCCAGCACGTCGAGGGCGATGGTCACGTCAGCCATCTGCGGCTAGGGAGCGGCCTCGCGCAGCGGCTCAACCTCACGGCCCCGGTAATGGCCGCAGTTCGCGCAGGCATGATGCGGCCGCACCGGCCGATGGCACTGCGGGCAGATGGTGAGCGTCGGCGCCTCGATGCGATGCGTCGCCCGCCGCTTGTCGCGACGCGACTTGGAGGTTTTTCGCTTGGGGACGGCCATGAGCCGTCGCAGTATAGAAGGCCCCGTGCCGTGAGCGTCCCAGCGTGATCTGATCCCGGTACTACCCGGACGAGTCGCCGCCGTCGTCACGCAGGGCGCGGAGCGCCGCCCAGCGCTCGTCGAACTGCTCCTGCTCGTGGGAATGCCCAGGATCGTCGTTCAGGTTGGCGCCGCAGACCGGACAGAGGCCGAGGCAGTCGGGACGACAGAGGACGGTGGCCGGGACGGCCAGCACGAGCGCGTCGCGCGCCCACCGCTCGACGTCCAGGCGGAGGTCGTCCAGATAGTCGCTGACCGCCTCCTCGTCGCCGTCGGCGACCGCTCCCGGCTCGTGGTACTCGGTGGCGTCGATGGCGACTGCCACCCGTGCCGGATCGAGACAGCGGACGCACGGCCCGACGATCTCGCACGCGAAGCGCAGCCGCATGTAGAGGCCGTCCGGCGTCGCCTGCAGGTCGAGCCTGGCGACGACCGAGGCCGGCTCCGGCAGGTAGGTCTGGCCGCCCAGGACGACAGGCTCCGGGTCGAGCGGGATGTCGACCCGGCGCGAGTCGCCGGCGCGCAGGCCGTACTGGCTCAGATCGAGCATCGGCGGGCAGGCGCGAGCGCTACTGGGTGTGGCTCATGTCGAACCCGGCGGTGGCGGGCCCGGTGTGGTCGTCCGACCGTGCCGCCAGCTGCTCGCGGCCGCGCTGCACGGCGGCCAGGAACTTCGTCAGGTTGTTCTCCATGTTCTCGAGGATCGAGTCCGCGTAGTCGTCGGCACCCATCCGCATCTCGCGCGCCTTACGCCGGGCGTCGGCCAGGATGTCCTCCGCCTGCCGCTCGGCCAGCTTCACGACCTCCTGCTGGGAGGCTTCACGGGCAGCGTGCTCGCGCGCCTCGGAGATGACGCGCTCGGCCTCGCGCTTGGCCTCGGCCAGCATCTCCTGGCGCTCCTTGACGATCCACCGGGCCTGCTTGATCTCCTCCGGGATCGTCGCCCGCATGTGGGAGATGATGTCTTCGATCTCGTCCCGGTCGAGGCGCACCTGGTTTGACATGGGCACGCCGCGTGCGTTCAGCACCAGCTCGTCCAGCTTGTCGATCAGCACCAGTACGTCCACTTGTCCTCCTCGTCCAGGTCAGATCGACCCGGATTCATGCAACTCCATCAACCGCCGGGCCACCGGGGCCGGCACGTAGTCGTCGACGGCTCCGCCGAACGACGCAATCTCGCGAACACCGCGGGATGAAAGGAAACTGTACTGCGGCGAGGCCATCAGGTACATCGTCTCCACCTCGGCGGCCAGTCCGCGGTTCAGGTTGTTCATCTGAAATTCCCACTCGAAGTCGGAGACGGCGCGCAGTCCCTTGACGATCGAGCGGGCGCTCCGCGACCGGGCGAACTCGACGACCAGGGTCGAGAATCCCTCCACCTCCACGTTGGACAGACCGTCCAGCGAGCTGGCGATGAAGTCGATCCGCTCCTCCAGGCTGAACATCGTCGTCTGCTTGTGCCGGGGCTGGCGCACGACTCCCACCACGATCCGGTCGAAGATCGCGGCCGCCCGTCGGATGATGTCCAGATGGCCGAGGGTCACCGGGTCGTAGGTGCCCGGGCAGACCGCGACCCGCTCAGCCATCGCCGTAGACGGCAATTCGGGTACCGCCGTGGACGCGGTTGACGGAGAGCGGGAGCGGCAGCGCGAGCGCCGGCGTGTCCGCCGCGCCCTCCACCACGACACGGCCTCCGGGGAGCAGTAAGTCCGGCAGATGCAGGGACAAATCGTCTTGCAAGTTGGTCAGCATCCTATAAGGCGGGTCGAGGAGCAGCAAGTCGTAGGCGGTGCCGCGGGCGTGGTCTGCGGCCATCCGGCGGCGGCCGTCCTGACGGCGAACGACCGCCCGGTCCTCATAGCCGAGCCGCTTCACATTCTCGCGCAGCGCGTGCAGGGCGGGTTGCGAGAGCTCGCAGAAATGGACGCCCGACGCCCCCCGCGAGAGCGCCTCCAGGCCAAGCGCGCCCGACCCCGCAAAGGGTTCGAGGACGGAGAGCCCGGCAACGTCGCCGAGGATCGCGAACATCGCCTCCCGGACCATGTCCGACGTCGGCCGGGTGTCCCTGCCCCGGGGAGCCACCAGGCGCATCCCCTTTCGCTCTCCGGCGACGATCCTCATGCGCCGAGGTCGGCGTCGCCGACCACCCGGTCGGTCTCGCGGCGAAGCAGCCACTCGGCGGCGTCCGGGAATGGATGCTCGAGCAGCGCGCGGGCGTCCGCGCGAGCCAGCATCGCCAGCCGCCGGTGGCGGGTCAGCCGGGCGTGGCGGAGATCGGGGATCCCGCTCTGCCGCGCCGCCAGAAGCGATCCCTCGCCGCGCAGGTCGAGGTCGACCTCGGCCAGCGCGAACCCGTCCGACGTCGCCACCAGGGCGTCCAACCGCCGCCGGGCATCGTCGGTGACCGGGTCGGCGATCAGCATGCAGTAGCTCTCGTGCGCGCCCCGGCCCACCCGCCCCCGCAACTGGTGCAACTGGGCGAGACCGAACAGGTCGGCCTCCTCGACCACCATCAGCGTGGCGTTGGGAACGTCGACGCCGACCTCGATCACCGTCGTTGCCACCAGCACGTCCAGCCCGCCGGCCCGGAAGCTGTCCATCAGCGCCCGCCGCTCGGCCACCGGCAGCTGGCCGTGGATGCAGCCGACCCGGTAGCCCCGGAGCTCGCCGGCGGCCAGCCGGGCAGCCTCAGCCTCGGCCGCGGTGGCCTGGCTGCGCTCGGACTCCGAGACCAGCGGACAGACCACGTACGCCTGGCGCCCCTCGTCCAGCAGCCGGCGCATGCGGGCGAACACCGCGTCCCGGCGGGCCGAGCCGACGAGCCGGGTGATCACAGGCGTCCGTCCCGGCGGCATCTCGTCCAGTACGCTCACATCGAGGTCGCCGTAGATCGTCAGCGCGAGCGTGCGCGGGATCGGTGTCGCGGTCATGTGCAGCGCGTGCGGCAGCGGGCCGCCGGTGCCCTGTTCCTCCAGCGCCTGCCGCTGCCGCACGCCGAACCGATGCTGCTCGTCGACGACCGCCACCCGCAGGCCGCCGAAGACGACCGACTGCTGGATCAGTGCGTGCGTGCCCACCACCACCAGCGGCTCGCCCGACCCGATCACCGTCAGCGCCGCCCGCCGCTCCCGCGCCGGCATCCCCTGCATCAGGCCGACCACCCGAACGCCCAGGGGCTCGCAGGCGGCGGCGACGTTCATCAGGTGCTGCGTCGCCAGCGTCTCCGTCGGCGCCATCAGCGCGCCCTGGCCGTCGCTCTCGACCGCCCGCAGGAGGGCGTGCACGGCGACCACCGTCTTGCCCGATCCGACATCCCCCTGGAGCAGCCGGCGCATCGGCACCGTCCGCGCCAGATCGCCGTCGATCTCGCCGCTCACCCGCTCCTGGGCGGCCGTCAGTCGGTACGGGAGCGACTGCCGGAAGCGCTCGGCGAGCTCGCCTGCGGGCGGCAGCGGCAGCGCCTGCGAGTGTTCCTCGGCGTCCCGGCGCCGGGCCAGCATCGCATGCTGGAGGAGGAAGAGCTCCTCGTAGGCCAGGCGGCGGCGGCCGAGCCCGTGCGCGGAGAGCGTCCGTGGCTGGTGACAGGCGTGCAGCGCATCGCGGCGAAGCGGTAGCCGGCGCCGGCTGAGCGCCGCGGCCGGGATCATGTCCACGCGATCGCCGGCGTGGCCCAGCCGCTCGGCAACCAGCGAGCGCAGGCGGCGGCTGGACACGCGCTCGCTCGCCCGATAGACCGGCACCAGGCCGTGCGTATGCAAGAGCTCGCCCTCGGCGGGGGCCGGCTCGTGGCTCTTGGCCACGATCTCGGCGTCGATGGTCGGCCGCCGCTCGCCGCGGATCGAGAGTCGCATTCCCGGCTGGAGCTGGCGGAGCAGGTATCGCTGGTTGAACCAGACGACGATGCCGGTGCCGGAGGCGTCGCGCACCGACGCCTCGACGATCACCAGGTTGCGCCGGCGGGTCGGCCTCGCCCGCACTCGCTCGACAGTGACCACGACCGTCGCCTCCTCGCCCGGGCGGAGGTCGGCCAGGCGCGCCGACGAGCGGTAGTCATCATGACGGAAGGGCACGTTCTCGAGCAGGTCGCCGAGGTTCTCGACCGGGAACGGCCGCAGCTCGGCAAGCGCCTCCGTCAGTGCCCGGCCGCCGGCCACCGGTTCGGCCAGGTGCGACGGATGCGGGGCCGATCGGTTCGGCGGATGGTCGCCGTCCGGGCCGCCGGCGAACCCCCGCATCACGCCGGCAGCACCAGCAGTCCCAGCGTGCCCGGCCCGCCGTGCGTGCCGACGACCGGGCCGATCTCGCAGACCCGGTCGACGCTGGCCTGGGGGCTGACCCGTCCGACCAGCTCGACCAGCCGCTGGGCGTCGCGCTCGGCGTGCCCGTGCGCGATCCCGATCCGGGCTGTGCTGCCGGGTGGCGCGTGTTGGGCGAGGAAGCGCTCGAACGCCCGCCACACCCCGCGCCGCCCGTAGACCCTCCCGCAGGTCACCACCTCGCCCTCGCGCAGCGTCAGCAGCGGCCGCACGCCGAGGGCGCCGCCCGCGACCTTCTGGGCGCGGCTGACCCGGCCGCCGCGGTGCAGGAACTCCAGCGTGTCGACGGCGATCAGGATCTGCAGCCGGCCGCGGGCCTCCTCGACCCAGGCGGTGACCTCCTCGACGCTGGTGCCGGCCTCGAGAAGCCGCTGCACGCCCTCCGCCAGCAGCACCGTGCCGGCCGACACGGTGAGGCCGTCCAGCACCGTCACCCGCGGGTCGTCGGCGGCGGCGGCCAGTGCCGCCCGGTGGCTGCCCGAGACCCGAGACGAGATCGGCAGCACGAAGATCCGCCGGTATCCGGCCAGGTCGGCGAACGCTCGGCCGTACCCCGCCGGGGCCGGCGCGGCCGTCCGCGGGTGCTCGGACAAGCGCTCGAGCATCGCATAGAAGCCGCCCACGTCGAGGTCGACGCCGTCGGCGAACTCGCGATCGCCGAAGGCGACCGTCAGCGGCACCGAGCGCCAGTTCGGGTGCGTCTCCTGCGGGCGCGGCAGGTCGGCGGTCGAATCGAGGACGATGGCGGCCGTCTCGGTCGTCAGCGGCTCGTCCCCCTCACCGCCCCCCTCCAGCACCACCAGCCGGCGCTCGCGCTCGCGCGCCTGCTCCTGCATGTTCGCCACCTCGACGCCGTCCAGGCTGCCCATCCCCGAACCGATCGAGATCGCCCGCCCGGGATCGTCGGTGTGCACATGCACCTTCACCAGCGGCACCTCGCCGACGACCAGCAGGCAGTCGCCGAGCGGCTCCAGATCCCGTTCCAGGAGCGCCCGGTCGATCTCATCGCCGGCGAGCAGGAAGGTGGTGCAGTAGCGGTAGCGGGACGCCTCCTGGTGCACCGCCTCAATGCTCAGAGGCCGGCTCAGGAGCTCCTGCGGCGCCTCCACGTGGTCGCCGCGGTAGCCGGCCGCGGCACCGCGGGCGAACTCGACCAGGCCGGCCGCGCCGGCATCGACGACACCGGCGTCGGCCAGCACCCGCAGTAGCGACGGGGTGCGCTCGACGCTGTCCGCACCGGCGCCAAGAACGCCGTCGATCGCGGCCTCCAGCGGCTCACCGGCCAGGCCTTCGGCGGCCTCGGCCATCTCCCGGATCACCGTCAGCATCGTGCCCTCGATCGGCTGCTGCACCGGCCGGTAGGCCGCCGTCGCCGCCTCGCGCAGCGCGCGCGCCAGAACCGGCCCGTCCACCACCTCGGCCGCGCCCACGACGTCGGCGAACCCGGCCACGATCTGGGACAGGATGATCCCGCTGTTGCCGCTGGCACCGGCAAGCGCCGCCCGCTTTGCCGCCGCCGCCAGGCCGCTTCGGTCGCCGGCCGGACAGGATTCCAGGCTCTCGGCCAGCTTGGCCGCGGTCCGCGCGAGGTTGGAGCCGGTGTCCCCGTCCGGCACCGGGTAGACGTTCAGGTCGTTCAGGCGCTCGCGGGCGCCGGCCAGCGCGTCGGCGGCGCCGCGGGCCATCGCGACGGCGGTCTGGCGGGTGCTGGCGGTCACCGGGTGCGTTTGACTCCCTGAATGTGGATCTGGAGCGAGTGGACGGGCAGCTGGGTCTGCGCCTCCACCTGATACTGCACCCGGCTGCGGACGTTGGCCGCGACCTCGGCCAGGTTGAGTCCGTACTCGACCACCACGTAGAGGTCGATGGCCAGGCCGCCCTGCTCGCGGCGGACGTTCACGCCCTGACCGAGCCGCTCCCGGGAGAGCAGGCGCGCCACCCCCTGGCTGAGACGGCTGGCCGCCATCCCCACCACTCCGTAGCACTCGAGCACCGACAGGCCGACGATCTGCGCGATCACGTCGTTTGCGATCGCGAAGCTCCCGCCCGTCGCTCCCGCGCCGTCGACCAGCTTGAGATGCGGTTCCTCCACGCGTTCAGGTAGACGTGCCGCCGGGCACTCGGGTTGCGACTATACTGCCGCGCGCCATGGCACGCGTCTGCGTAGTTTGCGCCAAGAAGCCCGGCTTCGGAAACAACCGCAGCCACTCGATGGTCGCCACCAAACGACGTTTCAATCCCAACCTCCAGAAGGTGCGGATCCTCGTCGACGGCGCTCCGGTGCGCGCGTACGTCTGCACCCGCTGCCTGAAGAGCGGCAGGATCACGAAGGCCGTCTGAGCCCGCGCCTTCACCGTCAGGACCTGGCGCCGGATCCGCTGGCGCAGTTCCAGGCGTGGTTCGGAGAGGCGGAACGGTCGGGTGTGACGGCGCCGGAGGCGATGGCCCTGGCCACCGCCACCGCCTCGGCCGCACCGTCGGTGCGAATGGTGTTGCTGCGCGGCGCCTGCCCGGACGGCTTCCGCTTCTTCACCGGCTACCTGAGCCGGAAGGCCGGCGAGCTTGACTCCAACCCCCAGGCGGCGCTTCTCTGGCACTGGCAGGCAGAGGGCCGCCAGGTGCGGGTCGAGGGCACCGTCTCGAGGCTGCCCGAGGCCGACTCCGACGCCTACTTCGCGTCCCGCCCGCGGGAGAGCCGGCTTGGCACCTGGGCATCCGAGCAGGGTGCGGTGCTCACCGGTCGCGACCAGCTGGAGCAGGCGCTGACCGAGGCCAGGCGGCGGTTCGACGGCGGTGACGTTCCCCGCCCCGATCGCTGGGGCGGCTATCTCGTCAGTCCTCTTGCCTACGAGTTCTGGCAGCACGGCGAGAACCGCCTGCACGACCGCTTCCGCTACCGTCGTGACCGCGTCGACGGCTGGCTGGTCGAGCGGCTGGCGCCGTAGAGCTCGCGCACCCCGCGCGGCATCCGATCGAGCAGGCCGGCCGCCCTGCGGCAGTCGAGCCGGCAGTCGAGCGGCCGCGGGTCGGGCCGGTCGGCGCTGCGCGAGCCGGCCAGGTCGCGCCGGCCGGTGACGAGCACCGCCAGCTCGTGCCGCGAGACGGCGTCGGCGCCGGCGACGTGGAGGAGGCCGGTGGCCGCGCCCGGGGCGAGCTGGAGGAGCGCTCCGGCCAGGTCGGCGACTGCGATCGGACAGCGAATCTCGTCCGTGTAGAACGCCATCCGCGACCGCCCCTCGGCGACGTCCAGCGCCGTCTGCTCGTGACGGCTCGGCTCGGCGCCGGCGACGATCAGCGATGTCCGCACGATCAGCGACTCCCCGCCGGAAGCCGCCACCACCGCCTCCGCCCGGGCCTTGGCGCGGCCATACTCGGTGACCGGGGTCGGCGGGTCGTCCTCGCGGTACGGCCGTCCCAGCCGCCCGTCGAAGACGACGTCGGTCGACAGGTGGAGCAGCCGCACCCCGGCGTCGGCGGCCGTCCGGGCGACGTTGGCGCTGCCGTCCACCGTCGTCTCCCACGCCCCCTCGCCGGCCTGCCGGTAGGCGGTGTGGACGATCGCGTCCGGGCACACGGTCGTCACCGCATGTCGGACTGCGGCGGCATCGCGGACGTCCAGGCGAAGGCCGCCGACGGCGGTCAGTGACGTGCCGGTAACCTGCCAGCCGCCGCCGGCAGCCTGGCGGACCAGCTCGCTACCGAGGTAGCCCGAGCCGCCGGTGACCAGCAGCCGCACTCAGCCGGCGCCGGGGACCGCCGCCAGCAGGCCGGCCATCTCCAGCGCGGCGTCCACCGCTTCTGCGCCCTTGTTCCCGTGCCGGCCGCCGGAGCGCTCGAGCGCCTGCTCGTGGGTGTCGCAGGTGAGCACGCCGAACCCGATCGGGACGCCCGAGTCGAGCGACACGCGGGCGATCCCCCGGGCAGTCTCACTGCACACGTACTGGAAGTGCGGCGTGCCGCCGCGGACAACGCAGCCCAGGCCGACCAGCGCCTGGTAGCGGCCGGAGGCGGCCAGACGGCTGCAGGCCAGCGGCAGCTCCCAGGCGCCCGGCACCAGCGCGACCGTCACCTGATCACGGCCCGTCCCCAGTTCCTCCAGGCGGGCGACGGCGCCGTCCAGCAGGCGCTGGACGACGTCGGCATTGAAGCGGGAGGCGGCGATGGCGACGGCCCCGCGCGGCGGCTGGGACGCCAGGGTCGCGCAGCCCGCCGGGATCCGAAGCTCGCCGGTCCCCGCCTCGCTCATCGCTCGTCCACGCGGAACCCCTGGTGGCGGATGGTGTGCCCCATCCGCTCGATCTTCGTGCGCAGGTAGCGCTCGTTGACCGGGTTCGGCGCCGCCTCGATCGGCACCTGCTCGGTGATCCGCAGCCCGTAGCCCTCGAGGCCCATGATCTTGCGAGGATTGTTCGTCAGCACACGCATCGACCTGATGCCCAGGTCAGAGAGGATCTGGTAGCCGATGCCATAGTCGCGCGAGTCGACGGGCAGGCCGAGTGCCAGGTTGGCGTCGACCGTGTCCATGCCCTGCTCCTGCAACTCGTAGGCCCGGAGCTTGTTCAGCAGGCCGATGCCGCGACCCTCCTGGGACAGGTAGAGCAGCACGCCGCGCCCCTCGGCGGCGATCTGGGCGAGCGCCCGTTGCAGCTGCTCGCCGCAGTCGCAGCGCATCGAGTGGAAGACATCGCCGGTCAGGCACTCCGAGTGGACGCGGACCAGAACGTCCTCGCCGCCGTCGACGTCGCCTATGGCCAGCGCCACGTGCTGCTGCCCGTCGATGATGGAGCGGTAGCCGTGGGCCACGAACTCGCCGAACTCGGTCGGCATCCAGGCACTCGCGATCCGCTCGACGAGCTTCTCGGTGCGGTGACGGTGGGCGACGATGTCGGCCACCGTGATCATCTTCAGCCCGTGCTCCCGGCAGTACGGGATGAGGTCGGGGACGCGGGCCATCGTGCCGTCCTCGTTCATCACCTCGCAGATCACGCCTGCCGGCTGGAGGCCGGCCAGGCGGGCCAGGTCGACCGACGCCTCGGTCTGGCCGAGCCGCTCGAGCACGCCGTGCGGCCGCGCCCGCAGCGGGAACACGTGGCCCGGCTGGACGAGGTCTCCGGGCACGCTGTCGGGGTTGATCGCCACCTGGATCGTGTGCGCTCGGTCGGCGGCCGAGATGCCGGTGGAGACGCCCTCCCGGGCCTCGATGGCGACGGTGAAGGCCGTGCCGAACGGCGTCTGGTTGTGCCGCGCCATCATCTCCAGCCCCAGCTCGTCGATCCGCTCCGGCGTCAGCGCCAGGCAGATCAGGCCGCGGCCGTGGCGGGCCATGAAGTTGATCGAGTCGGGCGTGACGTGCTGCGCCGCCATGCACAGGTCGCCCTCGTTCTCCCGGTCCGGGGAGTCGACCACGACCACCATCCGGCCCTCCCGGATGTCGGCGATCGCCTCCTCGATGTTGGCGAACGGTGACTCCTCCAGGTCGGGATACTGGTCGTGGAACCAGAGGTCTGACATGGTCACGAGGGAAGCCTACCCTCGAGCAGGCGCTGGACGTATCGTCCGAGCACGTCCGCCTCCAGGTTCACCCGGCGCCCCGGGGCGAGACTGCCCAGTGTCGTGATGGCGCGCGTGTGCGGCACCAGGGTCACCGAGAACGCGTCGTCGTCGACCGCGGTCACGGTCAGGCTGACGCCGGCGACGGTGATCGAGCCCTTGAGGATGGTCGTTGCCAGCACGTCCGCCGGCGCGTTGAATGTCACGTCCAGCGCGTCGCCGTCGGCGCCCGTCGAGGTGACGGTGCCGACGCCGTCGACATGCCCCTGCACCCAGTGCCCGGCCATGCGGTCGCCGGCCCGCAGGGCCGGCTCCAGGTTGACGCGATCGCCCGGCCGAAGGTCGCCCAGTGTGGTCAGTCGAAGCGTCTCCGGCACCGCATCGAAAGCGAGCTCGCCGCGGTCCACCTCGACAACGGTCAGGCAGCAGCCCTCGATCGCGATCGAGTCGCCGACCGCCGCAGTCCCGGCCACCCCGGGCGCCGCGACGCGAAGCCGCGGCGGCGGCTCGCGCACCGTCCCCATCTCGACCACGATCCCCGTGAACACCTGCTACTCCTGGGTGAGCTCGCTGATCGTCAGCATATCGACGCCGACCCGGCGGCTCGTCCACGGCTCGGGCAATGTCACCTCGCGGGTGAACAGCCCCGGGCCGCCGTCGCCCAGCCGGACCGGCGCGTGGAAGATCGCGACCCGATCGATGAGGCCGGCATCCAGGAAGGCGGTGGCGATCGTCGCCCCTCCCTCGAGCAGGAAGGAGGCGATCCCCCGCCGGCCGAGCTCGCGAAGCGCCTCGGAGAGGTCGCCGGCGAACACCTCGACCGGCTGGTCGGGGGCCGCCGAGCGTGCCAGCTGCGACTCCGCCGGGAGCCGGCCATGGCGGTCGAAGACTACTCGCAGCGGCTGGCGCTCCGCCGGTGGGTGGCAGTCGCGGGCGGTCAGCAGCGGGTCGTCGGCGAGCACGGTGCCGATGCCCACCCCAACCGCCCCGGCCGCCGCCCGCATCTCGTGGACGAGCGCTCGGCTGGCGGGGGAGGAGATCCAGGTCTGCCGGCCTGCGGCGGCGGCGGTGCGGCCATCGGCGCTGACGGCCGCCTTGTACGTGACGTGGGCGCGTCCGCGCAACTCCAGGGTGAGCCATTCGGCGACCAGCCGGCGGGCGCGCCGCTCCAGCGCCCCCGTCGCCACCTCCACCTCGACGCCGGCGTCGCGGAGCCGCGCGAACCCGGCGCCCTGCACCCGCGGCGTCGGGTCGGTCATTGCGGCCACCACCCGGCCGATCCCGGCCGCGATCAGCGCGTCGGCGCAGGGCGGCGTGCGGCCGTGGTGCGAGCAGGGCTCGAGGCTGACGTACATCGTCGCGCCGCGAACGTCCTCGGTGGCGGCGGCAAGAGCGGCGACCTCGGCGTGCCGTTCGCCCGGCCGCCCGTGCCAGCCCTCGCCGACCATGCGCCCGCCGCGGACGATGACGGCGCCGACGACGGGGTTCCTGCCGACCGTCCGCCGGCCCCGTTCCGCCAGCTCGAACGTGCGCTCGAGATGGCCCCGGTCGGCCGCGTCCATCGCTTACCAGGCGGCGGCGCCGGCGCCGGCGACGATCTCGGTCAGCTCCCGGTAGGCCGCGGCCGGCTCGCCGCCGTCGAAGATGCCCGAGCCGGCGACGCAGATGTTCGCGCCGGCCCGGTAGACATCCGCGATCGTCGCGCGGTGGACGCCCCCGTCCACCTCCACGGCGATCCCCTCGCGGGCAGATGCAAGCCGGCGCATCTCCGGCAGCCGGTCGAGGCTCGCCGCGATGAACTCCTGTCCGCCCCAGCCGGGATTGACGCTCATGCAGAGCAGCACGTCGGCGTATCGGGCGGCCTCGTCGAGCGCCGACACGGGTGTCGCCGGGTTCAGCGTCACCCCCGCCCGGCAGCCCAGATCGTGGATCTGCTGCAACGTGTGGTGCAGGTGAGGGCAGGTCTCGACGTGCACGGTGATGCTGTCTGCGCCGGCCGCCGCGAACTGTTCCAGGTGGCGTTCCGGCTGATCGATCATCAGATGGACGTCGGCGAACCCGCCTCGCCCGTGGATGCTCTCGGCGATATCCGCCACCATCTTCGGCCCGAATGTGATCACCGGGACGAAGTGGCCGTCCATGACGTCGATGTGGATCACCCGGGCGCCGGCGTCGAGCACCTCCTCGACCTGTTCACGCATGCGGCCAAAGTCCGCCGACAGGATCGACGGCGCAACCTCGATGGTGGTCGGCCAGGACGCCACCGGCGCACTGTACCGGCCGCCGTTCAGCCGGCGCGCCGCGGTGGAGTGCGCAGGCCCCGCAGGTACTCGGCGGCCGACATCGCCCGCCGGCCCGCCGGCTGGATCCGCTCGATGCGAAGCGCCCCGTCCCCGGCACCCACGAGGAGGCCGTCCTCGACCTCGCCGGGGCCGGGCCCGGAGTGCTCGGGCGACGCCTGCCAGACCACGACCGGCGAGCCGTCGAGGGCTGTCCGAGCGCCGATGCGGGGCGAGAGCGCCCGGACCCGGCGGTCGAGCTCGGCGGCCGGCCGCTGCCAGTCGAGGTCGCGGTCGTCCGGGGTCAGCTTGTGGGCATAGGTGACACCCGTGTCAGGCTGGGGAAGCGGGGTCGTGCGGCCGGCAAGTGCGTCCAGGAGCAGCGGCACACCGGCCTCGAGGGCGTACCGCCGCACCGCGCCCGCGTCGTCCCGCTCCCCGATCGGGAACGCCGTCGCCCCGTGTATGGGGCCGGCGTCGAGCTCCGCCACCAGGTCGATCACGGTGACCCCCGTCTCGGCGTCGCCGGCCATGATCGCCCGCTCGACCGGTGCCGCCCCACGCCAGCGCGGGAGCAGGGACGGGTGCAGGTTGTAGAGCGGGTAGGCGCCCAGGAGCGGCGGCCCGATGATCTGGCCGAACGCGACGACGACGCCGGCCGCGGCCTGCGGCACCGTGCTGCTGGCAGCCGCCGTCTGCACGAGCGGCAGACCGAGCTCGCCTGCCCGCTCGGCCACCGGCGGCGGCTGCATGCGCCGGCCGCGGCCGGAGCGGCGATCGGGCTGGCTGACGACGGTGGAGATGGCGACTCCGCGGTCGTGCAGCGCCGAGAGCACGTCTGCCGCGAACGCGGACGTGCCGAAGAACGCAGTCTGCTCGCCGGCCACGGTCAGGCCCGCAGGCGCAGCTCGCGCATCAAGGCGCGGCGGTCCTCCTTGGCGGCACGATCGAGGATGAGGACGCCGTTCAGGTGGTCGACCTCGTGCTGGAGCACCCGCGCCTCGAGACCCTCCGCCTCCACCCGGACCGGCTTCCCGTCGCCATCCAGGCCGGTCATCACCAGCCGCAGCGAGCGCTCGATCGGCACCTGCAGCTCGCCGCCCAGCAGGGAAAGGCAGCCCTCGCTGTCGACGTCCTTGTCCTCCGAAAGGTCGCTGATCGTCGGGTTGACGATGATGCGGGGGTCGTCATCGGCGGAGAGCCGGTACACCAGCAGCCGGCGGAGTACGCCGATCTGCGGCGCGGCGAGGCCAACGCCGTGCGCCTGCTCCATGATCTCGGCCATCCGCGCGGCCAACTCCCGCACCTCGTCGTCGACGTCCTCCACCGTACGGGCCGGCGTGCGCAGCGCCGGGTCGGGAAACTGGCGGACGAGCCGGATCGCGGTGGCGTGGTGGCGGCGCCGCTCCTGGCGGGCTGCCGCCGTCTCTTCCTCCTCGGCCTGGACGGCCTGCTCCTCGGTCTCCGACATGTCTGGAAGTCTAGTGGCCGTCCGCCAGCGAGCCGGCGTCGGCGACCTCGGCGTAGGAGTCGCCGAGCGCCGCCAGGAAGGCCGCGTGAACGTCGCCGGCGGGGATGGTGCGGCCGCCGAACTCGAGCGCCATGGTCGCGCAGGCATCGTGGGCCACCACCACCGGGAACCCCAGGTCGGCGCCGGCGCGGACTGTGGCATCGACGCACATGCTCGTCATCATCCCGCAGACGACCAGGCTGTCGACGCCGGCCTCGCGCAGGTGTTCCTCGAGCGCCGTGCCCAGGAAGCTGTTCGGGTGATGCTTCCGGATCACGGTCTCGCCGGGCAGCGGCGCAACCGCTTCGTGGATCTCGACGCCGCGCGTGCCGGGCGCCATGAACGACGCATTGGGGGCGTCCCAGACGTGTTGCACGTGCACCAGCGGCTCGCCGCTCTCGCGGAAGCGGGAGAGCAGCCGGGCGGCCTGGGCAGCCGCCGCCTCCGGCCCCTCGAGCGGATTCGCGCCGCCGGGGAAGTAGTCGTTCTGGATGTCGACGATCACGAGGCCGCGCGCCATCCGGCGCACGATACGCGAATCGGTCACGAATCGGTGCCGCGGCTGCTTCGGTGCCTGGCCCCGCTACGCACCCGTCACGCTGCGCCACGAATGCGTCAACGATCTGTGTCGTGGAACAAGGGGGCCTGGCCCCTTTGTTCCACGCCTCAGGTGAGGGTCTGGGGATCGACGTCGACGACGGCGGTCACGTCCGCCCGGCGAAGGTCAGCGCTCAGGTCGCGCAGAAGCCCCCGAAACACCGCCGCCGCCCGTCGCGGCTGCGCCGTCTTCACCAGCAGATGGACGCGCGCCCGGTCGCGCAGGCGGTGGAGCGGCGCCGGCCCCAGCACGGTATCGCCCTCGAGCGCGGGCCGCGCCGCGGCCGCCAGGGCGCGGGCGGCGCCGTCCGTGGTCTGCTGCTCGGGCCCGGCCAGGAGCAGCCGCACCAGCCGCCGGAAGGGCGGGTAGTCGAGCTCGCGGCGGCGCTCCAGCTCGCTCTCGAGGAACTCCGGCACTGCGTGCCGGGCGGCCAGCGACACCGGCCGCAGCTCGGGGTTCCAGGCCTGGATCAGCACCCGCCCGGGGGGATCGCCGGGGCGGCCGGGACGGCCGGCAAGCTGCGTCAGCAGGGCGAAGGTGCGCTCCTCGGCCCGGAAGTCCGGCATCGCCACCCCGACGTCCGCCTCCAGCACCGCCGCCAGCACCACCCCCGGCACGTCGTGGCCCTTGGCCACCAGCTGGGTGCCGACGAGCACCGCCCGCGGGGAGTCGCGGAAGTGCTCGAGCGTGCGCTCGGGCTCACCGGCCGCAGCGGCGACGTCGGCGTCCAGCCGGATCGTCTCCAGCCCGGGGAAGCGCCGGCGAAGCTCCTGCTCGACCCCGCTCGTGCCGGCGCCCAGCCGGGTCAGGTCGACCGAGCCGCAATCCGGGCAGACGGCGGGAACCGGCTCGCCGTGACCGCAGTGGTGGCAGCGCAAACGCCGCCCGTGCACCGTCAGCGCGACGTCGCAGCGGGGGCAGCGCCAGCCACGCCCGCAGGCCCGGCAGTGCAGCGACCCTGCCGCCCCGCGCAGGTTCTGGAGCAGGATCGCCCGCCCGCCGCCGTCCTCGATTGCCGCCAGGCCGTCCAGCAGCGGCCGGCTGAGCGGGTAGGACTCCTCGCGGCGCAGATCGACCACCTCCACCCGCGGCAGCCCGACCCCGACCCGGGCCGGCAGGCTGACCCGGCGGGGAATCCCCTGCCACGACTCCGGCCGCGGGGTGGCGCTGCCGAACACCGCCACCGCCCCCTCCAGCCGCGCCCGCTTGGCGGCGACCCGACGGGCGTCGTAGCGTGGGTCGGACTCGTGCTTGT
The DNA here is from genome assembly GCA_036273335.1 of Gaiellales bacterium. Classification (GTDB taxonomy): domain Bacteria; phylum Actinomycetota; class Thermoleophilia; order Gaiellales; family JAICJC01; genus DASUHT01. The sequence goes on along the minus strand of DASUHT010000019.1, from coordinate 33,166 downwards.
AGGACGCATCGTGCTCCTCGTCGACGGCGATCACGCCGAGCCCGGGAACGGCCGCGAAGATCGCCGAGCGCGCCCCCACCACCACCCGCGCCTCGCCGGCGGCGATCCGCCGGTGCTCGTCCCCCCGCCGCGCCGGCGTCAGACCGGAGTGGAGCACCGCCACCGTGCCCCCGAAGCGGGCCCGGAAACGGTCGGCCGTCTGCGGGGTGAGCGCGATCTCGGGGACGAGCACGATCGCTCCCCGGCCGAGCGCGAGCGCCCGCTCGATCACGCGCAGGTAGACCTCGGTCTTCCCGGATCCCGTCACCCCGTGCAGCAGCACGTCCCCCCCTCCCCCGTCCAGCACCTCCAGGCAGGCCGAGACGGCGGCGTCCTGCGCCGCTGTCAGCTCGACCGGCGACGAGGGCTGCGGCTGCGGCGCCGCGCGCAGGACGCGCTTCGCCGGCGGTGGGGGAATCACCAGCGCGAGCGCCCGGGCAAGCGTCGACCCGCAGTCCTCGGCAATCCAGGTGGCCAGCGCGAGCAGCGCCGGCGGGATCCGCCCGACCTCCTCGAGCACCGGCTTCAGCGAGTCCTCCGCCCCCTCGCGAAGCTCCGTCACCACTCCCTCGACGGTGCGCGCCCCCAGCTCCACCATCACCCGGGACCCGGGCACGATGCTGACGTCGAGCTCGGACGGGACCACGTAATCGAACTGCCGGTCGACCGCTCTCGCGGTGACCAGCGGCTGCACGCGTGCGATCACACCGCGGCGGTCGCGTCCAGGCCGCAGGCGGCCCGAAGCTCGGCCACCCGGTCCGTGCGCTCCCAGCTGCACCCGTCACGGCCGAAGTGGCCGTAGGCGGCGGTGTCGCGGTAGATCGGGCGCAGCAGGTCGAGGTCGCGGATGATCGCCGCCGGCCGCAGGTCGAACACCTCATCGACGGCGCCGGCGATCGCTGCCGGGTCGATCTGCTCGGTGCCGAACGTCTCGACCGAGATCGACACCGGCCGGGCGACGCCGATCGCGTAGGCGACCTGCACCTCGGCGCGAGCGGCCAGACCCGCCGCAACGACGTTCTTGGCGACCCAGCGGGCGGCATAGGAGGCGGAGCGGTCGACCTTCGACGGATCCTTGCCGGAGAACGCCCCGCCGCCATGGCGGGCGGCCCCCCCGTAGGTGTCGACGATGATCTTGCGGCCGGTCAGGCCGGTGTCGCCCATCGGGCCGCCGGTGACGAATCGTCCAGTCGGGTTTACGAGCACGAAGTCAGGCTCGGTCAGCCGCTCGGCTGCGCACAGCGAGCCCGGCATCACCGGCGCCAGCACCTGCTCGATGACGTCGCGCTTGATGCGCGGGGTGTCCACGTCCGGATCGTGCTGGGTCGAGATCAGCAGCCTCTCGACCGCCACCGGCACGAGCCGCCCGCCGTCGCTGCGGTAGCGAACCGTGACCTGGGCCTTGCCGTCCGGCCGCAGATAGCCGAGTGTGCCCGTCTTGCGGACCTCGGCCAGGCGGCGGGTGATCGCGTGCGCGAGGGTCACCGGCAGCGGCATCAGCTCGGGCGTCTCGTCGCAGGCGTAGCCGAACATCATTCCCTGGTCGCCTGCGCCCTGCAGGTCGAGGTCCGCGCCGCCGGCCGTCCGCTGCTCGTAGGACGAGAGGACTCCCTGGGCGATGTCCGGCGACTGCTCATCGAGCGCGACCATCACCCCACAGGTCAGATAGTCGAAGCCGAAGGAGGCGCTGGTATAGCCGATCTGCTTCAGCGTGTCGCGGACGATGCGGGGGATGTCGACGTACGCCTCGGTGGTGATCTCACCGGCGACGACGACCAGCCCCGTCGTGACCAGCACCTCGCAGGCAACGTGGCCGGAGGGGTCGCGCCGCAGCACCTCGTCGAGCACGCCGTCCGAGATCTGGTCGGCGACCTTGTCCGGGTGGCCCTCGGTGACCGACTCGGACGTGAACAGGAACTCGCCGCTCTCGAGCTCGAATGGCATCCGCGGGATGGTACTGCAACGGATGGGCGGAACCTTCACCGTCCTCGCCCTCACTCCTCCGTTGGCTCTCTCCGCATCAGATCGGCCAGCGCATCCAGCGGATCCCGGCCGGAGAAGGCGACGCGGCAGACCGCGGAGGTGATCGGCAGCTCCAGTCCCCGCTCGGCCGCCACCGCCTCCAGCACCGGTGCGGTGGTCAGGCCCTCGGCGACCTGGCCGATCTCGGACTCGATCCAGCCCGCCGGCACTCCCTGGGCCAGCAACTCCCCGGCCCGCCGGTTGCGCGAGTGCCGGGAGGTGCAGGTGGCGACCAGATCGCCCATCCCGGCCATGCCGGCGTACGTCCTCGCCTCGGCCCCGAAGGCCGCGCCCAGCCGGAACATCTCGGCCATGCCGCGGGTGATGATGGCAGCCTTGGCGTTGTCGCCGAAGCCGAGCCCGTCCGAGATCCCGGCCGCCAGTCCCATTACGTTCTTGGCCGCGGCGCACAGCTCGACGCCGACCACGTCCCGCGACGCGTATACCCGAAGCACCGGGCTCGAGATCGCATCGCGAAGGGACCGCGCAAGCTCGATCGACTCGCTGGCGACCACCGACGCGGTGGGGAACTCGCGCGCCACCTCCTCGGCGTGGTTCGGCCCGGAAAGCACCGCCACCCGCGCCGCCCCCACCTCCGGCACGAGGAGCTCGGACAGACGACGGTGGCTGACCGGGTCAAGCCCCTTGGTCATCGAGAGCACCGCCGTATCCGCGCCGAGACGCCGGCCGAGGCCGTCCACGATCGCGCCGTAGGCGCGGCTGGGCACCGCGATTGCAACCAGATCGCTCTCCGCCAGCTCCGCGTCGTCGAGGGTACTCGCCGTCAACTCCGGCGGCAGCGCGATGTCGTACAGGTAGCGGGGGTTTCGGTGGTGCTGATTGATCGCCGCCGCCTGCTCCGGGTCGCGGCAGACGAGGACCACCTGATGGCCGGTCATTGCCAGCAGGCGGCCGAACGCCGTGCCCCAGCTGCCCGCGCCGACGACGGCGACCCTCACCGCCTGCTCCGGAAGTCGATGATCACCGGGCAGCCCTCCAGCTCCAGCCTGGCGCGGAGCTGGTTCTCGACGAAGTACGCATAGTCACGGGTCACCAGCCCACGGTCGTTGACCACGATCCTAAACCGCGGCGGGCGCGTCCTGTACTGCGTCGCGTAGAGCATGTTGAGGCTCCGCCGGCCGCGTCGCGGAGGCGCTCGCAGCGCCGAGATCTCGAGCATCGCCCGGTTCAGGATGCCGGTCCCCACGCGCGAGGTGTAGCGCTCGAAGAGGCGCTCGACGGCGTCCAGCAGGCGGTCGACGTTTCGCCCGGTGAGCGCCGACGTCGTGACGATCGCGGGGCGCTGGCGGAGCTTCCCCTGGAGCCGGTCGGACGCATCCTCGACGGTGGTGAGGCTGATGTCCCACTTGCTGAGCACGACGAGCGTGGCGCAGCCCGCGTTGCGCGCCTCGTCCGCGACGCTCAGATCGCCTTCCGCCACGCCCTCGGACGAGTCGACGAGAACCAGCGCGATGTCCGCCCGCTCGGCGGCCTGGAGCGCCCGCAGCTCGCTGTAGTACTCGACCCCCTGGCGGTGGCGCCGCTTGCGGCGAAGACCGGCGGTATCGATCAGGCGGAAGCGCGTGTCCCCGCGCAAGAGCTCGGTGTCGATCGAGTCGCGGGTGGTGCCCGGCGCATCCGCCACGATCACCCGCGGCCGGCCGAGGATGGCGTTGACCAGCGACGACTTTCCGACGTTGGGCCGGCCGAGGATGGCGACGCGGATCTCGTCCCCGTCCTCCATGACCCGCTCGGCGCCGATCTCGTGCAGCCGGCCGACCACCGCGTCGAGGAGATCCCCGGTGCCGCGGCCGTGCAGCGACGACACCGGCACCGGGTCGCCGAGACCGAGGGCGTGCAGCTCGAGCGCCGCCTGCTCGTGCGCCTGGTCGTCGACCTTGTTCGCCACCACGACAACCGGCCGCCCGGAGCGGCGAAGGATCTGGGCGATCTCCTCGTCACCGGCCGCAAGGCCGGCTCGCGCATCGACGACCAGGAGCACCAGATCGGCTTCCTCCACCGCATGTCGAGCCTGCTCGGCCACCTGGGCCTGCATCGGCGAGGCGTCGCCGGCATCGACGCCGCCGGTGTCGACCAGGACGAAGGCATCCCGCCCCCACTCGCAGACGACCTCGTTGCGGTCGCGGGTGACTCCCGGCGTCTCGTGAACGACGGTCTTCCGGCTGGCCGTCAGCCGGTTGATCAGGGTCGACTTGCCGGCGTTCGGGAAGCCGACCACTGCGACCACGCCGAGCAGCGTCCGCGTGTCCGGAGCAGCGCTCACCGGCCCGGCTCGTGCAGTCGGCGGATCTCGGCCATCAGCTCGTCCGCGGTTTCCCGGTAGGCGTCGGCCGGCCGCCGCTCGCCCCGCCCGTAGCTGCGCGGCGCACCGAACGAGACGTGCGTCCGCCGGCCCGGGCGCCAGCTGCCGGTGCCGCTGATCGCCACCGGCACCACCGGCGTCTCCTCGACCACCGCGCAACGACCGGCGCCGGCCTTGGCGCCGTCCAGCTCCGCCTGCCGGTGGCCCTGCAGGAAGATCGCGACCACGTCGCCGCCGCCGATCGCGTCGTGCACGACCCGAAGCGCCTCCCGGTCGGCCTCGCCACGACGCACCGGGAATGTCCCGCCGGCGCGCATGAAGGAGCCAAAGAGCGGGAAGCGGAAGAGCTCGGCCTTGGCCATGAACCGGAGGTCGCGGGGCTGCACCGCGCCGAGCAGCGGGATGTCCCAGAAGGACTCGTGGTTGGACACCAGGAGCAGCGGCCCCGAGCGCGGCACGTGCTCGCGGCCGTGCACGACCGGGCGCAGGAGGATCAGCACCGGCGGCTTCAGGAAGATCCGCAGGAGCCGCCAGGTGCGGCGCTCGGCCGCGGTCACGCCGTCCGCTCCCGGGCGAGCGCCAGCACGATCTGCACGACCTCGCCGGCATCCATGCCGCCGGTATCTATCAGGTGTGCGTCGGGCGCGGGCGGCATCTGCCGCGCATCCAGCCGGTCGCGCTCCTCGATCGCCCGCGCGACCTCCGCGAGGGGCAGCCCGAGCTGCGGGGCGCGCCGGGCGGCCCGGACGGCGACGGGCGCCGTCAGGTAGATCTTGAGATCGGCGTCGGGGCAGACGCGGGTGCCCGTATCGCGCCCTTCGAGGACCGCCGCCGCGCCGGCAAGCTCGCGCTGGCGCTCGCGCATCCGTTCCCGCACCTCGGGATGCCGCGAGACGGTGCTGACGACCCGTGAGATACGCTCGGCGCGGATGTCGGTCCCGGCAGCGGGGCGGTCGCCGACCAGGGCGGCCAGGGCTGGGCCGTCGTCGGCGGCGGTGCCGCGCTCGAGCGCCACTGCGGTCAGTTCCCGATACATCGCGCCGGTGTCGACATAGGGCAGTCCAAGCCGCTCGGCGACGCCGCGGGCGACGGTGCTCTTGCCGACGCCGGCCGGCCCGTCGATCGTCTCGATCACGCCGACACCGCAGCCAGCCGCTCGGCGAAGTCGGGGAAGCTCACCCCGAGCGCGTCGGAGCCCTCGATCGTCACCCCCTCCTGCGAGCAGGCGCCGGCGATGGCGCCGACCATCGCGATCCGATGGTCGCCGGCGGCATCGATGCTGCCGCCGCGCAGCCGGGTGGGCACGCCGCGCACCTCGAACCCGTCATCGAGCCCGCGCACGTGGGCGCCAACCGCGGTCAGCGCCGCGACCACGCTGGCGATCCTATCGGACTCCTTCACCCGCAGCTCACCCGCCCCGCGGATGGTCGTGGTGCCGTGGGCGAAGCTCGCCAGAAGCACCAGAAGCGGCAGCTCGTCGATCAGTGAGGGCACGATCTCGGCGGTCACGTCGGCGGCCACCAGCTCGGCCGGCCGCACCTCGATGTCGGCCGTCGGCTCGCCGCCGGCAAAACGGCGCCGGAAGAGCCCGACCCGGGCGCCCATGCGCTCCATCACGGCCAGCAGGCCGGTACGGGTCGGGTTGATGCCGATCCCCCGAAGCGTCAGGTTCGAGCCGGGAAGCACCGTCGCCGCGACGATGAACGGGGCGGCCGACGAGAAGTCCCCGGGCACATCCACGTGCGGCAGCACGAGCTCGCGGACCGGCGACACCGCGACCCGGCCGGGCCGCCGGTCGACCGGGACTCCGGCGCGCTGGAGCAGCCGCTCGGTGTGGTCGCGGGTGGGGATCGGCTCCTCGACCACGGTCACCCCCCGCTCCGCGTGCAGGCCGGCCAGGAGCACGCACGACTTGACCTGTGCCGAAGCGACCGGCGGCCGGTAGTCGATGGGCTGAACGCCGCCACCGCGGACGGTGACCGGCGGGTAGCCGTCGGTGGTCTGGATATCGACCCCCATCTCGGCCAGTGGCACCGCGATCCGCTGCATCGGACGGCTGCGGATGCTCTCGTCGCCGTCCAGCACGAACTCGCCCTGCTGGCCGGCCAGGATCCCCGGCAGGAGCCGGATCAGGGTGCCCGCGTTGCCCACGTCGATCGGGCCGTCGGGCGGTCGCAGCCCGCGCAGCCCGACGCCCTGGATGACCAGGTGCCCCAGTTCCGGGTGGTCGATGCGAACGCCCATCCGGCGGAAGGCGTCGATGGTTGCCAGCGTGTCGGCCGAGGCGCCGAAGCCGTCCACCGTCACCATCTCCTCGGCCAGCGCGCCCAGCATCACTGCCCGGTGGCTGACGGACTTGTCCCCGGGCACGGTCAGCTCGCCGAGCAGCGCGCCGGCCGGCGAGACGCGCAGGCTGCCTGTCTCGTTCACGCGTCCACCGCCGCGCTCGCCACCGCGCCATAGCCCTGGGCGTCGAGCAGGTCGACCGCCCGCTGCGCCTGCTCCTCGCCGGCAACCAGGATGACCGCCGTGCCGCCGCGGTCGGCGGAGAGGTGGTGCAGCTCGAAGTCCTCGATGTTGATCCCCTCGGCGCCCAGCGCCTGGGTGATCCCGGAGATCACGCCGGGCCGGTCGGGCAGGTGCACGCGGACGCGGTAGAGCTCCTCGGGAACGGCCGCGTAGGCGGTCTCCAGCAGCCGGCGCCGATGGCCCGACGCCTCGGCGATCCAGCGCGCCAGGAAGCCGGCGTCCTCGCGCTCCAGCGCGCGTGTCAGCTCCTCGATGCGGCGGCCGTGCTCCTGCAGCACCTCCAGCACCGAGCCGCGGTTGTCCAGGAAGATGTCAACCCAGATGCGCGGGTTGGCGCCGGCCACCCGCGTCATGTCCCGGAACGAGCCGCCGACTGCGGCCAGCGGGTCGTGGCCGTCGACCCGGCCGCTGCCGGCCTGGTTCACGAGCACATTGGCGATGGCGTGCGGCAGGTGGCTGGTGATCGCGACCAGGCGGTCGTGCGCCTCGGCGTCGATCGCCACGGGCCGCGCGCCCAGCCCGCTGACGAACCCGTGCACCGCCCGGTGGGCGACCGGATCGGTGCCGGCGTCGGGCGTCAGAAACCAGGTTGCGCCGTCGAATAGGTCGGCCCGGGCGCTGCCCACGCCGCGCGCCTCCGACCCGCACACCGGGTGCCCGCCGACGAACCGGGGGTGGCTCTCGGCAGAGCGCACGAGGCGGGCCTTGGTCGAGCCGACGTCGGTCACGATCGACCCGTCGGGAGCCGCAGCGAGCGACTGCGCGACCAGCTCCGGCAGCCGCGCCACCGGACCGCAGACGAATGTGATCTCGGCGTCGGCGACCGCCGCCTCGAGCGTGTCGTGGACGGCGCCCGCGGCACCCAGCTCGGCTGCCTGCGCGCGCGCCTCGGCGTCGGCGTCGTACCCGGAGACGCGATCGCCGCGCGCGCCCGCGGCAAGCCCCACCGAGCCTCCGATCAGGCCCAGCCCGACCACCGCCACATTCATCGCGACTCGTCCGCCGCCCGCATCAGCTCCGCCACCTGGAACGCCAGGTCGAGCGACTGGCGGGCGTTCAGCCGGGGGTCGCAGAGCGTCATGTAGTTGACGTTCAGCTGCTCCTCGAGGACCTCCTCGGAGCCGCCGAGGCACTCGGTGACGTGGTCGCCGGTGAACTCCAGGTGGACGCCGCCGGGCCAGGCGCCGGCCTCATGGCAGGCGGCGAAGAAGCCTCGCAGCTCGCCCATGATGTCCTCGAAACGCCGGGTCTTGTACCCGGAGCCGGTGCGGATCACGTTGCCGTGCATCGGATCGCAGACCCAGACGACCGGGTGCTCGGCCTGGGCGACGGCACGCAGGAGCGGCGGCAGGCGATCGCCGACGCGGTCGACGCCCATGCGCGAGATCAGCGTCAGCCGGCCGGGGATCCGCTGCGGGTTGAGCGCCTCGCAGAGGGACGTCACCTCGGCCGCGGTCGCCGTCGGGCCAAGCTTGACGCCGAGCGGGTTGTGGACGCCGGCGAGGAACTCCACGTGCGCGCCGCCGGGCTTGCGCGTGCGCTCGCCGACCCAGAGCATGTGGGCCGAGCAGTCGTACCAGTCACCGGTTAGCGAGTCGCGCCGGGTGAGGCCCTGCTCGTAGTCCAGGAGCAGCGCCTCGTGGCTCGTCCAGACGTCCACCTCGTGCAGCTGGCGCTCCGCCTCGAGGTCGATCCCGCAGGCCGACATGAAGCGCAGCGCACGCTCGATTTCGGTCGCGATCAGCTCGTAGCGCCTGCCCTCCGGGGCGCTGGCGACGAACTCCTGGTTCCACAGGTGCACCTTGGTCAGATCAGCGAAGCCGCCCTTGGTGAACGCTCGCAGCAGGTTGAGGGTGGCCGCCGACTGGTGGTAGCCCTGGAGCATGCGCTCGGGGTCGAACGTGCGGGCAGCCGCGGTCGGCTCGTCGCCGTGCACCATGTGACCGCGGAAGGTGGGGATCTCGGCGCCGTCCACCGTCTCGGTGGTGGCCGACCGGGGCTTCGAGAACTGGCCCGCGATCCGCCCGACTTTGACGACCGGGAGCATCGACCCGTAGGTCAGCACCGCCGCCATCTGGAGCATGATCTTCAGCTTCTCGCGAATGCTGACAGCCGAGAAGTCGTGGAACGACTCCGCGCAGTCGCCTGCCTGGAGCAGGAATGCACGGCCGCCGGCGACGTCGCCCAGCGACTCCTGGAGCTGCCGCGCCTCGCCCGCGAAGACGAGCGGCGGCAGCCCGCCCAGGCGCTCGACCACCTGCTCGGCGTGTGCCGGGTCGGGCCAGTCGGGCTGTTGCAGGGCTGCGCGCTCGCGCCACGACGCGGGCGACCAGGATTGCGACGTCGTTGCCATCGGAAAACAAGTCTACCGACGGGAACCGGCGGGCCCGGGCAGGCGACCGCCGGTAGCATGGCGGCCCATGACACGGGTGCTCTCAGGGATCCAGCCGACCGGGCGCAAGCACCTCGGAAACTACATCGGGGCGATCCGCCACTACGTCACCGACCAGGACGCCCACGAGGCCTTCTACTGCATCGTCGACCTGCACGCGATCACGGTCCCCTACGACCCCGCAGCGCTGCGCGAGAACACCCTCGACACCGCGGCCACCCTGCTCGCCGCCGGCCTCGATCCCGCCCGCTGCGCGCTCTTCGTGCAGAGCCACCTGCACGAGCACGCCGAGGCGGCGTGGCTGCTGGGCGCCGTCGCCACCATGGGCGAGCTGAACCGGATGACCCAGCTCAAGGACAAGGGCGCGGGCCGCGACTCGGTGGCGGCGGCGCTCTACACCTACCCGGTGCTGATGACGGCCGACATCCTCCTCTACAAGGCGGACCGGGTGCCGGTCGGCGACGACCAGCGCCAGCACCTGGAGCTGGCCAGGAACGTCGCCCAGCGCTTCAACTCGCGCTTCGGCGACACATTGGTGGTGCCGGAGGCGGCGATCCCGCGCACCGGCGGACGGGTCATGGACCTGCAGGTGCCGACGGACAAGATGTCGACCACCGGCGGCACGCCTCTGGGCACGGTGCTGGTCACCGACCCACCCGAGGCGATCGCCCGCAAGATCCGCTCGGCGGTCACCGACTCCGGCCGCGAGGTGGCCCGCGGCGAGGGCAAGGAAGGCATCGCCAACCTGATAGAGATCATGGCGGTCGCCACCGACCGCAGCCCGGAGCAGGTCGAGGATGCCTACGACGGAGCCGGCTACGGCCAATTCAAGGCGGATGTCGCCGACGCGGTGATCGAGTACCTGCGTCCGGTACGCGAGCGCTACGAGGAGCTCGTGCGCGATCCCGGGCAGCTGAGCGCCACGCTGACGGCCGGCGCCGAGCAGGCGCGGGCGGTGTCCTCGGTCACGCTCGCGGCCATCAAGCAGGCGATGGGATTCGTGGCCGAATGAGCGGTGACGAGCCGGCGTTCGACGCCGCCCACGTGGACGACATCCCCACGCTTCCCACAGATGGGGCCCCACCCTGGAAGCCGGTCCGCCGGCACCTGGGGATCTCCAGCTTCGGCGTCAACGCGTTCCTGGCCGGCGAGGCGGGCGAGCACGTAATCGAGGAGCACACCGAGACCGGCGGCGGCGCCGCCGGGCACGAGGAGCTGTACGTGGTGCTGCGCGGCGGCGCCCGCTTCGAGGTCGACGGCAGCGAGATCGCGGCGCCCCAGGGCACTCTCGTCTTCGTCCGCGATCCGGAGTCGCGGCGAGCCGCGGTGTCCACCGAGCCGGACACGATCGTGCTCGCGTTCGGAGGCACGCCCGGCGAGCCCTACCGGCCGTCCCCGTGGGAGTACTACGCGCCGGCCTTCGCGCTCTCCCAGTCAGGAGATCACGAGGGCGCCCTGCGTCTGGTCGCCGACGGTCTCGATCAGCATCCGGAGCGGCCGACGCTGCTCTACAACCTGGCCTGCTACGAGGCGCTGGCGGGCCAGCGGGAGCAGGCGATCGTCCATCTGGCGCGGGCGATCGAGCTCGACCCCCGGATGGCGGAGTGGGCGCGTGGCGACGCCGACTTCGAGAGCGTCCGCGACCGCTCCGACTTCCCCGCCTAGCCCTTTCTGGTTCTAGTCGCCCGCGATCGCCAGATTGCTGCGGGCGACCAGGTGCTCGGCGTCGGGGACGTCCGAGACGGCGTCGATCTGGGCCCAGGCGTCCTCCGGCACGGCGATCGCGCGCACGTCCAGCTCGCTGCACATGCGGTCGTACAAGGCCTCATATTCGAGGTCCATCTGCCCCGCCTCGGTCGCCCGGTCGGCCGTGAGCGCGTACGCCGCGCGGGCCCGCGGCCGCAGCACCGAGATGCCGATGAAGGTGGCGCTCCCGCCCGCCTGGGGATCGCGGGAGATCCCGGTCACGCGCGGCCCGCGCATGGAGATCTTGACGGCGTCCGGCGGAGGCTGCCCAGGCTGGACGAGCACCGCCAGGTCAGGCGTGGCGGCTGCCGCCATCCGCACCACCCGCGGCATCACGACCACCTCGCAGTCGATCACCAGCAGGCGCCCCTGCGGTGCCTGGTCGACGGCCAGCCGCAGGCCGTGGAAGGTCGTCCGCTCCGCATACCAGGGGTTGCGGATGACCTGGGCCCTGCTTCCCACGTGCGCCTCGACCTCCCGCGCCTGGTGGCCCGTGACCACCAGCGGCCGGGCGAAGCCCTCGTCCTCGACAACGTCCAGGCAGCGGTCGACGAGCGGCCTGCCGGCGACCTCGAAGAGCGCCCGGGAGGCCCCGCCGAGGCGGACGCCGACGCCCTCGGCCAGGATCACGGGTGTCGTTCGCTCGCTCATCCAACAATCTCCTCAGCTGCGCGCTCACCGGCGCGCACGGCCCCTTCCATGAAGCTCGGCAGAAGGGATGCCTCGGCGCCCGCGACATGCACGAGCCCATCCGGCTCGCGAAGCGCGTCCCCCCACGTCGTCAACTGTCCCGGTGCCAGAATCAGGTAACTCCGAGGGTACACGACCCGGGTGACGTACGTCGCGCGTACGCCGAGCAACCGCTGGAGCACCGCACCGACAGCCTCCAGCGCCCGCTCGTCGGAGAGCGCAGCCATACGGGCGGCGGGCGCCGCGCCGACGAAGCTGCCCAGCGTTCGCTCGTCCTTCCGATAGGCGTAGCCGACCACCGAGTCGGTTACCACCGACGTCGGCACGCCCTCGGGCAGCGGGCGGTCGAGCTCGATCAGCGACTTCACGGCGACCCCATAGGCGGCACCGGCCGGCGGTCGCCGAAGGCCGCGGATGCGAGCGCGCGCGTGCAGCGGCAGTGCTACCACCGCCCGCCCCGCCCGCACCGTCTGGCCGGCCGCGGTGCGCAGGTCGACGCGGCCCTGGCACTGCCGCACCTCGACCACCGGCGATCCCAGCCGGATGCGATCGCCGAGCGTCGCGGTGAGCGCATCGGCGAGACTCCCCGCCCCCTCGCCGAACCGGAACGCCGAGTCCGACCGGGGGCCGCCGCGGGCGGCATCCTTGACGGCCAGCGCCAGCAGGGACATGCGCGGCAGCGGCATCGTCGAGGCCGCCACCGAGATCATCGTCTGGGCGACGGCGCGATCGAACGGCGGCGCGCCGTGATCGGCCATCCACCCCATCACCGATACCTGGTCGGCGGCCGGGTCGGGCGCCCGGCCCAACCGATCGATCTCGTCCAGCAGGGCACTGTAGGCGCCGGGCACCGCGAAGCCCGATCGGCCGGCGACCCAGGCCCGCGAGGGTGACGGCCCGTGGTCACCCCAGCCGACCCCGGACGCCACCAGCGGCACCCCGAGCTCGCCGGCCAGCCCGCGCAGGCGCTCGTTGGCCGCGTCCACCGCCTCGCCGCCCGCCTCCCAGCGGATCCCGCGATCGGTTCGCGTCCACACCCGACCGCCGACCCGGCCGGCCGCCTCCAGGACGACCACGCCGGCCCCTGCAGCTGCCAGGCGGTGGGCGGCCGTCAACCCCGAGAGCCCGGCGCCGACGACGACCGCGTCATGCACCGCGCAGCCTCCGAAGCTCCTCGTCGCCGAGCTCCCGCCAGGCGCCCGGCGCCAGCTCGTCGACGGTCAGGAACGCGTAGCGGGTGCGCTCGAGCGCGACGACCGGATGTCCGACCGCGGCGAGCATCCGCCGCACCTGCCGGTTCCGGCCCTCGTGGATCGTCAGGCTGACCACATTCGCCGCTTCCAGCCGCACCGATGCCGGCGCCGTCATCCCGTCCTCGAGAGCGATCCCCCGGCGCAGCTTCTGGAGCGCCTCCGGCCCCGGCTCGCCCTCGACGGTCGCCCGGTACTCCTTCTCCACCTGGTGGCGCGGATGCATCAGCCGATGGGCGAGGTCGCCGTCGTTCGTGAGGAGCAGCACCCCGGTCGTCTCGAGGTCGAGGCGGCCGACCGGGAACAGCCGGTCGTCTCCGCCCACGAGGCTCACCACCGTCGGCCGGCCGTGCGTGTCGCGTGCCGTGGTGACCGCCCCGGCCGGCTTGTTCAGAAGCACCGTCCGCGGCGGCCGGCGCAGCACCGGGCGGCCGTCCAGGCGCACGTCGTCGTCGGGGCCGACCCTGGTCGCCAGGCCGGCGACCATCCCGTTGACCGTCACCCGGCCGGCCCGGATGTGCTCCTCGACGGCACGGCGAGAGGCGACGCCGGCGCCCGCCAGGTAGCGGTTAAGCCGCTCCGTCACGCTGGTCGGCGACCAGGTGCAGCCTGGCGCGGAGCGCCTCGTGATCGGCGTCCGAGAGGTCGAACTCGGCCAGGCCGGGTAGGCTCGCCACCCCCTCTTCGAGGCCGAACATGCGGGAGAACGCGGTCGTCACGCGGTAGAGCACTGGATTGCCGATGGTGTCGGCCCGGCCGGCCTCCTCGACCAGGCCGCGCTCCAGCAGGCCGGCTACCCCGGCGTCGGCGGCGACGCCGCGGATGCGAGCGATCTCGGGCCGCGAAACCGGGCCCAGGTAGGCGACGATGGCGAGCGTCTCGAGCGCTGCCTGGGACAGCCCGCGGGTCTGCGGACGGTTGACCATGCGGGCGCAGACGGCGGCCGCAGAGCGAGACGCCCGGAAGCCCCAGCCACCCGCCGCCTTCTCAAGGACGACGCCCGAGCGGCCCTCCACGTAGCGGTCGGCCAGCGCATCGAGCGCCCGCTCGACACGCTCCGGGGAGGAGTCGGTGTAGGCCGCCAGCTCGCGTACCGAGAGCGGCTCCGAGGCGACGAACAGGAGCGCCTCGACGCTATGCGTCAGCTCGCTCACGCGATCGCCCGGTCGATCTGGGACGGCTCGGTCTCGGCCGGCGCCGGTTGCGGCGCAGCCTTGCCGCTGCCCCGGGCGACGCGGATGGGGCCGAAGAGCTCGTCCTGGACGGGATCCGCCTCACCGGCCTTGTACAGCTCCAGGATCGCCAGGAAGGCCGCCGCCTGGGAGATTGGGTCGAGGCCGGCGACCGCCTCCTCGAATGCGAACCCGCGCCGCTCGCGCAGGAGCGCGCGGAAGCGGGTGAGGAACTCGGACACCGGCACCAGTCGTCGCCGCACCGACGAGATGTCGATCTTCGGCGGCGGCGTCAACAGGCGGCCGATCACGGCGTGCAGCTGCCAGGGATCCTCGCTGAACGCCTCCACCACCGGGTCGGGCCGCGGCGCCAGGGGTGCCGGGCCGGTCCGGAAGACGCGCAGATCCGCGGTCCGATCGCCCAGCCAGCGGGCGGACGCGGCGTAGCGGCGGTACTCGATGAGCCGCTCGATCAGCTCGGCCTCCGCCTGCTCGGCGGTCAGCTCCTCGAGCTCGTCGTCCTCCTCGCCCGGGAAGAGCAGCCGCACCTTGATCTCGAGCAGGGCCGCGATCAGCACGAGGAACTCGGACGCCGAGTCGAGGTCGATCTCGCCGCGCTCCTGCATGCGCTCGACGAAGGCGACCACGATCTCGGCGATCGGCACCTCGGAGAGCTCGATCTCCTCGCGCATGACCAGGGCCAACAGCAGGTCGAACGGGCCCTGAAAGACGTCCAGGTCCAGCTCAAGGTCGGAAACGGTCACACCGCTGATTCTACGGATCCCGACGGACACCGCCGGCCGCCGCGGTTGAACCGCTCTTCGAAGCTCGATACGGTGTCCCATGGTATGAGGCGTGCTCCAGGGACCGCGTGGCGTTCCCGGGCTGCCAGGCTGGCAGCGGTGGCCGCGCTCTGCGCCGCGCCGGTCGGGCTCACCAGCGCCGCCGCGGTGGCCGCCGGGAACCTGCTCCCGAACGGCACCTTCGAAGGCACCGGCAGCGGCTCACTGACGGGCTGGGGCGGCAGCGGTGGCACGCTGACGTTGGTGACGGGCCACAACGGCGGCCACGCCGCCAGGCTGACCGCGTCGGCCGCCGCCCGCGACTACGCCTACACCAGCAAGAAGCCGGTAACCTCGGCGGCCGCCGGCGCGGCGTACACGCTGACCGGCTTCGTCAGCAGCGCCTCGGCCGGGCAGTCGGTCTGCCTGATCCTGAAGGAGACTCCGGCCGGCGGCACGAGCACCGTCGGCTCGGCGCAGAGCTGCCTCGTCGCGAGCACCGCCTGGACAGCCTTCGCCCCCGTCTCCTACACGGTGGCGCACAGCGGCGACCAGTTGACGGTGAACGTCCAGGACGGAGCGCCGACCACCGGGGCCAGCTTCGACATCGACGACCTCAGCCTGACCGCCGGCCAGACCGGCGACCAGGGACCGCCGTCGGTACCCACCGGCGTGACGGCGACCGCCAACAGCTCGACGTCTGCCACCGTCACGTGGAACGCCAGCACCGACGACGTCGGGGTGACCGGGTACGACGTCATGCGCGACGGGACGAAGGTGATGACGGTCGGCGGCACCGCGACGTCGTGGACGGACAACGGGCTCAGTCCACAGACGACGTACCACTACACGATCGACGCCTTCGACGCGGCCGGGAACGTCTCCGCCGTTTCGGCGTCGGCCCCCGTCACCACCCCGGCCGGCGGCGGAGGGGGCGGCGGCGCGACGGTCAACAACCCCTGCGGGGCGGTCTCGCAGAGCAGCGCGCCGTACGCCCACATCGTCGTCCTGATGGATGAGAACCTCACCTACCAGGCCTGGCAGTCGGCGCCCGACGCCGCCTATACCCATCTGCTCGGCAACGACTGCCGGCTGGAGACGAACGCTGCCGGCGAGACGCACCCCAGCTTCCCCAACTACCTGGCGGTCACCGGTGGGGGCTTCACGACCTGTCTCGGATGCAGCACCTCGGCCGACAACATCTTCCACCAGCTCAACGTCGCCGGCGGCAGCTGGCGCGACTACAACCAGTCGATGCCCGGCAACTGCCACTCCAACACCAGCTCGGTGCCGCAGTACCGGAGCGGCCATAACCCCGCCTTCTGGTACACCGACCTCGGCTCCAAGGGCGACAACACCTGCGCCAAGTACGACGTGCCGGCCGACCCGAACATGTGGAACGACATCGCCGGCGACAGGCTGCCGCAGTTCGCGTGGATCGCGCCCGACGACTGCTATGACGTGCACTGGCAGACCGGGACGTGCGAGAACGAGACGGGCGCCACCAAGGCCGACCGGATCAAGCTCGGCGACCAGTACATCAAGCAGCTGATGCAGGCGATCGTGGCGACGCCCAGCTACCAGGCCGGGCGGACGCTCGTCGTCATCACCTGGGACGAGTCGAACGAGGGCTCGGTGCTGAACAAGGGCAACTGGGGCATCGACTGCTCCAACCAGACCTTCTACAACGCCAACAAGGCGACCTGCCAGGTGGTGACCATCCTCGTCTCGGCACGGCTGCCGGCCGGACCGACGAACGCCTTCTACAGCCACTACAGCCTGACCCGGGCGATCGAGCAGAACTTCGGCCTGCCGCTCCTGGGCGGCGCCCAGAACGTCGCCACTGCGCCGATCTATTGAGGCTGGTGCCACCACCACCGTTCTCGCCCTCAGCGGCCATCTGTACTCCACGGTGGCGGCTGGGGGGAGCCAGGCCTGTAACGACCGGTCGCTGACTGTACTCCCCGGTGGTAACTCCTTACAGACCTGGCACCCGGGGCCGGCGGACTGCTGGTGGCCTTCGCGTATTCACGCCGGCGTCGCCGGCGTGGCATACGCCTCGTTAGTTAGGCCAAGGCTGCTTCGCCGAGCAGCGCCTTCGCTTCGGCCATGAAGTCGCCGTCCGGCTTCACGCGGTAATCGGTGCCGAACCGCAGCACCTTCGCCCCGGCCGATGTCTCCACCCGCAGCTCCACCGGCGCCTCGCCCGGGTATTCGCCGATCAGGTGCTTGAGCTCCTGGATCACCGTCGCCGGCGCCAGCCGCGCGTCGACTCGCAGCTTGACCACCCCGAAGTCGGCGGAGGCGGCGAACGGCGCCGCCTCGATCGCCATCAGCTTCACCTCCGACTCGGTGCGCCGTTCGACGCGGCCCTTCACGACCACCACCGCATCCGCTCGCAGGACATCGCGCGCCTGCGCCCAGGTCTTCGCAAAGACGGTCACCTCGACGGTCCCGCTGATGTCGTCGAGCTCGACGAAGGCCATCGTGTCGCCGCGCTTGGTGACCAGCTGGCGGACCGAGGAGACAATCCCGCCGACCGTCACCACCTGGCCGTCGCGGAGCGTCTCGACCTGGCCGAGCGGCACGTCGACCTGACGCGCCAGCTGGGCCCGGATCGGGGTCAGCGGATGGCTCGACACGTAGAGGCCGAGCACCTCTTTCTCGCGCCGCAGCAGCTCGTCGCGCTCCCACTCGTCTCCCGACACCGCCGGGTGCACGCGGGCCAGACCACCGTCGCTGCCGCCGCCCTCACCCACCATGTCGAAGATCGAGGACTGGCCCATCATGGCGTCCTGCTGCACCTTCTGGCCCGACTGCAGCGCCTGCTCCAGGACCTCGGTCATCCCCCGCCGCGAGGCCCCGGTGCAGTCGAGCGCGCCGCAGGCGACCAGGCTCTCCACCATTCGGCGGTTGAGCACGCTGGCGTCCGCCCGCTCACAGAAGTCCCAGATCGACTCGAAGGGGCGCTCCTGGCGGGCCTCGATGATCAGCCGCACAGCCCCCTCGCCGACGTTCTTGACGGCGGACAGGCCGAAGCGGATCTTGCCGTCGACGACCGCGAAGTCGGACTGGCTCTCGTTGACGTCGGGTGGCAGCACCTCGATGCCCATGTCGGCGCACTCGGCGACGTAGAAGGGAACCCGGTCCTTGGTCGACATGACCGAGGAGATCAGCGCAGCCATGTACTCGGCAGGGTGGTTCGCCTTCAGATAGGCGGTGCGGTAGGCGGTGAGCGCGTAGCAGGCGGAGTGGGACTTGTTGAAGGAGTAATCGGCGCTTCGCTCGTTGTCGCTCCAGAGCTGCTGGGCGAGCGCCTCGGAGCAGCCGTTGGCCACGCAGCCGGCCACGAACTTCTCCTTCAGCGAGCCCATCAGGCTGGCGATCTTCTTGCCCACCGCCTTGCGCAGGTCGTCCGTCTCGGCCGGCGTGAATCCCGCGATCTCGCGGGCGATCGTCATCAGCTGCTCCTGGTAGACCGAGATGCCGACCGTCTCGGCCAGGATCGGCTCCAGGCGCGGGTCGGCGTACGTGAACTGCTCGCGGCCGTTCCGCCGCGCGGCGTAGTGGGGGATGTTCTGCATCGGCCCCGGCCGGTAGAGGGCGTTCAGCGCGATCAGATCCTCGAAGCGGGTCGGCCGCACCGAGCGCAGCGCCTCGCGCATCCCCGACGACTCGAACTGGAAGACGCCGGTCGCGTCGCCCCGGGCCATCATCTCGTACGTCCTGGCGTCGTCCAGGGGCAGCTCGTTCATGACCAGGCGGCTGCCCGTCGTCTGCTCGATCAGGTCGACTGCGCGGTCGATCACGTCCAGGTTGCGAAGGCCCAGGAAGTCCATCTTGAGCAGGCCCAGTGCCTCCACGTCACCCATCGCGAACTGGGTCACCAGCTCCGAGTCGACCCCCTTTTGCTGCAGCGGCAGGTACTCCGTGAGCGGCCTGTCGCCGATCACCACCGCAGCGGCGTGGATGGAGTCATTGCGGACGACCCCCTCGAGCGGCATCGCCATGTCCACGATCTGGCGCGCCGTCTCGTCGCCGTCGTAGGCCTTGCGCAACTCGGCGCCCTGCTTCATGCACATCTCGAAGCTGATCTTGGGGCCCTCCGGGACCAGCTTGGCGATCCGGTCGACGACCCCGTAGGGGATGCCCATGACACGGCCGGCGTCCTTGATGGCCGCCTTCGGCTGCATCTTGCCGAAGGTGATGATCTGGGCGACGTTCCGGCGGCCGTACTTCTCGGCCACGTAGTTGATGACCCGCTCCCGCCCGGCCACGGCGAAGTCGACGTCGACGTCGGGCATCGACTTCCGGCCGGGGTTCAGGAAGCGCTCGAAAAGGAGCTTGTAGCCGATCGGGTCGAGGTCGGTGATGTGCAGGCAGTAGGCGACCAGCGACCCGGCGGCCGAGCCGCGCCCGGGGCCAACCGAGATCCCTTCCTGGTGGGCGAAGCGGATGAAGTCCCAGACGATCAGGAAGTAGTCCGGGAACCCCATCTCCTCGATCGTCTTGAGCTCGAACTCGAGCCGCTCGCGAAGCTCTGGCGTCTCCTTGCCGTAGCGTTCCCGCAGCCCCGCCTCGGCCAGCTCGCGCAGGTAGCCGACGGCGGTCTTGCCCTCCGGCACGGCGAACCGCGGCAGGTGCGTCGCGCGCAGGTCGAGCTGGGCCGAGCAGCGCTCGGCGATCTCCACCGTGTGCCGCATCAGCTCCTCGCCGAACTGGGCGGCCAGCAGGTCGTGCATCTCCTGGGGCGATCGCAGGTAGAAGCCGTGGTTGGAGAACTTGAAGCGGTTCGGATTGTCCAGCGTGTCGCCGGTCTGGATGCAGAGCAGCGCCTCGTGCGGGATCGCGTCGGCCGCGGTCAGGTAGTGGACGTCGCCGGTCCCCACCATCGGCAGCCCCGCCTCACCGGCCAGCTCGACCAGGGTCGGGTTGATCTGCGTCTGGATGTCGATGCCGCCGTCCTGCACCTCGACGTAGACGTCCTCGCGCCCGAAGATCTGGACCAGCTTGTCGAGCTCCTCGCGGGCGCCCTCGCGGCTGCCGTCGGCAAGCGCCTTGCAGACGCGCCCGGACAGGCAGCCGGAGAGCGCGATGATGCCGTCGGCATGCTCGGCCAGCTGGTCGAGATCGACCCGCGGCTTGTACCAGTAGCCGTCCAGGTATCCGGCGGACACCAGCCGAACCAGGTTGTGGTACCCGGCATCGGTCTCGGCGAGCAGCGTCAGATGGCCGCGGCGCTCCCGCTGCGGCCGCGCCGTGTGGTCGTCGACGACGTAGATCTCGCAGCCCAGAAGCGGCTTGATCCCGGCCTTGCCGGCGAGCCGCGTGAGCTCGACGGCGCCCGCCATCGACCCATGATCGGTGAGCCCGATGGCGGGCATCTCGAACTCCACGGCCTTGTCCACCATCGGCCCGATCCGACACGCCCCGTCGAGGATCGAATACTCGCTGTGGACGTGTAGGTGGACGTACGGCGGCTGGCTCGGCACGGGATCCGCAGTCTACCGAGCCGGGGTGACGGCACCCCGGCTCGGCAGACGGGTCAGCTCTCGACGGGCTGGCGGCGCCGCTGGCGGACGGCCACCGCGCCGGCCGCGCCTGCGGCCAGCACCACCGCCGTGCCGCCGGCGATCGGCTTTCGCCATCGCTTCGAGCGCGGCTCCTGGGGGCGCACCCGGTTGACCTGCCGGGAGATCGCCCGCCGGATGATCATGTAGGTGCCGTAGGAGACCGCGGCCTTGCGTGCCACGGATGCTTTGTTGGCGTTTCTCATGGCCGCACTCTACACCTGTGCGACGGGGAGCCGGAGCTTGCGCAGCTTCCGCTGCGGACGCGCCATCCCCTGCCCGATCCAGGCGTCGATCTCGCGGAAGAGCTCGTCCACCAGCGCCGACTGCGGCACCTTGCGGAGCACCTCTCCGTGGGCATAGATGAAGCCCGCATCGCGGCCACCGGCGATCCCGAAATCGGCGTCGCCCGCTTCCCCGGGGCCGTTCACCGCGCAGCCCATGACCGCCACCTCGAACACTTCCCGATAGCCGCTAAGCCGCGACTCGACCTCGTCGGCGAGTGCCAGCACGTCGACATTGGTGCGGCCGCAGGACGGGCAGGCGATCATCACCGGCCCCTTGTGGCGGAGGCCGAGCACACGCAGGATCTCCCAACCGACCCGAGGCTCCTCAACCGGGTCGGCGGTCAACGAGACGCGGATCGTGTCACCGATCCCCTCTGCCAGGAGGGCGCCGATCCCGATCGAGCTCTTGACCGTCCCCGTGAACGCCGGCCCGGCCTCGGTGACACCCAGATGCAGCGGATAGGGCACCCGCTCGGCGAGCTGCCGGTAGGCCGCCAGCATCGTCGGCACCGACGAGCTCTTGACCGAGATCTTGAACTCGTGGAAGTCCAGCCGCTCCAGCAGCCGCACCTCCTCGAGCGCCGCCTCGACCAGCGCCCCGGCCGGGTCGTTGGTCGCGAACTGGCGCAGGTGATCGGGCAACGACCCCGAGTTGGCGCCGATACGCATCGGGATACCCGCCGCTTTCGCGTGCGCCACCACCTGCTCCACCTTGTCGGCACCGCCGATGTTCCCCGGGTTGATCCGCACCGAGGCGACCCCGGCCTCGATCGCCCGCAGCGCCAGCGAGGCGTTGAAGTGAATGTCCGCGATCACCGGCAGCGGCGAGCGCTCGACGATCTGCGGTAGCGCGTCGGCATCCGCGCGGCCGGGCACCGCCACCCGCACGAGCTCACAGCCCGCCTCGGCCAGCCGCGCGATCTGGCCCAGTGTCGCGTCGACATCCGAAGTCTGGGTCGTCGTCATCGACTGGACGGCGACCGGCGCACCGCCGCCGACTGGCACGTCCCCGACCCGAATCTGGAGTCGCGAAGCCATCAGCGGCAGGATATCGGGGGCGTCCGGATCACGGCGAAGGCGTCGAGATCAGCTGGCCGATGTCGTTGTGCAGGCCGGTCACGAAAAGCAGCGCCATGAGCGCGATCCCGACCACCGACACGCGCTCGAAGGTTGCCCGCGAGACCATCCGGCCGCGCAGCTTCTCGAGCGCGATCATCAGCACATGGCCGCCGTCCAGGGGCAGGAACGGGAGCAGGTTGAAGATGGCCAGGGCGAGCGAGACGTCGGCGAGCAGGGTCAGGTAGTAGCCGGCGCCGTAGTGCACCTCGTCGGCCGACACCGAGACGATGCCGACCACGCTGTGCAGCTGGGAGCGCCCGGCCGGGGTGACCACGTTGCCGATCGCGCTGATGGTTCCGGTGGTCAGCCGCCACATGTCGCCCCAGGCCAGGCCGGGAGCCTGCCAGACCGGATACGAGCGCTCGATGATGCGCGCGTTGAACTCGAATCCGAGCTTGTACGAGCCGCCCACCAGCTGGCTGTGCACCGGCTTCAGTGCGACCGTCTTGCCGTCGCGGCGGACGACGACGCGAACGACGTGACCGTCGCTTCCCTGGATCACCTGCCGCAGCCTGTTCACCGAGCCGTGGACGCCGTTGATGGAAACCAGCCGGTCGCCGGCGCGCAGGCCGGAGGTGGCGGCGGGCGTCTTGGCGAACACCGCGTGCACGGTCGGCACGATGTACCCCTCGGGGCGGCCGATCACTGCAACCACGGCCAGGATCAGGAAGCAGGCGACGATGTTGGTGGCCGGGCCGGCAAGGATGACGATCAGGCGCCGAATCCGGCTGGAGCGCCAGTAGGCCCGCGGGTCGAGCGACTCCTGGAGGCGCTCGAGGTTCTTCGACACCCGCCCCCGGTCGCGGTCGGAGAGCGCGTCGCCGGTTCCCGCGAGCGCCTCGCGGACGGCGCCGATCGACTCGCGGGCGGCGTCCCAGCGTCCAGCCCGCAGGTGGCCGCGGGTAATGTCGGCCGACTCGCCGAGCGCCGTCGCCGCGTCCGTCGGCAAGCCCTCGTTCCGGAGCAGGACGTCGTCCACCGCGTACAGGTCGTCCGCCTCCGGGCGAAGCATGCCGGGGATCTTGACGTAGCCGCCGAGCGGGATCGCTCCCAGCGTGTACTCGGTTTCGCCAACCTTCCGCCGGAGGACGAAGGGCGGAAAGCCGATCGAGAAGCGCATCGCCCACATGCCGGTGGCCTTGGCGCCACTGAAGTGCCCGAGCTCGTGGATCAGAACCAGCACGAGCAGGCCGACGATGGCGATCAGATAGCTCACGCGGCCGCTCCGGTCAGCTCGCCGGCCGCCCGGCGGGCGCGGGCGTCGGCCTCGCGCACCGGCTCCAGTGACGCCGCCGGCTCGGCGGGGACGCGCTCGAGCGCCTGCTCGACGACGGCGGCGATGTCGGGGAAGCGGATCGCGCCGTCCAGGAAGGCGGCGACGGCCACCTCGTTGGCGGCGTTCAGCACCGCCGGCGCGGTGCCTCCGCGCTCGCCGGCGGCGCGGGCGAGGGCCAGGCAGCGGAAGCTCTCCAGGTCGGGCGGCTCGAAGTCGAGCGACCACGGCTGGGACATGTCGAGCGTCCGCGCCGGCGTGGCGGCGCGGTCGGGGTAGCTGAGCGCCCAGCTGATCGGCACCCGCATGTCGGGGTGGCCGAGGTGGGCGATCAGCGCGCCGTCGCGGAAGCGCACCATGCCGTGCACGGTCGACTGCGGGTGGACGACGATCTCGATCGCCCGGTACGGCTGGTCAAACAGGAAGTGCGCCTCGATCAACTCCAGGCCCTTGTTCATCAGCGTCGCCGAGTCGATCGTGATCTTGTCGCCCATCCGCCAGGTCGGGTGGCGCAGCGCCTGGGCCGGCGTCACGTCGGCGAGCGCCTCGGCAGTTCGGCCGCGGAACGGCCCGCCGGAGGCGGTGATGACCAGGCCGGCGATCGTCTCCGACGGTGCGCCCTCCAGGCACTGGGCAAGCGCCGAGTGCTCGCTGTCCACCGGAAGCAGGCGCCGGCCAGAGCGGCGCTGGGCGTCGATCACGAGGTCGCCGCCGGCCACCAGCGACTCCTTGTTGGCAAGCGCGACGTCGGCGCCGGCGGCGAAGGACTCCAGGGTCGCCTCCAGCCCGGCCGCGCCGACCACGCCGTTCAGGACGATGTCGGCGCCGCAGCTTCGAACGAGCTCGAGCACCCCCTCCGGGCCGGACTCGACGCGGCCGGCGAAGCGCTCCCGGGCGGCGCCGGCCGCGGCCGGGTCGGCGAGGGCGATCGTCGGCGCCGCGCAGGCAGCGGCGGCGGCCAGCAGCTCATCGACGCGGCCGCCGGCGGCCAGGCCGCAGATCCGAAGCTCTGGGTTTGCCGCGACCACCTCGAGCGCCTGGACGCCGATCGAGCCGGTGGCGCCGAGGACGCACACGCTTCTCATCTGTCCCAGTGTACTCAGGCGCATTGGCGCCGCCTGGGGGGCCGTCACGGTTCACCAACAAATCAGCGTCGTGGAACAAGGGGGCCTGGCCCCTTTGTTCCATCCTGCGTGGCGGCGACGCAACTCCGGCCGCGGCGACGGTCAGTGAAGCGCGGTGAGCGAGCGCGGAAGATCCCTGCGGCTCTCGATCGCCCGCTCCCAGAGGACGTGGCCAGAGACGGCGTCGACGACGTAGCCGCGCTGGTCGTTTCCGACCGCCAGGTAGCGCCCCCGAGGCTGCTCGGGCAGCTCCCAGCCGAACCACGTCCGCCCCGCGACCTCCAGGTCGGGGCGCTGCTTCTTCAGCACCTCGAGCGCCCGTTCGACCGGCGCCCCCTGCGACCCGGCCTCGGTCAGCGTCCGCACGCCGCGAAGCGGGTTCAGAAGCTTCCAGCGACGTTCCGGTGCCACATCCGGATGTTAGGCCCGGCCGATCGCCAGCGCGACGAAGTAGGCCGCAGCGCCGGCCAGCAGGAGCGCGTCGATGCGGTCGAGGACGCCGCCGTGGCCACCCAGCACCGTGCCGGTGTCCTTCACCCCCATGTCTCGCTTCAGGTAGCTCTCGAAGAGGTCGCCGAGAGGCGCCGCGATCGTCACCGCCAGCGCCAGCGCGACGGCGTGCAACGGCGCCAGCGGCACCGCCGCCGGCTCGTGGTACACGGTGAAGAAGACCGCCGCGAACCCGAACACGAGGCCGGCCACGAAGCCCTCGACCGTCTTGTTCGGAGAGATCTGGCTGGCCAGCCGGCGGCGGCCGAACATCCGCCCGAAGAGGTAGGCCGCGGTGTCCGAGATCCACGCCCCCAGGAACACCCCCAGCAGCAGCTCGCGGCCCCAGTCGTCCGGCCCCGGGATGTCCCGGATGGCGACCAGGAAGCCCAGCCCGTAGCCGATCCAGACGACGCCGAGCACGGTCACGGCAAGCTGCGCGGTCGCGCTCTGGCGCACCTCGGAGACGGCGGACAGCCAGAACGCCAGCAGCAGCATCCCCGGGATCGCCACGCCCGCCCACTGCACCCCGCCGAGGTGGATCGCTGCGATCGCCATGGCCAGCCCGGCGAAGCCGGCCGGGATCAGCGGCCGGTACTCGCGGGTCATCGCATAGAACTCGTGCAGGGCGAGGATCCCGACCACGATCGCCGCGCCGGCGAGCACCCAGCCGCCGACGTAGGCCGCATAGATCGCGGCCACCAGGAGCGGGATCGCGATGAGGACGCGCGACGGCAGCCCCGTCATCTCCGCCCGTACCGCCGCCGGCGGGTGGCGTAGGCGTCCAGCGCTTCCCTCAGGTCCGCCTCGCCGAAGTCGGGCCACAGCGTCTGGGTGAAGTGGAACTCGCTGTAGGCGGCCTGCCAGAGGAAGAAGTTCGAGATCCGAAGCTCGCCGGAGGTGCGAATCACCAGGTCGGGGTCGGGCATCTGAGGAGCGTACAGATGCGAGGCAACGGACCTCTCGTCGACATCCTCCGGCCGGATCCCGGACGCGATCAGGTCGCGAATGGCGTTCACGATCTCGTCCCGAGAGCCGTAGTCGAAGGCCACCCACAGATCCAGCCGCTGGTTCTCGGCCGTCCGCTCCTCCATCTCGCGCATCTGCTCCAGCAGGTCGGGCGGGCAGCGGTCGCGGCGACCGACGAAGCGCACCCGCACCCCTTGCCGGTGCAGGTCCGGGAACTCGCGGCGGATCGTGTCGGCAAAGAGCGACATCAGCTCGGCCACCTCGTCGGCCGGGCGGCCCCAGTTCTCGGTCGAGAACGCGTACACGGCCAGGCTCCGGACTCCCAGATCGGGCGCCGCCTCGACCGTCCTCCGAAGCGCGCGCGTGCCGGCTCGGTGGCCGGCGGCGGTGGGCAGGCCGCGGCGGCGCGCCCAGCGTCCGTTGCCGTCCATGATGATGGCGACGGTGGCGGCCGAACCGGGGAGCTCGTGGGGCCCGCCGTCGTCGCCACCGCGAATCCGCCGCAGCATCCGGAAGCGGCGGACCCGCTGTGCCAGCGGGGCGAGCGTCAGACCTCCATGATCTCGGCTTCTTTGGCCTTCAGCGCGGCGTCGATCGCCGCTGTGTGCTGATCGGTCAGCTTCTGAAGCCGATCTTCGGCGCGGCGGATGTCGTCCGCGCCCACGTCGCCGTCTTTTTCAAGCTCCTTCAGGTGGTGGATCGCATCCCGGCGGATGTTCCGGGCGGCCACCTTGCCCTCCTCGGCCATGTGCCGCACCTGGCGGACGAGCTCCTTGCGCCGCTCCTCGGTGAGCTGCGGGATGGGCAGCCGGATCACCTGGCCGTCGTTGGCCGGCGTCAGACCCAGGTCGGACTCCTGGATCGCCCGCTCGATGTCCTTGATGGTGCCCTTGTCGAAGGGTGTGATGGAGAGCAGCCGCGGCTCCGGGACGGAGATCGTCGCCACCTGGTTGACGGGCATCTTGGTCCCGTAGGCGCTCACCTGGACGCGCTCGAGCAGCGCCGCCGATGCGCGGCCGGTGCGGATGCTCGTGAACTCGTGCTTGGCCGCCTCGACGCTCTTGTCCATCCGCGTGTTGGCATCGCTCAGAACGTCATCGATCATGGGTCACCTCGACGGGGATCTCACCACTTGACGGTCGCGGGTCGGGGGGCGGCGACGAGATGATCGTGCCGATCCGCTCGCCGGTCACGATCCTGCGGATGTTCCGCTCGTCGTCCAGATTGAACACGTACAGCGGGAGCCGGTTGTCCATGCACAGCGAGAGCGCCGTGATGTCCATGACCTTGAGTCCCCGTTCGATCGCCTCGATGTGCGTGAGCTGCGGGATCAGGGCGGCGTTCGGGTGCGTCCGGGGATCGGCGTCGAGCACCCCCTGGACCCCGTTCTTGCCCATCAGGATCGCCTGCGCCGCCAGCTCCAGAGCCCGCAGCGCAGCGGCGGTGTCGGTCGTGAAGAACGGGTTGCCGGTGCCCGCCGCGAAGATCACCACCCGCCCCTTCTCCAGGTGCCGGATCGCCCGCCGGCGGATGTACGGCTCGGCCACGTCGTGGACGTCGATCGCCGACATCACGCGGGTGTGGGTGCCGAGCTTCTCAAGCGCGTCCTGCACCGTGAGCGCGTTCAGCACCGTGGCCAGCATGCCGGCGTAGTCGGCGGTCGCCCGGTCCATGCCGCGCGCCGCCTCCTGGGTGCCGCGCAGGATGTTCCCGCCGCCGACGACGATCGCCGTCTCGACCATGTTGCCGACCTCGTGGATGGCCCGCGCGACGGCCTGGATCCGCTCTGGATCCTGGCCGTAGTCGCGGTCGCCCATGAGCGCCTCGCCCGACAGCTTGACCAGGACGCGGCTGAAGACCGGTCTGTCGCCGGGTTCGCTCACTCCACCCCGATCTGGAAGCGCGCGAAGCGCTTGATCTGGATGTTCTCTCCCAGGGTACCGGAGAGCTCTGCGCGCAGCGTCTCGATCGTCTTGCCGTCGTCCTCCGGCCGGATCGACGGCTGGTTGAGCAGGACGTAGTCGGTCAGCGACTTCTTCCACATGCCCTCGGCGATCTTGTCCAGCATCGCCTCCGGCTTGCCCTCGGCCGCCGCCTTGGCGCGGAAGATCTCGAGCTCGGACGCCCGGAACTCCTCCGTCAAGTCGTCCTCGGAGACCACCCGCAGGTGCGCTCCGGCGGCGATCTGCAGGGCCACCTTGCGGGCGAAGGCGCGGAAGGTCTCGTTGCGGGCGACGAAGTCGGTCTCGCTGCCGACCTCGACCATCGCCCCGATCTTGCCGTCGTGGACGTAGCTCTCGATGACGCCCTCGCCGGTGCCCCGGCCGGCCCGCTTGCCGGCCGACGCGATGCCCTTCTCGCGCAGCCATTTGGTGGCCGCATCCATGTCGCCGGCGGTCTCCTCGAGCGCCCGCTTGCAGTCCATCATCCCGGCCTGTGTGGCCTCGCGGAGCTCCTTCACCTCGGCAGCGGTCGGCTTGTAGGACGTGCTCATGCCGGCTCCTCGGTGGCGGCCGCCTGCTCGGCGGCAGGCTCCGCCGGGGCCTCGGCAGCCTCCGCCGCCGGCTCTGCCGCCGGAGCCTCCTCCGGCGCCGCGGCGGCGTCACCATCGGGCGGCTGCTCGCCCTCGGTAGGCTGCTCGCCCTCGGCGCCGTTCTCCGACTGCTCGAAGTCGGCGACCGTGACGCCCTTGTTCCGGCCCTCGGCGACGGCGTCCGCGAGGACGCGCACGATCAGGCTGGTGGAGCGGATTGCATCGTCGTTTCCGGGGATCACGAAGTCCGCCTCGTCGGGGTCGCAGTTGGTGTCCACGAGCCCCACCACCGGGATGTTCAGGCGCCGCGCCTCGCGCACGGCGAGCGCCTCCTTCTTCATGTCGATGACGACGACGGCATCCGGCAGCTTGCGGGTGTCGGCGACGCCGCCGAGGTTGGTCTCGAGCTTCTCCAGCTCGGACAGGGCGACCTGCCGCTCCTTGGCCGGGAGCAGGTCGAGCTGGCCTTCCGACTTCTGCCGGCGCAGCTCGTGCAGGGCGCCGATGCGCTCCTGGATGGTGCGGTAGTTGGTCAAGAGGCCGCCCAGCCAGCGGTGGTTCACATAGGGCTGGCCGGTGCGCCGGGCATTCGTCTCGACCGCGTCCTGGCACTGCTTCTTGGTGCCCACGAAGAGCACGCTGCCGTTTCGCTCGCCGATGTTCTGCAGGTACTGCGACGCCTCGTCGAGAAGCTCCGACGTCTGCTGCAGGTCGATGATGTAGATGCCCCCTCGCTCGCCGAAGATGAACCGGCGCATCTTGGGGTTCCAACGGCGCGTCTGGTGGCCGAAGTGCACGCCGGCCTCGAGCAGCTCGCGCATGGTGACGCTGGGCACGCGCATTCCTCCTGAATCGGTTACGGATGAATTCCGGCGGGTTGCGCACCGGAATCCCCGCAGGGACACCGCCGGCGCGCGCGTTGGAACAGGTCCGCCGGGTCGGGAGTGAACAGAACCATCCCGAGTTTAACCGAACTTCGCCGTCGAGCGCGTACCCAGTCGGGCTCTATCCTCTCTGCTGTGAGCGGCATCCGGGTTGCCACGCCGAGTGATCTGGCGGCGTGCTACGGGATTTCACGCGGCCTGTCGAACGACTCGCCGACGAACCTTGACCGGGACCTTCGCGAGCCCGATCGACTGCTCGTGGTCGCTGAGCGGGACGACGCCGTCGTCGGCTACGGGCGGGCGGCCCTGTGGACAGCCGACCCCGATGACGGACGTGACGGGTACTACCTGGTCGGTGTCGCCGTTCACCACGACCACCGTCGCCGAGGCGTCGCACTCGCGCTGACACGGGCGCGGATGCGCTGGATCGCCGGCCGCGCCGACGAGGCGTGGTACTTCACCAACGCCGCCAACCTCGCCTCGATCGCCCTGCATGGCCGGTTCGGCTTCCGAGAGGTGGCGCGATCGCCGTCGTTCCGCGGTGTGCACTTCGACGGCGGTGAGGGCATCCTCTACCGAGCGCACATCGGCACCCCTCTCTAGGTACCGAGGTTCAGTCGCCGCGGGCGCGGTCGAGGGCGGCCGCGAGGTCGTCCGGGAGCGGCGCCGACGCCTCCACCGGCTGGCCCGTCCAGGGATGCGGGAAGCGCAGCTCGGCAGCATGCAGGAACTGGCGGTCGAGTCCCAGCTCCGGCCCGTGGCCGTAGGCCGGGTCGGCGACCACCGGGTGCCCGATCGCCTGCAGATGGACGCGGATCTGGTGCGTGCGGCCGGTTTCCAGACGAACCGTAAGCAGCGTGTGGGCGGGCAGCCGCTCGGCCGTCTCGAAGTGGGTGACGGCATCGCGGGGGACGTCCGTGTCGAGCGAGATCCGCGTCGGGTCGCGGCGGTCGCGGCCGATCGCCGCCTCGATCCGACCCCGCAGTGACGGCGGCCGGCCGCGCACCAGCGCCAGGTAGCGGCGCTCGATGCGGCGGCGTCGAAGCAGGTTCTGCAGCCGGGCCAGCGTCAGGTCGTCGCGAGCGACCACGAGCAGCCCAGAGGTGTCTCGGTCGAGACGGTGCACGATGCCCGGTCGGGCACCATCGCCGCCGGCGGCGCGGCCGGCGAGCGCATGCACCAGCGTCGGGCCGGAGCCGCCGGGCACGGGGTGCGTGAGCAGGCCGGCCGGCTTGTCGACCACCAGCAGCCGCTCGTCCTCGTAGACGACCGGCACCTCGATGTCCACCGGCTCGAACCGGCGAGGCTCGTCCTTCGGCTCCGGGAAAGCGACCAGCGCCCCCGGCGCCAGGCGGTGCGACTTGGGACGCGGCCGGCCGTCCACCAGCACCTCGCCGCCCTCGATCAACCGCTCGGCGCGGGCCCGGGTTGCCACCAGCTCGTGGCCGGCCAGGAAGCGGTCGAGGCGGATGCCGCCGTCGGCGGCATCGACGCGCAGCTCAGGCACCCGGCTCGGCCGGCGGCTGGGCGGGATCCGAGTGCTCCCGGTCGGTCCGCGAGAGGCCGATCAGGAGCATGATCACGCCGATCACGATGAAGCTGTCGGCCAGGTTGAAGGTCGGCCAGTGGGTGACGTGGATGAAGTCGGTGACGTGGCCGTCGCGAACGCGGTCGAGCAGGTTCGAGACGCTGCCGCCGACGAGCAGGCCGAGCGCGACCGGGAACAGGATGTGCCGCGACCCGGAGCGGGCGAAGTGCACCAGCATCCAGATCACGGCGATCACCGTCAGCACCGTCACGAATCCCAGCCGGCCGGGGAAGATCCCAAAGGCGATGCCGCTGTTCCGCACGTAGGTGATGCTCAGGCCGGGCAGCAGCGGGTGCGACTGGTCGAGCGTCAACTGGCTCTCGATCAGCCGCTTGGTCAGCTGGTCGGCGAGCAGCGCGGCGACGGCCACCGCGAGCATTCCAACCCACTGCAGCGATCCCGCACGAGGGGCGGGCTCGGGTGCCGCCAGCTCTTGTATCAGCCCCGTTCCTCCTGGCGTTCGCCGGCGTGCGCGCTCACGCAATCGAGTATAGCCAGGCGGTTCCTGGATCTAGGCGGCGTTCTGGGGCGGCTGGGTCGCCTCGCCCGCGGGTGCCGGCTCGGCGCCGGCCAGCTGCTCCTCGTGGTCGCGGAGCCCCTGCAGAGTGGCTCCCAGCAGCGAGCGCAGGCGGAGCCGGAAGGCGGCCTCGTCGTCACGCAGCCGCTGCGTCAGCTGGCGCACGCGCTCCCGCTCGGCATAGGCGCCGTGCAGGATCTCGCGGGCCTTGGCCTCGGCCTCGCGCACGGTCAGCTCGGCGTCCCGGGAGGCCTGGGCACGGCGCTCGTCGGCCGCCCGCTCGGCGGTCACGAGGGCGTCTCGCATCGCCTCCTCGGCCTCGCGGTGGCGGGAGATCTCGATCTCCAGGGCGTGCACACGGTCGTCCAGGTCGGCCCGCTCGCGCCAGACCTCCTCGAAGGCGGTCGTCGCTTCGCCCAGGATCTCGTCCACCTCGGCTCGCCGGTAGCCGAAGAGCCGAACCGAGGGTCGTTCGTGCCGGAGTTCTACGGGTGAGATTGCCATGCCGGCCAGCTTCGACAACGGCCGGCCGGTTCCTTCACGTGAACGAGCCCAGGATCGCCAGCACGATCCCCACCCCGACGTTGATGGCGACGATGCCCACGATCGGGCTGAAGTCGAGCCCACCCGCCGACGGGATGATGTTCCGCCACCAGCGCAGGTAGGGGTCGACGGTGTCGTAGGTGAGCGCGCGCAGCCGCCCCAGCCAGGGGCTGTAGCTGAGCTGCAGGTAGCCGAGGATGATGTGCAGGAAGATGAAGCCCGTGTAGACGAGGCCCAGCGAGACGATGAACTGCTCGATCAGGGAGATGCTCATCCCAGCTCCCCGGCCCGCCGCATCGCGGCCAGAACGCCGTCGATCACTGCGCCCCGCACGCCCTGGCGCTCCATCTCGGCCAGACCGGCCGCGGCGGTGCCGCCGGGTGAGGTGACCATCCGCCGCAGCGATCCGCAGGAGAGCTGCTCGGCGCGCAGCAGCTCGGCGGTTCCGATCACCGTCGACAGGAGCAGCCGGCGCGCGTCGTCGTAGGCGAGGCCGCTGACGATCCCGGCATCCTCGAACGCCTCCAGAATCAGCCCCAGGAACGCCGGGCCGCTGCCCGAGAGCGCGGTCGCGGCGTCGAACAGGCGCTCGTCCAGTGGCACCACCTCGCCGATCATGGAGAACACCCCGCGCACCGTCTCCTCGGCGGCGGTGTCGGTGAAGCGGCCGGCAGAGTAGGCCAACGTGCCTGCACCGACCCGCACACCGACGTTCGGCATCAGCCGGAACACCGGCGCGTCGACATCCATGATCGTCTCCAGTGTGGCGGTGCCAACGCCGGCCGCGACCGAGGCGATTGCCTTCTCGGTGGTGATCAGGCCCGACACCTCGCGCAGGACGCGCTCGACATCGATCGGCTTGACGCAGATGACCACCAGGTCGGCCCGCTCGACCAGTTCCTCGTTTCGCTGCAGGTGCTGGATGCCGTGCTGCGCGGCCAGCGCCGAGGCGCGGCCGGAGCCACGGTCGGTGACCAGGATCCGGGATGCCATGCCGGGGTCGGCGAGCACCCAGCCGGAAACCATCGCCGAGGCGATGTTCCCGGCCCCGAGCAGCCCAACGTTTGTCGACGAGGCGTCCACTGTGGGCGCCTAGCCTATCTCCGAAGCCGTCGGGTCAGTATTGGTTGAAGAAGCCGCGCTCCATGAGAAGTGCCTTGTCTTCTGCCGAGACCGACACCGCATGCGGCGTCAGCAGGAACACGCGGTCGGCGACCCGCTGCATCGACCCATCCAGCGCGTACGTGAGGCCGGAGGCGAAGTCGATCAGGCGGCGGGTGAGGTCGGCGTCCGCGGACTGCATGTTGATGATCACCGGCACCTCG
>DASUHT010000018.1:0-65336 GCA_036273335.1 Gaiellales bacterium | reverse complement strand
AGCCGACGAACGCCACCCGCAGGCCGCCGGCCCGGATCACCGTGATCTCGTCTGGGAGCCCGGTCTGGACGAGCCCCGCCCGGTGCAGCGCCCGCACGGTGTCGTCCTGCCCCGGCTGCCAGTAGTCGAAGGAGTGGTTGTTGGCGTTGGACATGATCGTGAACCCGCCCCGCCGCAGGTATCTGGCATAGGACGGCGGCACCCGGAACGCGAAGCACGTTCCCGAGGCAGCGCCGGCGCACTTGCCCGCGGTGCGGTCGGTCAGCGTGCCCTCGAGGTTGCCGAACACGACCTGGCCGGCGAGTGCCGAGCGGACGCCGTCGAAGTACGAGCCGGGGTCGGGAGGAAGCGTTGGCGTGCTGCCGAGCATCGTGTCGCCGACCGCCGCCAGCGAGACCGTGCCGGTAGGCGGCGCCGCGCCGGTCGACGAGGAGTCCCTCGCGGTGCCCGACCCGGCGCTCGGCGCGGTCGCCGCAAACGGCCCGGCGCCGGTCGTGGGATGCGGCAGCGACGGGGGCTTGGCGGCTCTGGCAGGTGCGCCAGATCCGTTCCGCGCGAGGGCGTAGCCGCCAGCGGCAAGGGCTGCCAGGAGGAGGCCCAGGGCGACCGCCCGGCGCCGCCGGGCGCTCCTCCGCCGGCGTGCCGCGCGCGCACGCCGGGCCCGCTCGTATGCGCCAGGCTCATCCATGCTTGGCCTATCATCGCCCACCGTGATGACCAGACACCCAACGATCCGGCTGGCCTCGCCGGACGATGGGCCGCAGGTGACGCGGCTACTCGCCGAGTTCTTCAGCCACGAAGGACGGGTGGTGCCCCATCTGGCCCAGAACGTGGAGGCGATCCTGGACGATCCCGGCCGCGGCTTCTTCGCGGTCGCGGACGACGCCGCAGTTGCGTCGACGACGATCCGCATCTCGGCCAGCGGCGGCGCCAGCGCGGAGATCGAGGAGATCTGGGTGCAGCCGTCGGCGCGTGGGCGCGGCCTGGGTGCCCGCCTCCTGCGCACCGCCGTTGCCGAGTGCAGGCGCCGCGGCATCCAGTCGATCGAGCTGCGGGTGACGCCGGACGACCAGGAGCTGGGGATCCCCGACTTCTACGCCAAGCAGGGATTTCGTCACGGCGGCCGCCTCATCTACGAGTTCCAGGAGTAGGATCGGGGCCCCACTCCGCACTCCAGGAGGACGATCGATGGCCGCCACGGCAGGACCGGGTTGGAAGATCGAACAGGATGTGAACGACGTGCCCCCCGTGAAGCCTGACTGGCCGTCCTCCTGGAAGTCGATCCGCCACCACTTCGCAATCACCGCTTTCGGCGTGAACGCCGTCACCAAGGACGCCGGGAGCGTCCTCATCCCGGAGCACGACGAGACGGCGTCCGGGCAGCAGGAGCTCTACTTCGTCCACGCCGGCGGGGTGACCGCCACGCTGGACGGCGAGGCGGCGGCCGTCGGCGCGGGCGGACTGATCGCCGTTCAGCCGGCCGTACGGCGAAAGATCGAGTCGACCGCGAGCCCGACTACGCTGCTGGTCATCGGCGCCACTCCGGGCGGCGCCTACGCGGTCGGCGACTGGGAGTCCTAGGCGAACGGCAGCGCGGTCACGGTGGCGGCGCCTCCGGCGACGACGAGCGCACCGTCGGCAACCTCCCGCCGCAGCACCGCCAGGCCGATCGGGCCGAACCGCTCGGACACCGCGGCCGAGCCGGTGCGCCCCACCTCGCGGCCGTCCTGGACAACCGGCGTCCCACGCGCCGGCGGCTCGCCGGCGTGGCGCAGACCGCGCAGGCCGCGGTTGGCGTGCCCGCGGTAATGCAGGCGGGCGACCGGCTCCTGACCCGGGTAGCAGCCCTTGGTGAAGCTGATGGCGCGATCCTCGAGACCGGCCTCAGCCGGCATCGACGACCCGTCGAAGTCGATCCCGAACTCGGGCATTCCAGCCTCCACCCGGGCCACCTGCCAGCGGTCGGCGGGCTCTGGCCGAGCCGGCGCCTGCGCTGCCAGGACAAGCGTCCCGGCCGGGGTCGCGAACTCGGCCAGGCCGGTATCCCCCTGCCAGACGACGACCTCGGGCGCCGGCTCGAACACCACCTTCTTGCGGAACCGTGCCGTCTCCAGCGTGCGCACCGCGTCGTCCGCCACGGCCGGCGGCAGCGCCAGGACGAGCGTCCCGTCCACCGCGAACACCTCCACGTCGGCGATCACCCGGGCCTTGGGTGTGAGCAGCAGCGCGTAGGCGCCGGAGCCCTCGGGGATCGCCTCGACATCCTGGGTGAGCATGCTCTGCAGGTAGGCGCGTGTGTCACGCCCGGAGGCCCGGAACGTTGCCCGGTCGAGAACGACGGCCATACCGGAAGCGTAGTGAACGCGCCCGCGAGGGCGGGCGCGCCGGGCGCGTAGACCGGCCGGTACACTCACGCGTCGTGCCGGACACCGCCGCCATCGAGGTGTTCTGCGGGCGGCTCGAGCAGCTGGTCGCGATCGACTCGCCGTCCGGCGGGACCGAGCAGGAGCAGGTCGCGGCCGAGCTGCTCGACTGGTTGGCGCCGCTGGGCGTCTCCCATCGCTGGATCGACGAGCCTGACAACCCCGCGCGCAGCCTGGCGGTGACGCTCCCCGGCGACTGTGGGCCGGACGTCTCGCTGCTCGGCCACACCGATACGGTGTTCCCCCTTGGCACGGCCGTCGAGCGACCGTTCCGGCGTGAGGGGGACCGCTGCTTCGGGCCGGGGGTGGCCGACATGAAGGGCGGGCTGGTGCTGGCGGCGATGGCGATCGAGCGGCTGGCTGCCCGCCCCGAGCGCCCGTTTTCGGAGCTGCGCTTCCTGATCTGCGCGGACGAGGAGACGAGGCTGCGCGCTCCTGCCGCCACCGAGCCGGCCCGCGGCACCGCCGCGGCGCTGATCTTCGAGTGCGCGCGCGAGAACGGGAACCTTGTGTCCAGCCGCAAGGGGGCGATCTGGCGCACGCTGCACGTGCAGGGACGGCCCGCCCACGCCGGCGCCGACACCGCTCGTGGCCGCAGCGCGGTCTCGGCCCTGGCGCCGGAGATCGAGCGCATCGAGGCGCTCGCCGCCGGCCGCCCCGAGATGACGTCCGTGATCACCACGGTGGTCGCCGGCGACGCCGCCAACACCGTTCCCGGATCGGCGCGGGCGACCATCGACATCCGCTCGTCGGTTCCTGCCGATCTCGACCATGCGCTGGCCGCGCTCGACCACCCGGCACCTCGCGACGGAATCAGCTACCGCCTCGAGGGCCGCGGGACCTGGCCGCCGATGCCGTACTCAGCGCGACTCGCCGAACTGGCCACCGGGCTCGCCGGCGAGTTGGGCCTGGAGATCGGGCACGAGCTCTCTGGCGGCGTCTCGGACGGATGCTGGACCGGCGCCTACGGCGTGCCCACGCTGGACGGTCTGGGACCGGTCGGGGGCAGCGATCACACGGCAGACGAGTGGATCGAGGTGGCCAGCATGCCCGCCCGTGTGGAGCTGGCCGCTCGGCTGGTCGAGACGGCCTGCCGGGCGCCGGCATGACACTCGCCCGGGCACCGGTGGCGGTCGGGTGGGTGGTGGCGGCGCTGGTCATCGCCCGCCTCGCCGGCTGGCTGCTGCCGGCGGAGCTCGCGATCTGCATCGGACTGGCCGTCTCGATGGGGCTTCCGGGGTGGGCGCTCCTGTGCGTCACCGGGCTGCGGACACGGCTGGGTGCGGTCACCTCGTGGGGAGTGCTGCCGCTGGCCGGCCTGGCCGCCTGGAGTGTGCCGCTCGCCCTCGGCCTCATCACGGGGCTCTCGTTCGGCTGGGTGACCGCGGCCGTCTTCGTGTGCACGGCGGCTGCGCTCGCGATGTCGCCGCTCGGAACGTGGTTCATCCGGCCGCGACGGGAGATCTGGCTGATCGGCGGAGCCGCCCTCCTGCTCGCGCTGGCCAGCCTGCAGTGGCAGCCCCAGCTGATGGGGGATGCGCTCTTCCATGCGGGAGTCATCCGCAAGCTGCTGGCACTGCCAAGCCTGTCGCTGAGCGCTCTCTCGCCGCTCTCGCATGGGCACCCGCACGCCGGCTACACGTTCCCGCTGCTGCACGCGGTCGCCGCCGGCGCCTGCAAGCTGACGGCGATCGACGCGTCCACCGGATACCCGGACATGGTGCCGGCGTTCGCGTTCATGCTGGTGCCGGCGCTCTACGCCGGCGGGCGGGCGCTGGCCGGACCGCAGGTCGGCTGGCTGGCGGTCGTCCTGGCGATCTGGGATGTCATGTCGCGCAACGAGCTGGGCCTCCTGAACCAGCCCGGCTTCTTCACATTCCTGGTGGCGATCCCGGCGTCGACGGCACTGATGGTGGAGGTGGCGCGCGACCCCGACGACCGGCTGGTCGCCTGGGCGACGGTAGCCAGCGCCGTCCTGGTGGCCATCCTGCACCCCACCTACGCCATCCCCTACGTGGCGCTCCTGGTGGCGCTGGTGATCGTCCAGCGACGCGCCTGGCGGGTGCTGGCCGGCGGGATCGTCGGCACCGCCCTGGTGGTCGCCTTCATCTGGCTGGTCGCGATCCGCGGCGGCCACCGAGCAGCCACCGTCCCGCTCACCAGCGACGAGTTCATGATCTGGCACGGGCACGTGATCTCGCTCTCCGGCAAGCAGGTGATGCAGCACCGGATGGGCTTCCTGGTGGCGCTGGTGACGGCGCCGCTGCTCCTCATGCGCTGCCGCCGGCTGGTGGTGCCTGGAGCCCTCTTCGCCGGCTCGCTCGCGCTTGTCTCGCTGCCCGGGATGGGGGCCCTTCTGACCCAGCTGATCGGCGTCGGCCAGACGAGCCGGCTGTGGGAGGGGATTCCCTGGGAGGCGGTCACCGGAATCGCCATCGTGGTGGTCGCCGCCCGCCTGCGCGGCTGGCGGATCGCCGCCGTCGTCGTGGCGGTGTTGGTCGCCTCGCGCCTGCTGGAGTACCGCGGCTGGTTGTGGGGCGATGCCATGCGGACGGCGGACGCATGCCCGATCCCGGTCTGGTTCTCGAGCGGCGGCGCCTTCTCGTTCACCAACCTGCTGGTCGCCGCGATGGCCGTCTGGGGAGCGGTCGCCCTGCTTTTGCAGCTGCGCCGACGCGGCCCGCTGGCGCCGCCGGGGACCGTGCGGGCAAACGGCCTCGTCGTCCTCCTTCTGCTGGTCGCGCTGGCGGCCGGCCCATGGGACGACTACGGCGGCCGGGTGGGCACCGACATTCTGCACGGCGCCCGCCAGCAGCACCTCTTCAACCAGACCTCGCCGCAGCTGGTGGCGTTCCTCCGCGCCCACGACAGCTCCCTGCCGGTCGTCCTGGCGCCGTGGAAGTCGACCGCCGCCGACTGGTACACCGGCATCGCCTACCAGCTGGTCGGCCTGACCGACGTCTACGCCGTCGCGATCACCCCCCAGCACACGCGGGCCAACCCGCTGGACAACCCCGAGGCGCGGCGGATGGCGGTAACGCTCTTCCTCGACCCGACCACCCGGGAGCCGACGCGGCGGGCCATCCTCCAGCGCTACGGGGTGAACTACGTGGTGATCGACCTCAAGACGACCTCGCCGCGCACCGTCGCCGCGCTGCGCGCCGACCCAACGCTTCGCGCCGTCCACCTCGACCCGCCGACGCCTCCCGATGAGGGCCGCTTCCTGGTCTTCCAGAACCTGCGCTGAGCGCCGATCAGGGGACGAATGTGCGGGTACCGAAGGCGAGGAACATCAGCATCGCCAGGAGCGCCGGCGAGATCACCTTGACCAGCGTGTCCACGCGCTCGTCGCCCGCCCACTCGGCCAGCGCCCAGAAGAGCGGGAAGCCGACCATGCCCATCCGGCCCATCGAGAGCAGCGAGCCGCCGCTCGACGGCAGCAGGATGATCAGGGCGGCGTAGATCAGGTACTCCCCCGGCAGCCGCAGGACCCGCCAGGCCCGGTACCACAGGTAGCACCAGAGCAGCGTGAAGCTGGTGTCGGCCAGTGAGCGCAAGAGGCCGTTCTGGATGACGTCGTACCAGATCGCCCGGCCCACCTCGATCGGCAGCGGCACGAAGCCGCGCCCCCAGCCGCGGTGCTGGGCGTCGGTGTTGCCCAGGTAGTCGCCGGTGCGCCAGCCCAGGTAGACGAAGAAGCCGAGCTCGGCGGCGACCATCAGGAGCAGCGGCAGATAGGCCCGCCAGGCGAACCGGCGCTCCCGGTAGATCCGCCAGGCGAACGCCGGCACGAGCGCGATGCCGACCGGCCGGGCGAGCACCGCCAGCGCGCCGGCCGTCGACCCGTACCACCAGCGGCCGTGCCAGGTGAGTGCGAACGCCGCCAATGAGAGGAGCAGGTAGAGGCTCTCCGAGTAGGGCATCGAGAAGACGAAGCTGAGCGGCCAGATGGCGATGAAGAGGACGGTGCGGCGGGCCATCCCCTCGTCGAATCGGCCCTGCGTGATCCGGTAGAGCAGGCACAGGGCGGCGCCGAAGAACGCGGTCGAGAGCAGGCTCCCGGCGAGGTAGACGGGTATCGGGATCCAGGCCACCGCGTGCCAGGCCAGCGGCCACAGGGGGAAGAACGCGGCCACGTTCCCGTGGGCAATCGACGGGTCGTAGCCGTGTCGGAGCACCCAGTGGTACCAGACGGCGTCCCACTGGTCGAGCGGGGCGAAGAGCGCCCGGTAGGTCAGCCCCGAGTAGCGTGGGCGCCGGTGCGTCCAGCCCACGATGGCGAAGAGCAGGTAGACGCCGATCCGGCTGGCGGCGAACACGGCCAGTGGGTAGCGGTAGTCGATGAGGACGCGACGGACCGCCGAGGGCGCGGCCGGGGCGGGCTGGACGGCGGGCGGCGTCTTGACTGCCATCGCCCCGAAAGCGTATCCCGCCGGGTCTCAGGCGAGCAGCGTGAGCAGGTGATGCACGGCCAGGTTGGCGTGGCGGCCGAGCGGCGTGCAGGCGTCGCGCACTCGCTGCTCCGGCCAGATCGGGTCGGCCCCGCCCGAGTACCAGCGGGCAACCGCCTTGCGCACACCGAGGTCGCCGGGCGCGAAGGCGTCGGGGCGGCCCAGGCAGCGGGCGAGGAACCAGTCGACCGTCCAGGGCCCAATGCCGGGCAGCGCGGTCAACCGTTCCCGGATCGCCGAGTCGGCGGCGCCGGCCAGGTCGAGGTCGGCGGCGACCAGTGCCCGAATCGAGCGAATCTTGCTTCCCGACAGCCCGAGGCCGTCCAGGTGGTCGGGATCGATATCGGCCGGCCGCGGGAACGCCCACCACTCCCGGCCTTCAGCGGCGACGGGCCGGCCGAAGCGCCGCACCAGGCGATTGCGCATTGCGCAGGCGGAGTGCAGGGACACCTGCTGCGCGGTCACCGAGGTGACGAGCATCTCGAACGGATCGGCCATCAGCGGAGGCCGGAAGCCCGGCGCCACCGCGGCGATGTCAGGGTGGGCGGCGGCCAGGCCGGCGGCGTCGAACTCGAAGCCCAGGACATGGCGCAGCTCCGCCGCGTCGCCGGGGCCGGGCTCGCCGTAGGCTTCGACGCCGGCCGCGGTGATCCGGACGGGCAGTCTGGACCGGAGAACCCGGTGCAGGCCGCCGTCGATCCAGCGGCTGGCCAGGTCGTCGCCGAAGCGCCGGAAGCGGAACGTGGAGCGTTCGAAGTCGTAGTCGGTCGGGTAGTCGACCACCCGCCGAATCCTACGCACCCGCGGCGGAGGCGTCACCGACGCTGTGACATCTGACTACCAGGTGCCAGGCACCATTTAGTCATGCCCACAACGAACTGCGGGGGAGCTCAGCTCCCCCGCAGTGATTTCGTTTCCGAGCGCCCCCCTGTGGGGGGTTCATGGGGGGAGCCTGCTCCCCCCATGCGACTTACATCATGTCCGGCATCCCGCCACCCATCGGCGCCGCCCTCTCCTTCTCGGGCGCCTCGGCCACGATGGCCTCGGTGGTCAGGATGTTCTTGGCGATCGACGCCGCGTTCTGCAGCGCCGAGCGGGTGACCATGGCCGGGTCGATGATGCCCGACTTGACCATGTCCACGATCTCGCCACTGTCGACGTTGAGGCCCTGCCCCGCCTTGGCGGAGCGGACGTCGTTGACGACCACGGAGCCCTCCAGGCCGGCGTTCTCGGCCAGCTGGCGAAGCGGCTCCTCCAGCGCGCGTGTCACGATGCGAGCGCCGGTGGCCTCGTCGCCCTCAAGCTCGATCTGCTTGACGGCCTTGATCGCATGCAGAAGCGCCACACCGCCGCCCGGGACGATGCCCTCCTCGAGGGCGGCCCGGGTCGCCTGCAGCGCGTCCTCGACGCGGTGCTTCTTCTCCTTCATCTCGGTCTCGGTGGCAGCACCAACCTTGACCACCGCGACGCCGCCGGCCAGCTTGGCCAGCCGCTCCTGCAGCTTCTCGCGGTCGAAGTCGGAGTCGGTCGTCTCGATCTCGGACTTGATCTGCTTGATCCGGCCCTTGATCTTGTCGCTGTCGCCGGCACCGTCGATGATCGTCGTGGCGTCCTTGTCCACGACCACCTTGCGGGCGCGGCCGAGCTGCGACACCGAGGTGTTCTCGAGCTTCAGGCCCATCTCCTCGGTGATGACCTCGCCGCCGGTCAGGGTGGCGATGTCCTCGAGCATGCGCTTGCGGCGGTCACCGAAGCCCGGCGCCTTGACGGCGACGGCGGTGAACGTGCCGCGGAGCTTGTTGACGACGACGGTCGCAAGCGACTCGCCCTCGACATCCTCGGCGACGACCAGCAGCGGCCGGCCGGCCTGGATGACCTGCTCCAGCACGGGCAGCAGATCCTTGACCGCGCCGATCTTCTGGTTGGCGATCAGGATGTAGGGATCGTCGAGCACCGCCTCCATCCGCTCCGAGTCGGTGATCATGTACGGCGAGAGGTAGCCCTTGTCGAACTGCATCCCCTCGGTGAACTCGAGCTCCAGGCCGAACGTCTGGCCTTCCTCGACGTTCACCACGCCGTCCTTGCCGACCTTCTCGATGGCGTCGGCGATGACGTCGCCGATCTCGCGGTCACGGGCCGAGATCGTGGCGACCCGGGCGATGTCCTCCTTGCCCGAGATCTCCTTGGCCTGCGACTTGATGTCCTCGACGACCGCGCCGACCGCCGCCTCGATGCCGCGCTTGAGCGCCATCGGATTGGCGCCCGCGGAGACGTTCTTCAGCCCCTCGCGGACAATCGACTGGGCGAGCACCGTGGCCGTCGTCGTGCCGTCGCCGGCAACGTCGTTGGTGGACGTCGCGACCTCGCGAACGAGCTGCGCGCCCTGGTTCTCGAAGACGTCCTCGACCTCGATCTCACGTGCGATCGTGACGCCGTCGTTGGTGATGGTCGGCGCGCCGAACTTCTTGTCCAGCACCACGTACCGACCCTTCGGGCCGAGCGTCACCTTGACCGCGTCGGCCAGGGTGTCGACGCCGCGCTGAAGCGAGCGCCGGGCATCCTCGTCGAACTTCAGTTCCTTGTGTGCCATTCAGATCCTCCTAGGCCTTCGCCGCGACCTTGCTGGTGACGACCTTCGCGAGAATGTCCGACTCGCGGAGAATCAGGTACTCGTCTCCGGAGAGCTTGATCTCGGTGCCGCCGTACTTGGAAAAGATGATCTCGTCGCCCTTCTTGACGTCGAGGGGGACGAGTTTGCCGTCCTCGTACTTGCCGGGCCCGGCGGCCAGAACCTTGCCGCGTTGCGGCTTCTCCTTGGCCGTGTCCGGCAGGACGATGCCGCTGTAGGTGACCTCTTCCTCGTCGAGAACCTCGACGATGACGCGGTCGCCCAGGGGCTTCAGATCCATGCGCTCCTCCTGGATGGTCGTGGACGTCTCTGTGAAAGTTGGCACTCCTAACCCCCGAGTGCCAGCAGGGTGCATGATAGCCCGCTCCCGGAGAGGAGTCAAACGTCCACCTCGGCACTCTCGCTATGCGACTGCCAACCGATTCAGGCGGGCCGCGACGACCAGCGCGAGGACGAGCAGGAGCGCATACGTGACCCAGTCCGCGGTCAGACTGGCGAGGGCGGCGCCGGCCGCCGGTCCGACCACGAAGCCGACGCCCCAGCTCAGGTTGAGCATCCCGAACGCGCTCGACTGGCCGATTGCGGCGTGGTCGGCGCCATCCGCGGCCATGGGGAACTGGACGGCGTACTGGCTGGAGATGAACGGTGCACTGACCACGTAGATGGCCGCCACCGCCTCGCCCGACCCCGCGCCCACGAGCAGGCCCAGGCAGACCGCCGTGCCGAGGATCGCGGCGAGCGCAATCGGGATCCCGCCAACCCGGTCGTAGAGGCGGCCGACGACCCAGTTCGTGATCACCGCCAGCACCCCGGCAGCGGTCAGCACTGCGGTGATCGCGAGCACCGAGTAGCCGTCCACCCCCAGCCGCAGCGGCACCAGCGTCTCCAGCGTCCCCGACACGACGGCGACCAGCACACTGATCACGACCGCGGTCAGCAGCGGCCCCCGGACAAGTGCCCGCCGGACGGCGGTGCGGATGCTGAGCTGCTCAACGTCCGGCCGCCCGCCGGCCGGCGCGGCGGCCGCGAGGAGCGCCAGGACGGCGGCGGCCGCCGCGAGCACGACGAAGGTGGCGCGGATTCCGTAGCTATGGCCCAGCGTGCCGCCGAAGACCGGCCCCAGCAGACCGCCCGAGCTGGCGTAGGCCATGGCCGTGCCCATCGCCCGGCCGCGCCGCTGGTGCGGGGTCGTGTGCGAGAGCCAGGCCAGGCCGGCGCTCCAGGAGATGCTCGAGCTGAGACCCTGGCCGGCCCGGGCCAGGGTGAGCGTCCAGAAGCCGCCGGCCAGGCCGAACGCGAGCGTCGAGGCGGCCAGCAGCCAGACCCCGAAGACGGTCATCCGGTGAGCACCGACGCGGTCGGCCAGATGGCCCACCGGCACCGCCGCCACGACGACCGTGGCGCTGTAGGCGGCGACCACCAGGCCGACCTGGGTCTTCGTCAGGCCGAAGGACGACTGGTAGGCGGGCAGCAACGGCACGATCGCGAAGAGCAGCGCGAGATCGAGGAAGAGAATGGGCTTGACGATCGACGCTGACGGCCGCACTGACCGGCCAGGCTAGACGAAATGCAGGCGCCGGACCGGGCATCGGCACGGTCGGTATGATGGCCGCGATGCTGGCCCTGAACTTCTACTCGCCGGTGGTGGCCGACCAGCTCCGGCACCGGCGCAAGACGGCCACCATCAGACTCGGCGACAAGTCGACGAAGTACAAGAAGGGCCAGGTGGTTGCGGTCCTGGCGGGCCAGCGCTTTGGCGTCCGCGAGAAGATCTTCGACGCCGTCATCGACAAGGTCGAGGTGAAGCCGCTGGAGGAGGTCTCGCCGCGGGAGATCCAGCACGACAACCCGGAGATCCGACACATCGACGAGTTCGTGCACTTCCTCGGCCAGCTGTACAACCGCCCGGTGTCCGAGTCGGACACCGTCACGGTCATCCACTTCTCGGAGATCCGCTCCGCTTGATCACCCCGGCCACGGGCCGGCCGCGAGCGCCCGCTCGAGGGCGCGGCGGCCGCCGCCGAGCACCGACGGCCCGTGCGTGACGAGAACCCGCTCGCCGTCCAGGTCGAGCAGCGGTCGCAGGCTCGGGATCAGGCGCCGCTCGTACCAGTCTCCCCGGCGGCCGGTGACGCGGCCCTGCGTCCACACGCGGAGGCCGCCGTCGGTGCCGACAACCGCGTCGCCGAACACAAGCGCTCGAAGCTCCGGCACGAAGATCGGCATCTCGTAGCGCACCGGGTTGCCGATGCGGTGCGCACTGGCGCCGCCCGGAAGCTCCTCGCCGGGAGCGATGACGCGAAGCGAC
The DNA here is from genome assembly GCA_036273335.1 of Gaiellales bacterium. Lineage (GTDB taxonomy): Bacteria > Actinomycetota > Thermoleophilia > Gaiellales > JAICJC01 > DASUHT01. The sequence goes on along the minus strand of DASUHT010000018.1, from coordinate 53,525 downwards.
TCGGGATCCTCGAGCCGCCTGGCCACCGCCCGGTGGCCCCATATCGAGCCGCCGTAGCGGCGCCGCGCCTGCTCGGCGCTGCGCGTGTGGTAGGGGATGGTGACGAGCGTCTCGACGGGGCCGTCGACGACGGCGTCCAGCGCCTCCCAGCCCGCCTCGTCGAGCAGCAGTGGATCGATCAGCAAGGTGCCGCCCTGGGCACGCAGCGCGAACGACTCGACCTTGCTCGCCCACCCTTTGCCGTGCCACTCCGGATGGCGAGCCGACCACCGCCAGACACCATCGGCAAGCGGCTCGATCGCCGTTCCGCTAGTCGTCGCCCTCGTCCCAGACGGCCATCGAGACGGTCACGGTGCCGGGCTTGCTCTCGGCGCCGTCGCGGACCGCCCGGCGGGCGCTTCGCAGCGCCGCCCCGGCCCGCTCGATCAGCTCCTCGAACGTCTCGGCATGTGCCGGGCAGGCGGCGATGCCGACGGATGCCCGCGGATGCGACCCGTCCTTGGAACCGGCGCGGGCGATTGCCCGCAGCACCCGCTCGGAGGCGACCGACGCGGCCCGCGAGTCGGTCTCCGGCATGATCACGCCGAACTCGCTCGAGCCAACCCGGCAGGCCATGTCGAGCGCCCGCACGCTCCCGCCGATGGCGGTACCGAGGTCGCGCAGGAGCGGCTCCATCGCGACCTGGTCGACGCTTGCCAGGGCGAGCGACACCGGCCGCCCATACGTGCGTGCCCGCTCGATCTCGCGGGTCAGCGCCTCGACGAAGAAGCGGCTGTTGAAGAGCCCGGTGGCATCGTCGCGGCGCTCCAGATGGGCGGCGTCGTGCAGCGCCTCGGCGAGCTCGTCCTCCAGCCGGTCGGCCCGCCGGTGCTCCCGGCGCCATGCGACGACCGCCGCGACGAGCACGCCGCAGACGAAGGAGAGCAGGAAGACGAGGATGGTGGGACTCACGAGGCGGTGCTCTCGTTATCGCGACCACCGGCCGCCGCGTCAAGTCGCAGGTGACGTTCCGGCTTGCGCCGAATCTCGCCGCCAAAGAGCACGGGCGAACGCAGCTCCTGACCGCAGCGGCGGCAGGTGAGCGCCATCAGCGAGGCGATCGGCTCACCGCAGCCGGGGCAGGCCGTGATCACCTTGCCGCCGCAGTCCGGGCACACCTCGGGCACCGATGCGGCATTGCCCACCATGAAGCGGCGGCCCCAGCCACAGGCAAGGCAGAAGCCGCAGCAGTCCCCCAGCTCCCTGCTCCGGTCGTAGCTCACAGGGACGATTGTCGCACAGCCCGCGCCGAAGGCCGGCAGGATCGCGATTCCCACCCAACGCGCCTGGGTAATCCACGCTCGAAGTATGTGCAGCAGGCGAAGAACGGGCGGTCGGCGGTGGTGATCGAGGCTCCCGCGCGAGCCACGAGGCGCTGGCTGCGAACCTTGGCGGCGTGGGTGTGCGCCGCCCTTGGCAGCCTGCCGCGCCTCGTCCTCCACCATCGCCGGCCGCCCGGCTGCCTGCCACTGCGCGAGGAGGCGCGGCTGCGGGTGAGCGCCACGGCCGGGCTCGAGCAGCTCGCCCGGTACCTCGCCAACCACGCCGCGTTCGACGAGTACTGCCGAGCGGCGGAGAGCGGCGGCGATGGCGCGCGCCGGACGCGCCCGGGCCGCCCGAGAAGGCCGAGAGACCGGTGAGGCGCGCCCAGGGTGCGAGCGGGTGCTGACCCGCCGGCACGCCGCGGAGCCCGCTGCCGCGGCCCGGCCAGGAGCCGCCCGTGAGGCCGCGCTCGGGCTCGGCGTCTACGGCGTGGCACTGCTCGTTCGGCGCGCCGTCTGGACCGACCGCGGCCGCCGGCGGGCGATCCGAAACGCCACCCGCGTGGCCTCGCTGGAGCGGCGACTGGGTCTGGACGTGGCTCCCGTTCTGCAGCGGCGGCTGCTGCCCCGCCGGCGCCTGGTCGCCGCACTGAACGGGATCTACGTCGGAGCGAACATCGCGATCACGATCGGCGCTCTGGCCGTGCTCCGCCGCCGTGGTGATCCCGCCTACCGGCCGCTGCGACGGTCGGTCGCCGGTGCCCTGCTGGCGGCTCAGGCCCCCTTCCTCGCCTTCCCGACTGCCCCGCCGCGGCGGCTCGACGACCGCGTCGACACGATGCAGGCGGTCTCCGGGATCGATCTCGACGGCGGCCTCGTCGGCCGCCTCTACAACCCGCTCGCAGCCATGCCCAGCATCCACCTGGCGTGGGCCGTGATCAGCGCCGAGTCGCTGCGTGCCTGCAGCGGCGGGCGAACCGTCGGGGCGGCCGCGGCCGTCTACCCGCCGGCCGTGGCCGGTGTGGTGCTGCCGACCGCCAACCACTTCGTGCTGGACGTGATCGCGGGGGCGGCACTCGGGCACGCGGCGCTCACGGTGTCCGGCGCCCGCCGCGTTCGCCGTCCTGGCGATCGCGGTAGTTGATCGGCGTATGCGTCCAGGACGGGGATCGTTGGACCCGGTGGAGGATGTTCTGGTGACGGCTCAGGCAGGCGTCCAGGCCAGCGGGTAGACCGCCGCCCATTGCTCGGCGTGTTCCTGGATCACCGCGCTCCAGGCGTCCGCAAGCTGCTGCAGAACGGCCTGCTCGCCCTCGCCCCCGGACCGCCGGGGCGGCGCCGGGATCGGCGGTGCCAGGTGGACGACCCAGGCCCGGGCGTCCACCGGCAGCACGGCCAACGGGACGATGACTGCGCCCGACATCCTCGAGAGCGCCGCCGGGCCGGCGGGCAGCGCGACCGTCCCGTCCAGGAACCGCACCGGCATCGTGCGGGTGCGGGCGTCGGGGACGATGTCGGCGAACATCAGGAGCGCCTCGCCGTCCCGCAGGCGGGCGACCATCAGCCGCGGATCGTCGGTCAGGTAGACGACCTGCAGGCCCGCCCGCCGGCGGATGCCGTCGACCGCCCATGCGAGCCAGTCGTCGTTGGCGAGCACCGACACCGGCACGTCGAGCACCGCCGCCGGTACCGGCACCGCCACCTCCCAGCCGCCGATATGGGGGCCGGCGAGAATCACGCCACGGCCGGCGGCGAGCTCGGCCAGGACCGGGCCGGCGCCCTCGATGCGGACGTTAGCCAGCATCTCGTCCGGGCGACCGACCGACCACAGCAGGTCGGCGGAGCGCCGGGCCTCGTTTACGATCTCGCGCCGCACCAGCCGCCGGACGCCGGCATCGTCGGGCGGCGCGGCCCGGGCATGACCGAGGTTCACGGCGAGCGTCCGCCGCTTGCCCGGCCGGGCCGCCCACTCCAGCGTCCCGCCGGCCACGGCCAGCCGATGCGCGGCCCGGGCCGGCAGGCAAGCGCCCAGCTCGGCCGCGAGCACGATCACCCGGCCCAGCGCGCGGGCGGCCAGCGGCCCGCGCCCGAAGGGTGCGTCCGGCCGCGGCCGGCCGTCCGGCGCCGCCGGATGGAGCAGACTCTGCAGCAAGCAGCGGGAACGGGTACAAGACATGTGTGCAGCTTCGCGGATCCACCTGCCTGGTGACCGGCGGCTCGAGCGGAATCGGCGCGGCGACCGCGCTTGCGCTCTCATCCGCGGGCGCATCGGTGGTGGTGGCCGGCACGGACGCGGAGCGGACGGCGGCGGTGGCCGCCCGGGCCGGCGGCCGGGCGCTCACCGCAGATCTGCGCGAGCCTGATGCGGCAGCCCAGCTTGCCGCCGAGGCGGGCCCGCTGGATGTCCTGGTGAACAACGCCGGTGTCGGCTGGTCTGGGCCGTTCGCCGAGATGCCGCAGGAGCGGATCTCGGAGCTGGTGGCGCTCGACCTGACGGCGGCCATGCTGCTGACCCGGGAGGTGCTCCCCGGCATGGCCGAGCGGGGGCGCGGCCACGTCGTCAACGTCGGTTCGATCGCCGGCCACGCCGGCGGCCGCGGCGAGGCGGTCTACGCCGCTTGCAAGGCCGGCCTGGCCGGCTTCACCGAGGCTCTGCGCCAGGAACACGCGAGCGGCCCCATCGACTTCTCGCTGATCGTGCCGGGCCCGGTCGACACGCCCTTCTTCGAGCGCCGGGGAACGCCCTACGAGCGCAGCTTTCCGCACCCGGTGAACGCGGGCCGGGTGGCCGTCGCGGTGCGCGACGCGATCCTCGAGCGGCGGGCCGAGGTGGTGGTCCCGGCGTGGCTGGGGGTTGCGATGCGCGTCCGCGGCGCCGCTCCCGAGCTCTACCGGCCGCTGGCCGACCGCTTCGGGTAAGCCGGGGGCCCATCTTCTAGGTCCGGGAGATCATCGCCCGCGCCGACTCGCGAATCGAGCTCGTCGTGGCGAGCACCGCCGTCGGCTCGTAGCCGCAGTGGGCCATGCAGTTGGCGCAGCGGGGGTCCTTGCCCCGCCCGTAGCGCTCCCAGTCAGTCGTCTCGATCAGCTCCTTGTACGTGCTCGCGTACCCATCGCTCATCAGGTAGCACGGCCGCTGCCAGCCGAAGATCGAGTAGCTGGGGATGCCCCAGGGCGTGCACTGGAAGTCGACCTTGCCCTCGAGGAAGTCGAGGAAGAGCGGCGTGTGGTTCAGACGCCAGCGCTTGCGCCGGCCGTCCGCAAACGCCTCCGAGAACAGGTTCCGAGTCTGCGTCACGCCCGGGAAGTGGTCGCGGTCGGGTGCCTTCTCGTAGGCGTAGGCGGGCGAGATCTGCATCGAGTCGACCTCCAGCTCGTCGTTCAGGAAGTCGAGCACCTGGCGCACCGTCTCGGGTGTGTCGGTGGTCAGGAAGGTCGTGTTCGTGGACACCCGGAAGCCCTGGTTCTTGGCCTCGCGGATTGCGTCCACTGCCTTGTCGAAGATGCCGTCCCGCTCGACGAAGCGGTCGTGCCGCTCGCGCATCCCGTCCAGGTGGACGACCCACGTGAAGTAGGGCGACGGCGTGAAGTTCTCGAGCTTCTTCCTCATCAGGATCGCGTTGGTGCACAGGAAGACGAATTTGCGCCGCCTGATCAGCTCGGCGGCGATCGTGTGCACCTCCGGGTGGACGAGCGGCTCGCCGCCGGCGATCGACACCATCGGGGCGCCGCATTCCTCGATCGCGGCGAGCGCCTGCTCGACCGCCATCCGCTGCTTGAGGATGTGCTCCGGGTGCTGGATCTTCCCGCAGAAGGAGCAGGCCAGGTTGCACTGGAAGAGCGGCTCCAGCTCCACCAGCAAGGGGAACTTCTCCCGCCCCGCAATTCGCTGCCGGAACAGGTAGCTCGCGATCTTCACACTCTGCCGGAATGGAATCCCCACGTCCTAGCGCACCTCCCTGGGTAGCCTGAAACTGGTCGTCTCGCGGGTGACCACGACATCCTCGGCCGTCACCGCACCGAGCTCGCCGAGGGCATCGACGACCCGGCTGACCAGCTGCTCGGGCGCGGACGCGCCGGCGGTCAGCCCGACCGTCCGGACGCCCTCCAGCCACTCCAGCCGGATCTGCCGCTCATCGTCGATCAGACGGGCCGGCGTCTGCTCCCGGCCGGCCACCTCGACCAGCCGCTTGGAGTTGGACGATGTCTCGGACCCGACGACGAGCACCAGGTCGGCCCGGCGGGCGACGTTTCGCAGCGCCTGCTGACGGTTATGGGTGGCGTAGCAGATGTCGTCGCTGGGCGGCCCGGCGACGTCGCTGAAGCGGTCACGCAGCGCCGACACCACCTCGTCGGTCTCGTCGACGGCGAGCGTCGTCTGGGTCAGGTAGCTGACCCGCCCGGGGCCAAGGTCGAGGCGGGCGACGTGCTCGGGCCGCTCGACCAGGTGGATGGCGCCTGGCGCCTCGCCAATCGTCCCCTCCACCTCCTCGTGCCCCTCGTGCCCGATCAGGACGACCGAGTCGCCCCGCTCGACGAACCGGCGCGCCTCGGCGTGCACCTTGGCCACCAGCGGGCAGGTCGCGTCGATCACGTCCAGGTCGCGCTTCGCTGCGGCGGACCGCACCGCGGGCGCTACACCGTGGGCAGAGAAGACGACTGTCGCCCCGCGGGGGACGTCGCCGATCTCGTCGACGAAGACCGCTCCGCGCTCCTCCAGGTCGGCGACGACATGCGCGTTGTGGACGATCTGCTTGCGGACAAAGACCGGCGGCCCCCGCCGCTCCAGTGCGCGCTCGACGATCTCGATCGCCCGGTCGACCCCGGCGCAGAACGACCGCGGGCCGGCCCGCAGCACCGAACGCCCGGCAAGCGCCCGGCCCCACGCGTCCAGAGCGCCGGCTGCAGCGCGCAGGCTGCGCAGCCCGCGAACGCCGTCGGCCGCGACGTGCGGCGAGCGCAGCCCACGTCCTGCCGGCTCGACGACCACCCGCAGAACCGCCCGCGGCAGGTCGTCGCACCACTCCAAGAGCCAGGCCGACTCCATGTCGACGGCGATGGCGCCGCTGCCGGCCAGGCCTGCCCGCTCCTCCGCCGAGGCGACATGGTCGAGGCAACGGACCGGGCCCCGATGCACGCGCAGGCCGCGCCGCTCCAGCTCCTCCTCGAGGAGCACCGAGGACGGCAGGTCGATCCCCCGCGTCGCCGTCTCCAGTCGGCTCGCCAGGACGACGTCGCCGGGGCGCAGCCGCGGCGAAACGGCCGCGCACAGCCCTGCCACCGCAAAGCCGGCCGGCGACGGCCGGCAGGCCAGCCCCTGGCCGGCGACGAGCGATCGCCGCGGCCCCATGCCGGTGTGCACGAGCTCGGCGTCGAGGCCGCCGCTGCGCAGCGCCAGCTCCTCGATCCGCAGGGGAGCAGCGACGAGCAGGCCGCTCATCGTGCACCTCGCAGGCGGCCCAGCGCCATCACCGGGAAGACGAGCCGGTACAGGTGGTAGTTGATGTAGAAGTAGCCGGGAAAGCCGGTCCCCGTGTAGTACGGCTCGTCCCAGGAGCCGTCGCTGCGCTGGTGCTCGGCGAGCCAACGCGCACCGCGGTCGACCGCGTCGCCAGCCACCCCCGCCGACTCCAGCGCCAGCAGCGCCCAGGCGGTCTGCGAGGCGGTCGACTCACCACGCGCCCGCCAGGCGGGATCGCGGTAGGAGCGCAGGTCTTCGCCCCATCCGCCGTCGGCGTTCTGGGTCTGCTCCAGGAAGCGCACGGCATGCCCGATGGCCGGGTGGTCGGCAGCCACGCCGGCCGCCCGCAGCGCCGGCACGGCGGCGCCGGTCCCGTAGACCAGGTTGGCGCCCCAGCGGCCGAACCAGGCGCCCTCCGGCTCCTGATTCGCCAGCAGATGACGAACGCCCCGGGCCATCGCCCCGCCGCCGGCGCCGGTGGCGGCCAGCAGCTCGACCACGTGCGCGGTCACGTCCACGCTCGGCGGGTCGATTACCTCGCCGAAGTCGCAGAACGGCGGCCGCCGGCAGAGCGTCCGTGTGTTCTCGGCGTCGAAGGCGCCCCAGCCGCCGTTGGAGGACTGCATCCCGGAGATCCAGGCGGCGCCGCGGCGGACGGCCGCACGCGTGCGGCCGCTCCCCTCGGGCGCCAGTCGGTGCAGCGCCAGCGCCACCACCGCCGAGTCGTCGATGTCCGGGTAGTGGTCGTTGGCGAACTCGAAGGCCCACCCGGATGGCCGCAGCGCCGGCCGGCGTACCGCCCAGTCACCGGCGATGCCGACCTCCTCGCCGACCAGCCAGTCGCGCACCGACTCGAGCGCCGGATGGCTCGCCGGCAGGCCGGCGTCGAGCAGCGCCAGAGCTGCCAGCCCCGAGTCCCAGACCGGCGACTGGCAGGCCTCCAGACGGCGGTAGCCGTCCTCCTCGACCGTGAAGCCGTCCAGACCGTTCAGGCCCTTGCGCATCACCGGGTCGTCGAGCCCGAAACCGCAGACGTGGAGCGCCATCAGCGAGTACACCCACGGCGGCTGGATCCCGCCCCACGACCCGTCCGCCTCCTGGCGATCAACGATCCAGCGGACGGCGCGGGCGATCGCCCGCCGGCGAAGGCCGCGGTGCGGCCGACGCTGGTAGCCGGCGAGCGCGCCGTCGAGCGCGCTGAACGCCCGCTCCCAGCCATCCGCCGGCGGCGGCATCGGCGGGCCGCCGGCCCGCAGCTCGGGCACCGCGAACCCGATCGGGCGTACCGGCCGGCATGCCGAGAGGATGCACAGGGGCACGATCGTCTGGCGCGCCCAGCAGGCGAAGTCGTAGATGTTGAGCGGTGCCCAGGGCGGCAGGAAGATCATCTCCGGGGGCAGCACGGGGACGTGCCGCCAGTCCCAGAGCCCGAGCAGCGAGAACCAGATCTTGGTGAACACCCGGGCCCGCTCGAGGCCGCCGAGCTCGTGGATGACCGCCCGCGCCGCCTGCATGTGCGGCAGCCCGGGGTCGTCGCCGGACAGGCGCAGGGCGGCGTACGCCTCGGTGGTGGTGGAGAGGTCGGCCGGGCCGGCGTGGAAGTTCGCCCAGCTGCCGTCGCCGCGCTGGCGGTGGCGGATCCAGCGTGCGCTGGCCTCTGGTTGCGGCCGCTCGAGCACGCCCAGGAAGCTGCGCAGGAACAGGTCCTCGGCGTCGATGGTGACGTTGGTCTCCAGCTCGCCCTTCCACCAGCCTCCCGGTGTCTGCAGCTCGAGCAGCCGCTCGACGGCCGCATCCAGCGTCCGCTCAAGCTGCTGCCTGTCGGAAGCGGCCCCAACGCTCATCGTGCCAACTCCATGACCGGCTGCGCGGCGGGCGTCAGGTCTCCCAGCAGGCGGTCGGCGGCGGCCCGCCCGCTGCGCACCGCGCCCTCCATGGTGTCCGGCCAGCCGGTGGACGTCCAGGCGCCGGCGACGTAGAGACCGGGAAGCCCGGTCCGGGCGGGCGGCCGCAGCGCGCCGGACCCCGGCGACGGCCGGAAGGTGGCCGCCCGGTCGCGGGTGACCATGAACTGCTCCAGCGACGCCGACGCCGCCTCGGGGAAGAGTTCGGCCATCGCCGGAGCGAACGTCCGCCGAAGCTCGACCGCCGGCCAGCCGATGAAGCGGTCGGCGGCCGAGAGGGACACCGCAAGGTACTGGCCGTCCGCCAGGCCGGCAGACCGGGTGCGGTCGAACACCCACTGCACCGGGCCGACCGTGGCCGCCGCAAGCGGCAGCCGGGTGACCGGGCGGTCGTAGACGAGGTGCAGGTTGACGATCGGCGACCGCGACAGCCTGCCCACCGCGCCGGCGTCGAGCGAGCCCCGCGGCAGCGCCGAGACCGCCGCGTCGGGCGGCAGGCAGACGACCACCGACCGCGCCCGAAGGCGACGGTCGTCGGCGTCCGCCGTGAAGCCCGACCCGTCGGGTGCCACGCTGCGGATCCGGACACAGGTCTCGACGCGAACGCCCGCATCCTGGAGCGCCGCCAGCGCCGCGACGTGGTGCAACTCGCGCAGCGGCGCAGCCGCCCACCCGATATCCCCCGCTGCCGCGTCCTCCAGGAGGCCGGTCCGGAACACCTTGGCCGCCATGGCGAGCGACGCGTCCCGCGAACGCAGGTTGAGGGTCGGCCGCACGATCAGGTCCCACATCCGGTTGACCGCCACGGCCGACTGGTCGTGGCCGGTCAGCCAGTCGCCCATGCTGCCAGCGTCGTGTGCTGGGTCGGCAGGATCGATCCGCCGCAGCGCCAGCACCGCAGCGGCGGCGCGCACACGATCGGCCGTCGACAGGCCCGGCAGCCGGAGCAGCACCGGGGCGAGGTGGAGCGGCGACGGCAGCCCGCCGCGGCGAAGCGTGCGCACCGCGCCGCCGGGCGCCACCAGGGGGATCTCGAGACGCGTCTGGAGGCGGGTCATGGCGGTCGCCGAGAGGCGCTCGAGGAGGCCGCGGTAGCGGGCGCAGCAGCGCAGGAAGACGTGCTGTCCGTTGTCGATCCAGAGGCCGCCCCGCTGCATCGAGTAGGTCGCGCCGCCCAGCCACGGCCGGCGCTCGACCAGCACCGTCTCCAGCCCGCGGTCGGCACACTCGAGCGCGGCCGAGATCCCGGCCAGGCCGCCACCGACGACCAGCACGTCCGGGCGGCTCATCGGGGCCTCCCCACGAGCGCCCGGCCGGCGATCACCAGCTTGGCCCAGACGGGCACGCTGACGCGCCGCTCCAACACGACCTGCGGCTCGCACTCGATCTGCCGCAGCAGCTGCTCGTAGATGCCCGCCATCGCGCCCACGCAGGCGGCCCCGGAGCGGTCGAGCAGCGGCAGCAGCCGGCGACCGGCGCTGAACCACTGATGCGCGCGCCGGGCCTCCAACCGGATCACTCCGTCCATCGCCGCGGCAGGCGAGGAACCGGAGTCGCCGTAGCCGAACGACTGCAGATCCTCGGCCGGCAGGTAGACCCGGCCGGCGGCCAGGTCCTCGCGCAGGTCGCGAAGGATGTTCGTCAGCTGCATGGCGACGCCCAGGTCGTCGGCGCGGCGCGGGGCATCCGCCGTCTCCGGCTCGCCAAGCACGCCCAGGGACAGACGGCCGATCGAGCCGGCCACCCGCCGGCAATAGACGATCAGCTCGTCGTACGTCTCGTAGCGGGTGCCCAGCACGTCCATCCGGGCGCCCTCGATCAGGTCGTCGAACGCGGCCAGCGGCACCGGGTAACGGGCGGCGGCGTCCTCGAGCGCGATCAGCACCCGATCCGCGGTCGGAGCACCCAGTCCGTGCAGGTCGGCCCGGGCATCGTCGAGCGCCGCCAGCCGGGCATCGGCGGACTCCGGCCCGTCGGCGATGTCGTCGACCCGGCGCGCGAACGCGTAGATCGCGCACATCGCCGACCGGCGGGGCGCCGGCAGCAGACGGATCCCGTAATAGAAGTTGCGCGCCCGGTCGCGAGTGACCGCCTCGCAGTGACGGTAGGAGACGGCGGTCGCGGTCACCGGGCGCTCCCCCGCAGAGCGATCCGGGCGGTCGTCCATGCCCGTGCCGAGCGACCGGCGCGGGGCGACCGGCCGAGCACGTCCCAGCCCGCAGCATCGAGCGCGCGGACGGCGGCCAGGCCGCCCCCCACATACCCGGCGACAGCCGCCCGCCGCCAGCCCCCCAGCATTCCGGCCAGTCGCGAGCCGAGGACGAGCATGCGCTCGGCCCGTCCCGCCTGAAGCCCAATCACCCGGCAAAGCGCCGGGGTGGCCGAATTCCGCTGGAGGTCGGCCTCGCCGACCCCCGCCCGGGCGAGGTCGTCCGCGGGCAGATACACCCGTCCGCGGCGGGCGTCCTCGCCGACGTCCTGCAGGTGCTCGACGACCTGGAGGCCCGAGCAGACCGCGTCCGAGAGGCGCTCGGCGACCGGGTCGCCGACGTCCATCACCCACAGCACCAGCCGGCCCACCGGATCGGCCGACAGCCGGCAGTAGCCCAGCAGGTCGGGGAAGCTGGCATAGGCGTGGACGCGCTGATCGAGGAGGTTCGCCTCGACCAGCCGCTGCATCGGGCCGACCGGAGCGCCGGCGCCGGCGAGTGCCTGCATTGGGCCGGCGATCGCCGCCGTGGCGGCGGGCACCGCCGGCCAACGCGCCAGCTGATCGGCCAGCGCCTCCAGCCGGTCTCCGGCGCCGGCGACGCTGGCGTCGCCGATCTCGTCGACGAAGCGGGCGAACGCGTACACCGCCAGCAGCAGCTGTCGCTCCCGGCGGGGGATCCAGGCGGCGGCAACCGAGAAATTCTCGCCGTGCCGCCGGCTCAGGACGTCGTCGACCCCCGGCCTGGCCGGGGACACCGACATGGCCTCGGTGGTCATTCGCCGATGACCTGGATGAACACCTTTCGCGGGCGCGCTCTGTCCAGCTCGCAGAAGAAGATCCGTTGCCAGCGGCCCAGGCGCAGGTCGCCGTCGACCACCGGAATCGTCTGGGACGTGCTCATCAGCGCTGCCCGGCAATGCGCGTGCCCGTTCGGGATCTCGTGCGGATCACCGTCCAGGCCCTCCGTGCGGATCGTCAGGTCATCGTGGCGGTAGTACCGTCCCTCCCGCGGCGCCACCTGCTCCAGCAGCTCCCGCAGATCCTCCATGAACCCCGACTCGCGCTCGTTGATCACGACCACCGACGTGGTGTGCGGGGAGTACACCAGGGCCATGCCATTCTCGATATCGCTGCCGGCGACGACATCGCGCACCTCGTCAGTGACGTCGATGAACTCGTCGCCCCTCTCCGTCTGGAGATCGTGATTGGCGAAAACGTGGGTCATCGCTGCCCCTTTCTCGCGATCCATTGCTCGCTCGACCTGCCGGGTTCCTACCCGCCCCCTGCGTTGTCCAAACTCAACTCACCCGGGCACCCGCAGACCGCGTAACCACCGGCCTCTGCGGCCGTTTGCAGGACTGCGCCGGGTCGGTTGAAGCGGCGCGGGCAGGGGTACCCTGGGGATGTGAAAAGGGCTGGATCGATGCCCGGGGGGACGCGGTGAGATCGCCGGGCGCGATCGTCGCCACCGCACGCTGGCACCTGACCGGCCGCCGAACGAGAACGGTGCTGATCATCGCCGGCTCGATCGCGGTCACGCTCAGCGTCGTCACCCTGATCGCGCATGCGGCGAACTTCCACCAGCTGCTCGTGACCTGGCGTGAGGCCGACCGCCGCTGGTTCGCTCTGATGGTCGCGGGAGAGGCGTTCGCCTACCTCGGCTATATCCTCGCCTACCGCTCCGTGGCCGCGGTCTTCGGCGGCCCCCGGCTGGGCTTCGTGCTGACGACGCGGATCGTGGCCGCCGGGTTCGGCGCGATGGTCGCGGCGACGTCGGCCGGGGGGCTCGCGGTCGACTACTGGGCGCTGCGCCGCGCCGGCGCCGACCGCCACTCCTCGATCGCCCGCGTGCTGGCCCTCAATACGCTGGAGTGGGCGGTGCTGTCGGCGGCGACGGTCGCAGCGGCGGTCGCCGTCCTCGTCCGCGGTGGTTCGCGCAGCGTCTGGCTCGAGGTCGGCTGGGCCTGTGTGGTCGCGGCCTGCTACGCCACCGCCGCCTTCATGAGCTCGCCGGTGCGGATCACCCGCTTCCTGCACCCGAAGTCTCCGAACAAGGCACGCCGGCTGCTGGCGGACGCCATCGGCGGCGTCGCCATCTGCCGCGAGGTGATCCGGCATCCGCGTCGTCACCCGGCCGCGCTGGGCGGCGTCGCCATCTACTGGGCGGGCAACCTGCTCTGCCTCTGGGGGGCGCTGCAGGCGGTCGGCGTCACCCTCCCGCCGGACGCGCTGATCCTGGGATACGCGACCGGCTACCTGGCGACCATGGTGCCGCTGCCCCTGGCCGGGGCGGGCAGCGTCGATGCCGCCATGGTCTTCGGGCTGACCCTGGTGCGCGTGCCGCTCGCGCCGGCGCTGCTGGCGGTGGCCGGGCTGCGCCTGGTCACGTTCTGGCTGCCGCTGATCCCGGCCGTGATCGCCGCTGCCGGCATGGACCGTATCCGCCGCGAGCTGCCGGAGGTGGTGCACCCGCGCGCCGAATCGGCGAGGCGGGAGCGCCAGCGGGAGCAGAGGAACCGGCGCCATGAGGAACCCGCCCCGCCACGGCGATCACCGCCGGGAACGGTGACAGACGGGGGCGCGGACGGCCGAGACTTCCACTAAAGTGCGGTAAAGGATGGCAGTAGCCCGAGAAGCCGCGCCGGTCGAGTCCGCAGAAGAGGTGAGGGAGGCAGATCTCGACCGCGAGGATCTGATCCAGATCTACCGCAACATGCTGATCACCCGCGGGATCGAGGAGCGGGGCCACATCCTCTACCGGCAGGGCAAGATCCCCGGCAGCTTCTACACCGGCCGCGGCAACGAGGGCGCGGCCGTCGGCGTCGCAACCGCCATGCGGGTGGACGACGTGGGGGCGCCGATCCAGCGCGATATGGGCGTGCACGTCACCCGCGGCACCGAGCCATGGCGCATCTTCGCCCAGTACATGGGGCGTGCCGACGGCCTGTCCGCCGGCAAGGACGGCAACGTGCACATGGCCGACCTCCGGCTGGGGCTGATCGCCATGGTCAGCCACCTGCCGGCGATGCTGCCGGTCGCCACCGGCTGCGCCCTCGCCTTCAAGCTGCGCCGCGAGCACCGGGTGGCGGTTGGCTGGTGCGGCGACGGCGCAGCTGCCCGCGGCGACGCCCACGAGGCGATGAACCTGGCCGGCGTCCACCACCTGCCGATCGTGTTCATCATCGACAATAACCAGTACGCGTACTCGACGCCCAACAGGCTCGAGTACGGCGTCGACCACCTGGCCGACCGCGCCGAGGCGTACGGCTTCGAGGGCGTCGTCGTCGACGGCACCGACGTCCTCACCGTCTACCGCGAGGCCCACCGGGCGATCGAGAAGGCGCGTGACGGCGGCGGCCCGACGCTGCTCGAGCTGGTCACCCTCCGCATGGAGGGCCACGCCGTCCATGACGACGCGTTCTATGTCCCGCGTGAGCTCCTGGAGGCCTACGGGCGCAAGGACCCGATCGAGCGCTACCGGCGCTGGCTGAAGGAGCAGTCGATCCTGGACGAGGTCGCCGAGGACGCGATGTCGGCCGACGTCAAGAAGCTCCTGAACGACGCCGCCCGGCGCGCCGAGGAGAGCGCTTCGCCGGAGCCGGAGCAGACGCTCCAGGGCGTCTACGCCGAGCCCGAGGAGCTGGATACCCCCCACCATCGATGACGAGGCGGAGTTGACGACGACCACAACCAAGACCTACCTGCAGGCGATCTCCGACGGGCTGCGCGAGGAGATGCGCCGCGACGGCCGCGTCTTCTTGATCGGCGAGGACATCGGCGTCTACGGTGGCGCCTTCAAGGTCACCCAGGGCTTCCTGCAGGAGTTCGGCGAGGATCGAGTGATCGACTCGCCGCTCTCCGAGACTGCGATCGTGGGGTCGTGCACCGGCGCCGCGCTGATGGGCATGCGCCCGGTCTGCGAGATGCAGTTCTCGGACTTCGTCTCCTGTGCGTTCGACCAGCTGGTCACCGTCGCCGCCAAGCAGCACTACCGCGTCGGCACGCCGGTGCCGATCGTCGTCCGCCTGCCGTCCGGCGGCGGCTTCTCGGGCGGGCCGTTCCACTCGCAGAATCCGGAGGGCTTCTTCGCTCACTGCCCCGGCCTGAAGATCGCCTGCCCCGCCACACCGGCGGATGCCAAGGGGCTGATCGTGCAGGCCATCCGCGATCCCAACCCGGTGCTCTTCTTCGAGCACAAGCACCTCTACCGGCGCATCAAGGGCGAGGTTCCCGACGGCGAGCACGCCGTCGAGCTGGGGAAGGCACGGCTGCACCGGGAGGGCTCCGACCTCTCGATCATCACCTACGGCGCGATGGTCTACACCGCCGAGGAGGCGGCGCAGCTGGCCGAGGAGCGCGACGGCACGTCGGTCGAGATCGTCGACCTGCGCACCGTCACGCCGTGGGACCGGCAGGCGGTCCTGGAGTCGGCGGCGAAGACCAGCAAGGTGATCGTTCTGCACGAGGACACCCACACCTCCGGCTTCGGCGCCGAGATCGCGGCGACGATCGCCGAGGAGGCGTTCGAGGACCTGGACGGCCCGGTGCTGCGGGTGACCGCACCAGACACCCCGGTGCCGTTCTCGCCGCCGCTCGAGAAGGCATTCCTGCCGCAGACCGAGGACGTGCTGGCCACCATCGACAAGCTCGCAAGTTACTGATGACCGACGGGAAGGAATCATGAGCACAGGCACACTCGTGGACGTCGTCATGCCGCAGATGGGAGTGAGCGTGTCCGAAGGCACGATCACCCGCTGGGCGAAGGCCGTGGGCGACAGCATCGAGGCCGACGAGACGATCGTCGAGATCTCGACCGACAAGGTCGACACCGAGGTGCCGTCCCCCGCGTCGGGCGTCATCCGCGAGCTCCTGGCCGGCGAGGGCGAAACGGTTCCCGTGAACACGCGGATCGCCGTCATCGCAACCGGCGATGCCGCGTCCGAGCCTGCACCGGCGGCACCCGAGGAGCCGGCCCCACCCGCGGCCTCTGCCGAGGCCGCTCCCGCGCCGGAGGCTCCGGCCGCGGGCCAGCCCGGCGAACCGGCCGTCCCCGCGGCAGCCGGATCAGACGCCGCTGCTACATCGCAGCCGCAGGCGCCGGCCAACGGCGACGCCGATGGGCGGGCCTTCGTGAGCCCCGTGGTCGCCCGGATGCTTGCCGAGCACAACCTCGATATCAGCCGCATCCCGGGAACCGGGCGCGGCGGCCGGGTGACCAAGAAGGACGTGCAGGCGTTCATCGACTCCGGCGGCCAGGCTGCCGCGGCGGCCGCGCCGCCTCCGGCACCCGAGGTGCACGATCGGCCGCACTTCGAGACGCCGCTGGAAGCGGGCATCGTCGCCCCGGCCGAGCCGGCGCCGGCCGCGCCGGCGCCCGCCGCTGTGGCGCCTCCGCCGGCCGCTCCGGCACCGGCGGCTGCCTACGGCGAGGAGGAGATCTACCAGTTCAACACCATCCGCAAGGTGATCGCCCGCCACATGCGGCACTCCCTGGACACCGCCGCCCACGTCACCACGGTGATCGAGGTGGACATGACCGGCGTCGTCAATCTACGTCGCCGCTGGAAGCCGGAGTACCAGCGCCGCTACGGCGTCAAACTGACCTATATCCCGTTCGTCGCCCGGGCGACCATCGACGCCATCGGCCGCTGGCCGTGGGTGAACGCCGAGGTGCAGGGCGAGTCGGCGGTGATCAAGAAGTACGTCAACCTGGGCATGGCGGTGGCAGTCGACGACGCCAAGGGCCTGATGGTGCCGGTGATCCACCGGGCCGAGGAGAAGAACCTGGTCGGCCTGTCGCGGTCGGTCATCGACCTGGCGGAGCGCGCCCGGTCGAAGACGCTGACGCCCGACGAGATGAGCGGCGGCACGTTCACCATCACCAACCCCGGCGTCTTCGGCGCCCTCATCGGCACTCCCATCATCCCCGAAGGCCAGGTGGCGATCCTGGACGTCGAGGCCATCGTCAAGCGCCCGGTCGTGGTCACCGACGAGCACGGCAACGACGCCATCGCCATCCGCTCGATGATGTTCCTCTGCCTCTCCTACGACCACCGCCTGGTCGACGGCGCCTATGCGGCGCAGTTCATGGCCCAGGTGAAGGAGAACCTGGAGAGCTGGGACGAGAACGCCTTCGGGCTGTGAGCACGGCGTACCTGGAGTCGCTCGGGCTGGTGGCCTACGCGGACGCGCTGGCCGAGATGACCGAGCTCGCCGCCGCCCGCACCCAGGGGGCGATCCCGGACACCGTGATGCTGCTCGAGCACGAGCCGGTGATCACCCTCGGCTCACGTACCGACCGGGCGCGCGAGCTGCTGCTGCCCGACGAGGAGTACCGCAGCCGCGGCATCGAGGTGACGGCGGTCGGCCGGGGCGGCCGCTCCACCTACCACGGGCCGGGGCAGCTCGTCTGCTATCCGATCCTCGACCTGTCGGCGCGCGGCCGCGACCTGCACGCCTACGTGCACGGCCTGGAGACGGTGATCCTGCGCACGCTCGCCGACTTCCAGATCGAGGGCCACGGAGCAACCGAGGCGCACGCCTCAGGCGTCTGGGTGGACGATCGCAAGATCGCGTCGATCGGCGTCCGCTGCGCGCGCTGGGTGACCAGCCACGGCTTCTCGCTGAACGCCGACCTCGACCTGGCCGTGTACGAGCTCTTCGACGCCTGCGGGCTCGGGAACGCCCGTTTCACCTCGGTATCCGCCGAGACCGGCGGCGCCGTCACCGCCGGAGATCTGCGCGAGCCGGTGACCCGGCACCTGGCGGACGTCTTCCAGCTCGACCTGACGCCCCTACCGGCGGTGGCCTGATGGCATTCTCCGAGGCCGCCCGGGCCCGGCCGGCGTGGATGAAGGTGCGCGCGCCGTCGGCCAACACCCGCTACGGCGAGCTGAAGGCGATCATGCGCGAGGGCGGCCTGCACACCGTCTGCGAGGAGGCGCGCTGCCCCAACATCGGCGAGTGCTGGGGCCGCGGCACGGCGACGTTCCAGATCCTCGGCGACGTCTGCACCCGCGCCTGCCGCTACTGCGCGGTCACGTCGGGTCGGCCCCAGGGAGCGCCCGAGCCGCTGGAGCCGCTGCGGGTGGCGCGGGCCGCGCAGCGGATGGGGCTCCGCCACGTCGTGGTCACCTCGGTCGACCGCGACGACCTTGACGATCGCGGCGCCGGGCACTTCGCCGCCACCATCCGCGCCATCCGACGGGCGGCGCCCGAGTGCCGCATCGAGGTTCTGGTGCCCGACTTCCTCGGCTTCCAGGAGGGGGCGCTGGAGATCGTCCTGGGCGAGGCACCGGACGTCTTCAACCACAACATCGAGACGCATCACCGGTTCTACCGGCGGATCCGCCCCAAGGGGGACTATTCGCGCGCGCTCGAGCTGCTCGACCGCGCCAAGGACACCTGGGCGGCGCTTCACCCGGCACGGCCGCCGCTCCTCACCAAGAGCGGGATCATCGTCGGCATGGGCGAGACGGACGACGAGGTGGTCGAGGTGATGCAGGATCTGCGCGCTCACCGGGTGGATGTGGTGACGATCGGCCAGTACCTGCAGCCGACCGCCCGCCACCTGCCGCTCGACCGCTGGGTCACGCCGGCCCAGTTCCGGGAGCTCCGGGAGCGGGGCGAGGCGCTGGGGTTCGCGTCCGTCTACGCGGGGCCGCTCGTCCGCTCCAGCTACCACGCCGAGGAGCAGCGGCTGGCGGCGGCCAGGGAGTCCCCCGCCGGGTGACCAGCTTTCGCATCCTCACCTGGGGGAACGAGGATGCGCTGCCGGTGGTCTGCATCCACGGCGTCGGCGGCCATGCCCGGCGCTTCGAGCGGCTGGCCCGGATGCTCGAGGATCGCCGCTTTGTCGTCTCCTACGACCTGCGCGGCCACGGCCGCTCGCCGTGGGCCGGCGACCAGTCGCCGGAGGCGCATTGCGACGACCTGGAGGAGGTCATGGACGCCTGCGGGATCGACCAGTCGATGCTCGTCGGCGCCTCGCTGGGCGGCCGGATCGCGCTCGAGTTCGCGGCCACCCGAGGTGATCGCGTAACCGGTCTTTGCCTGCTCGACCCACCGCTCTTCGCGATCGGGCGGCGGCCCGGCGACGACGAGCAGCAAGGCGGCAGCTTCGCGTCCGTCGACGAGGCGATCGCCCATCTCCGCCACCAGTCTGGCCTCGAGCACACCCCGCGGGCGCTGCTCGAGGAGGAGATGGCCGAACACCTGGTTGCCGGCGAGGACGGCCGGTTCCGGCAGCGCTACAGCCGGTCGGCCGCGGCTCAGGCAATGGAGGCAGTGCGCGGCAGCCAGCCGCCGCTGCGGGAGGTGGTGTGCCCGGTTCTGATCGTCCGCGGCCAGACCTCCGACGTGTTCAGCGAGATTGACGCCGAGCAGGCTGCCGAGGAGCTTCGCCGCTGCCGGCTGGAGACCGTTCCGGGCGGCCACTACCTGCTCTGGGACGCGCTGGCGGAGACGAGCGCCCTCGTCCGCGACTTCGTCCTGGCGGGCAGCCTGCGATGATCGTCGAGCTGCGGCCGATGACCAGTGAGGAGTTCGACGGCTGGCTGGGCCGCGCTCGCGACGAGTACGCCGAGGCCGTTCGCGTGGAGCTCGGCTACACCGCCGACGCCGCCCGCGAGAAGTCGAACCGCGACTTCACCGGTCTCCTGCCCGACGGGGTGTCCTCGCCCGGCCAGACCATGCTGACTGCGGAGGATTCGGCCTCCGGCGAGCTGGTGGGCTACCTCTGGTTCGGGGAGCGCGACTTCGGTGGCCAGCGGATTGGATTCGTGTGGAACATCGAGGTGCTGGAGGCCGCGCGCGGGCGCGGCTACGGCCGGGCGATCATGTCGACGCTGGAGGCGCAGGTGGCCGCCCGCGGGATCGACCGCATAGACCTGAACGTCTTCGGCGGAAACAATGTCGCACGGGCGCTCTACCGCTCGCTGGGCTACCGGGAGACGCACGTCGGGATGTCCAAGCAGCTCTCCCCGGAGGTGTGAGCGCCACCTCGCCGGGTCGGCGGAACAAAGGGGCCAGGCCCCCAAATTTCACGGCGCACTCTTGTGACGTGCCCGTGATGACCGAGCAGCGGTAATCGGCCTGGCTGAGCGGATCAGACCGAAGGTCGTCGTACCCCGGGGCGTCCACATCGCGGAACAAAGGGGCCAGGCCCCCTTGTTCCACGCGGTTGATCCGCGACAGCCTTGTGACGACAATTGTCCGAACTTTGGGGGTTAGCGGGCGAGCGCCCAGACCACCGCCGCCACCAGCACCAGGGCGAGGACGAGGAGCGGCACCGTGAGCGATCCCAGGCGGGCGTCCACCACCTGCTCGGACGGCTGAGGCGGCGGATACATCGGCTCCTCGCCGACTGCGATCCGGTGGGCCAGCGCCTGCGCCTCGTCGGCGCGCACGAGCTCGTGCACCAGCTCCGGCTCGAGATCCAGCCGCTGGGCGATCTCGGACTCGCCGGCGCCGCTGTCGCGAAGCTCGATGAACTCGCGTACCGCGGGCTCGGGCAGCTCGAAGTCGGACGCCTCCTGGGCGGCGTAGCGAACGGCCAGGAAGCGGCTATCGGGCGACGGGGGCGGCGAGCTCAAGCCATGCCTCGAACATCGTCCGGGCGTGCGAGAGCATCGCCTCGCGCTGACCGGCGAACTCACCCAGCAGACGCTCGATGCCGCCTTCGCCGAGCGACTTTGAAGCCGACTCGACGTACGCCGGCACCCGGCCCCACTCGGCCGCCATCTCCTCTGAAACCTCGACATGGAACTGGACGCCATAGGCGCTCCGGCCGTGGCGGAAGGCCTGGTTCGGGTAGGCCGGCGAGGATGCCAGGCGCACCGCCCCCTCGGGCAGGTCGAAGGTGTCGCCGTGCCATTGCAGCGTCGGGAAGCGCCCCGGCAGGCCGGCGAACACCGGGTCGGCCCGCCCCGCCTCGGTCAGCTCCACGTCCAGCACTCCCACCTCCGGCAGGTCGCCGGTGTAGACGCGGGCACCCAGCGCGGCGGCCAGCAGCTGCACGCCCAGGCATGCGCCCCAGTACGGCAGGCCGGCCCGGACCGCATCGCCGATCGCCTGCTTCTCGGCGGTCAGCCAGGGATGCTCGGCGTCGTCGTTGACCGACATCGGGCCGCCCATCGCGACGATCGCGTCGAACTCCCGCCAGTCGGGCAGCCGCTCTCCGTCGTCCAGCTCGACGCGGTGGATCGCGGCGCCCCGCTCGACGAGCGCATCCTCGAACTCGCCCGGCGGCTCGCAGGCGATGTGCTGCAGGACGAGCACGTTCATCGCTCGGCCCCCGCGGTGGAGTTGCCGGCGGCGATCCGGCGCAGGTCGAGCGCCTGGTCGAGCACGGACTCCTCCACCCCGTGGTCGCGGGCGACCTCGCGCAGCGGGCGGCCGGAGTCGGCCGCCTCCTTGACGATCTCGGTCGCCCGGTCGTAGCCGATGAACGGGTTGAGCGCGGTGGCGATGGCCAGGGTGGCCTCGCCGGCCCGCTCGCAGGCGGCCTCGTTGGCCTGGATCCCGTCAACGCACTTGCTCGCGAAGAGCCGGCCGGCGGCCGCCAGCAGCGTGATCGACTGGAGCAGGTTGCGCGCCATCAGCGGGATCTGGACATTCAGCTCGAAGTTGCCCTGGAGTCCGCCGACGGTGATCGCGGTGTCGTTTCCGATCACCTGCGCCGATACCTGGCAGACCACCTCGGGGATGACCGGGTTGACCTTCCCGGGCATGATCGAGCTCCCCTTCTGGAGCTCCGGAATGATGATCTCGGCCAGGCCCGCCCGCGGCCCCGAGCCCATCCAACGCAGGTCGTTGGCGATCTTGGTCAGCGACACGGCCACCGCCTTCAGCGCGCCCGACGCCTCGACCAGGCCGTCCCGGTTGGCCTGCGCCTCGAAGGGGTCGGCGGGCGGCAGGATCGGGAGCCCGGTGTCGGCGGCGAGGCGGTCGCGGACGCGGGCCGCGAACTCGGGATGGGTGTTCAGGCCGGTGCCGACGGCGGTGCCGCCGAGCGGGATCTGGCCCAGGCCGCGGAGCGTCCCCTCGACGCGCCGGTGTCCCTCCCGGACCTGGGCCGCGTAGCCGGAGAACTCCTGGCCGAGCGTGACCGGAACGGCGTCCATCAGGTGGGTGCGACCCGACTTGACCACGTCGGCGAACTCGTCGGCCTTGGCGGCGAGCGACGAGGCCAGCTGGTCGAGCGCCGGCAGCAGCTCGTTGACGGTGAGGTCGAGCGCCGCCAGGTGGACCGCAGACGGGAAGACGTCGTTCGACGACTGCCCCATGTTCACGCCGTCGTTGGGATGGACGTCGTCGCCGGCCAGCGTGGCGATCACCTCGTTGGCGTTCATGTTCGACGACGTGCCGGAACCGGTCTGGAAGACATCGATCGGGAACTGGTCGTCGTGCGCGCCCGCCGCCACCTCGTCGGCCGCGCCGCCGATTCGCTCGGCCAGCTCCTGGTCGAGCAGGCCCAGCTCGGCGTTCACCCGGGCGGCGGCGCCCTTGATCCGGCCCAGCCAGTGGATGACCGCGGGCGGGATGCGCTCGCCGGACACCCGGAAATTGTCGACCGCCTTGCGGGTCTCCCCGCCCCAAAGCTCTGCCATCGCGTGTGCGCTCCTCGTCTGCGGTTTCCGCTCTGGATGTTAGTGACCGCGCGTCCGCACGATGTGCCACCAGTTGCGCGGGAGGCCGCGAAAGGCCGTCCGCTCGGCCAGCTCGAGCGCCGCAGCGGCGCCGCCGGTGACCGGGCGGCCGTGGCCGACCGCGATTGCTCGCGGCCGCAGGTCGGCCAGTCCCAGCCGGGGCGGCAGCGGCCGCAGCGCCGGATGCATGCCGAGAACGTCGCTTCCCGTCAGGAAGTAGGGCCGCGTCCCGTACAGGTCGCCCACGACCAGCAGGCCGCGGTCGTCCAGCCAGAGCGCCGACTCCCGCCAGCCGGGGCGATGCAGCGTCCGCCGCACCTGAGCGCCGCCGAAGGGCAGCGCGCTTCCATCCGCGACCGCCAGGACCGGCACACCGTGGCGGGCGGCGACCGCCTCCGAATCTCGCCGGTGGCGGGCCAACAGCAGGGCGACGGCGCGCACCGGGCGGCCGGCCAGAGCCACGTCCAGACCGGGAGCGTCCACCGGATCGACCAGCACCCACCCGTCCTGGAGCGCGACCGCGGTCGAGGCACGGGCGATCCGCTCACCGGGGTCGGCGATCCAGGAGAAGCTGCCATGGAGGTCGAGCGCGTGCCGGTCGATGGCGCATGCTAACCAGATCGACTCGGCAATTGTTCAACGGTGTATGAACCGCGTTCTCAGGCATCTCTCATCCGTCCGCACCTAGCGTGATCCCGCGTGTTGGTGGATCGCCAGGCCGTGGATTGGTGGAGGGACGCCTCGGAGTGAGGAGGCGGGGGGGCAGGCTGACCAGCCCCTTCGAGGCGGCGCTCCCCGCGTGAGCGCAGCTCCTGATCCTGTCGGCGCCGATCGGCGGCGGCCACGATCACCGTCGAGGGCGCGCCGGTCGATGGAGCACGCTAACCAGACGGGCTCGGCGAACGTTCAACGGTGTATGAGCCACAGGATCGTCGATGTCGCGTCCTTCGAGGGGCGGCGAAAGCCGGTCGGCCGCACGCTGGAGGTGCGAGCGTTCGGGATCAACCAGTTCGACTCCAGCCCCGAGCAGGCCGGCTTCGAGCACGACGAGGCCGAGTCGGGACAGGAGGAGGTTTATGTCGCGCTGGCCGGTTCCGGGGAGATCCGGATCGGGAGCGAGTCGGTGCCCCTGGCGCCGGGCCGCTACGTGCTCGTGCCGCCCGGCGTCAGGCGGCAGGTGATCGCCGGCAGCGAGGGGCTGTCGTACCTCGCGGTGGGCGGCGTTCCACCCGCCTGACGGCGGCTACTCGGTCGAGTACTTGGGCTGCGCCTTCTCGCCGCGGATGTGGGCGACGGCATGGTTGGCGGCCAGCGCCGCCTCCGAGAAGCCGACCGTGATCAGCGTGATCTTCCCCTCGTACCCGGCGACGTCGCCGGCGGCGTAGATCCCGGGCAGGTTGGTCTCCATGGACGGTGTGACGCGGATCTGCCGCTTGTTCTCGAACTCCAGGCCCCAGCTGGCGATCGCCCCCAGGTGCGAGACGAAGCCGAGCAGCGTCACGAGCTCGTCACAGGGATGCTCCTCCAGCTCGCCCGTCTCCGTGTTCTCGACGGTGATCGACTCCAGCTGGCCGTTCCCGGCGGCGCCGCGCACCTCACAGGGGGTGAGGATGTTGACGCGCCCCTCCTCGGCCAGCCGCCGCACCTCGTTGACCGACGACTCGAGCCCACGGAACCGATCGCGGCGGTGGATCAGGGTGATTGGCAGCGCCGCGGTGTCCTGGAGACCGAGCGCCCAGTCGAGCGCCGAGTCGCCGCCGCCGACCAGCGCCACCCGCTTGCCGCTGAACGCCTCCTTGCGACGCACGAAGTAGTGCAAGCCGTTCCCTTCCCATCGATCCAGGTCGGGAATGTCGAGCTTGCGCGGATTGAAGGCGCCGTGACCGGCGGTGATGATCATCGTCCGCGTGCGCAGCAGCTCGCCGCCGGCGGTGTGCAGGTGGATCTCCTCGCCGGCGTGCTCGATCGTCTCGATGACCTCGCCCAGCCGCACCTCCGGGTCGTACTGCATCGCCTGCTCGGTCAGCCTGTCGATCAGCTCCTGGCCGTTGATCTTGGGGTAGCCGGCGACGTCGAAGATGTGCTTCTCCGGATACACCGCGGACACCTGTCCGCCGAGCTGCTCCAGGCTCTCGACGATGCGCACGCTGGCGTCGCGATGGGCGCCGTAATAGGCGGCCGCGAGGCCGGTCGGGCCGCCCCCGACAATGGTGATATCAACGATCTCGGATGCGCTCACGGTTGTCGTCAGTCTAGTCTGGGCCGTGGCTCAGAGCCCGGTCACCCGGTTCCAGCGCGACGATCTGGTCGGTGCAGAGGCTCCCTGCGGGTTCCTCGGCGCCCGCATCGAGCAGAACGGAATCCGCGGCCGCCACGCCTGGTCCGGCCTGGCCGATCACGGCCTGGCGGAGGAGGAAGCGGCCGAGCTCTACCGCGACCTGTACGCGGTCGCCGGCCAGTCCTGGGTCGACGCCGGGGCGCTCGACCACTACATCCTGGCCGCCGCCGAAGGGCCGGAGCGCGAGGCCTGGCTGGGGCTCAGCTTCTTCGTCCAGCAGGTGCACGCCGCCCGCGATCTGACGGCCGTCGACCCGGCGCCGCCACCGACCGGGTATGCGATCCGGGCCGGGACGCCCGACGACGCGCCGGCCGTCGTCGATCTCGCCTTCCAGCTCTACCACCAGCACCTGGCCGCTCCCTGCTGGGCGGGCGGGACCGCCGACTCCCGCGAGGAGGCGGAACGCGAGTGGCGGGCGGACCTGGACGAGAAGGCGATGACCGCCTTCCTGATCGAGTCGACGGGGACGCCGGCGGGGTTCGTGCTGATGGAGGAGCGTGACCCCGGGACGGTCAACCTCGCCGTCGCGGCGGTCGATGCCGGCCATCGCGGGAGCGGCCTGGGAACGGCCCTGACCGCGCACGCCCTGGCCTGGGCGCGCGAGCGCGGATACGCAACCTGCGTGGTCGACTGGCGGGCCGCCAACGTCTCCGCCTCGCGCTTCTGGCCGGCCCGGGGCTTCCGGGCCGGCCACTGTCGCTACACCCGCTACGTGCGGCCGGCAAACGACGTCTGGCGCTGAGGATCCTCGACGTCGCTCCGTCGCTCCGCCGGCGGCGGCGGGCCGGGTGTCACGGTCGTCACCGGACGGCGCTCGAGCAGGCCCTGCGCCTGGGCGCCCAGGTAGATCGCCAGCGCGCCGGCGCCGTAGAAGCCCGCGATCCAGCGGATGGCGGTCTTGGCGTCAGTGCCGGGAAGCGCCTGCAGCGGCGTCGACGACCAGAGCGGTTGCAGCGACGGCCCGATCACGAGCCAGATGCCCGCGGCCACCGCCAGAAGCCCAGCCAGCCAGCCGACGAGCCGGCTGGGCACGAGCATCAGCAGGCCGGCGGCGGCGATGGCGATGCCCGGCAGCAACTGGAGCAGCACGTGGTCTTGCGAGAAGCGCCAGTGCGTCGTCGTGTCGAAGCCGAAGCTGAAGTACGGCCCGACCAGCGGGACGAAGAACACCCAGCAGCCGAGCGCGATCAACAGGACTGCCGGCGCGATCACGGCGCCGGTCCAGCCGCTGACAGCGGTTGGGGATGTACGGGTACGTCTGAACATGGTCAACCTCCTCGCTGACCATGGTCCGATTCCCCGCGGGCGCCCCCCGCTAACGGCCGCGGCGGCTTAGCAGTCGCAGCCGGCGCCGCCGGCGGCCGGCTCCAGCTCCGGCTCATTGCGCGGGAGAAAGGAGTTTCCGCAGCCGCAGGAGGCGACCATGTTGGGGTTCGTGACCTGGAAGCCGGCGCCGGTCAGCCCCTCCACGTAATCCACGCCTGCCCCCTCCAGGAGCGGCCGGCTGCGCTCATCCACGAGTACGCGCAGGCCATGCTCGACGGCGACCGCGTCGCCGGGCGCCGGCTCGCCGTCGAATCCCAGCGCGTACTGGTAGCCGGAACAGCCGCCGCCCTCGACCCCGAGCCGCAGGCAGGTCAGTGCCGGGTCGTTCTCGGCGGCCAGGAGCTCGAGCGCCTTGGCCGCGGCGCGTGGCGTCACATGAACCATCCTGAAGGTATCGTACCCGCCCTCCGGGAGCTTGAGCGGCCGTCGGCGAGGGCCCGCTCGCGAGGTACTTTGTAACACCGATCACCCCATCGAAAAGCGTGATTTCAGGCGGCATCCGGCGCCACGGGTCACAAGCATTGTGCCGGTGCTATAGTCGGCCCCAGTGCTCGGTGATTGGGCAGCTCTCCTGGTCTACGCGGCGATCGCGTTCATGATCCCGTTCTCGCTTCTGGTGGGTACGTTCGTCGTCTCGACGCGCAGCCACCGCCGGGCCGGCGACAAGCAGATCCCCTTCGAGTCGGGCGTCTCGGCGCGGCTCTTCACCCCCGGCCGGTTCACGGTGTCGTCCTACCTGATCGCGATGCTCTTCATCGTGTTCGACATCGAGGTCGTCTTCCTCTACCCGCTGGCCATCCGGCTGCACCAGCTGAAGACGTTCGGGCTGGCCGAGATGACGACGTTCGTCGTGCTCCTGGTGGTCGCCTACATCTACGTCTGGAAGCGGGGTGCACTGGAATGGCGGTGAGGCCGGTCGACATCTCGCGGGCCATCCGGTCGGAGGAGCTCGAGGAGTACGTCATGCTGACCACCGTCGAGAAGGCGCTGGCCTGGGGCCAGTCGAACTCGATCTGGCCGGCCGGGTTCGGCCTCGCCTGCTGCGCCATCGAGATGATGGTGCTGCCCTCGCCGCGGTACGACATCGCCCGTTTCGGCTCCGAGGTCTTCCGCTCGTCCCCCCGCCAGGCCGACCTGATGATCGTGTCCGGCCGGGTGGCGCACAAGATGGCGCCGGCGCTTCGCCAGGTGTACGACCAGATGCTGCTGCCCAAGTGGGTGATGGCGATGGGCGCCTGCTCCAGCTCGGGCGGGATGTTCGCCAACTACGCCATCCTGCAGGGCGTCGACAAGATCGTGCCGGTCGACGTCCACGTCCCCGGCTGCCCGCCGCGGCCGGAGGCGGTGATCGACGGCCTGCGCCTGATCCAGCGGAAGATCCGGGCCGGCGTCGCCCCCGCCTATGAGCTGGAGAAGTCGAAGGCGTGACCGCCAACCAGCTGGCCAAGGCCATCTCCAGCAACGTCCGCGGGGCGGTCGTCTCGCACGCGAACGGCATCGACATGCCGACGATCGTGGTGCGCGCCGACAGCCTGCTGGACGTCTGCCGCTACCTGCGCGACGAGCAGGCCAAGAACTTCCTGTCGGCGGTGTCGGCGGTCGACTTCCTGGGCTACGGCGAGGACGTCTCGGGCTACTTCGGCACCGAGCGCGGCCGTGACCTGAACGCCACCGGGAGCTGGGGCTCCCCGGCCACCGTCGAGGTGCCGGCCACGCGCTTCTGCGTGACCTATCACCTGGCGCACGTGGACGCCGATGGGGCGCCGCCCGACCGCGTCCGCCTGCAGGTCTTCGTCGACGACGGCGAGCCGGTGCCCAGCGTGGTCGAGATCTGGCCGACGGCCGACTGGCACGAGCGCGAGCAGTACGACCTGATGGGCGTCGTCTTCTCCGGCCATCCCAACCTGAAGCGGCTGATCATGCCGTCCGACTGGGACGGCCACCCGCTGCGCAAGGACTATCCGATCGGGGGCGAGCCCGTGCAGTTCACGGACGCCGTATGAGCGCCGGAATCGACAACGACCTCGACCGCCCGCAGGCGCCGGTGGTGCCGCTGGGCACGCCGTGCCGGATCCCGCCCGGCGCGCCGTCGAACGTCGTCCCGCCGCCCGGCGAGGACCTGATCACCGTGAACTTCGGGCCCAACCACCCATCCACGCACGGCGTCCTGCGGCTGATCGTGACCCTGGACGGCGAGGTCGTCGTCGGATTGGACGCCGACATCGGCTACGTGCACACGGGGTTCGAGAAGAACTTCGAGCAGAAGACGTACTGGAAGGGCATTCCCTACGCGCCGCGGATGGACTACCTCGGCTTCTTCGCGAACGAGCTGGCCTACGTCGGGGCCGTCGAGAAGCTGATCGGCATCCAGGTGCCGCCGCGTGCGCAGTGGCTGCGGACGCTGTTCGCCGAGCTGAACCGGATCCACTCGCACCTGATCTACCTGGGCACGTCCGGCATCGAGCTGGGGGCGATGTCGCTCTTCTTCTACTGCACGCGCGAGCGCGACACCGTGCTCGACCTGTTCGAGATGGTCACCGGCGTTCGCATGCACGACCGCTACCCACAGTTCGGCGGCGTCGCCGAGGACGTGCCGAAGGGGTTCTACGCCGAGTGCAAGCGGTTCTGCCGCGAGATGCCCAAGCACATCGACTCCTACCTCGACCTGACCGCCGAGAACCCGATCTGGAAGGGCCGGCTCCAGGGCATCGGCACCATCCCCGCCGAGACCGCCGTCGCGATGGGCCTGACCGGGCCGAACCTGCGCGCCTCCGGCGTCCCCTACGACCTCCGCCGGAACGACCCCTACCTGGCCTACGACCAGCTCGAATTCGACGTCATAAGCGCCGCCGAGGGCGACTGCTACGCGCGCTACCTGTGCCGCACCAGGGAGATGTACGAGTCGGTGCGGATCATCGAGCAGTGCCTGGAGGGGATGCCCGAGGGCCCGGTGATGGCGGACGACCGCAAGTACGTGCTGCCGCCGCGGGAGGAGCTGCAGACCTCGATGGAATCGCTGATCCACCACTTCAAGCTGGTCACCGAGGGCTTCCGCACGCCGGCCGGTCAGGTCTACTGCGCGGTCGAGTCGCCGCGCGGCGAGTTCGGCTGCTACCTGGTCGCCGACGGCAGCCCCAAGCCCTGGCGGGTGCACTTCCGGGCGCCCAGCTTCGTCAGCCTGCAGGCGACGGCGATGTGCTCGGTCAACCGCTACATCGCCGACATGATCGCCGTCGTCGGCTCGCTGGACGGCGTCATGGGGGAGGCCGACCGGTGAGCGACCGGCACTCCGACCCGGCGAGCGCCGAGACGATGGCCGGCGCCCTCCAGACACGGCCGCAGATGCCCGCTCCGCTGCCCGAGCCCGACCGCTCGCTGCCGCTTCGCGACCGCATCCTGGACGTCGTCGCCCTCTACCCGGAGCCACGCTCGGCGATCGTGCCGGCGCTCCGGCTCGCCCAGGACGAGTTCGGCTGGCTGCCGCCGGAGGCGTTCGAGCAGGTGGCCGACGCAACCGGGTTCACCCCGGCGCTGTGCAAGTCGGTGGCCTCGTTCTACGACATGTTCCGGCTGCACCCGCAGGGCGCGCACGAGATCTGCGTCTGCACGAACGTCTCCTGCGCGCTGGTCGGCGCCGGCGACACGCTGCGCGCCTTCGAGGAGCAACTGGGGATCAAGGTCGGCCAGACGACCGCGGACGGGATGTTCACCCTGCGCACGGTGGAGTGCTACGGCGGCTGCGGCTGGGGCCCGGTGGTCAGCGTCGACGAGCGGTACCACGAGCCGGTCGGGCCGGAGCAGGTCTCCGGGCTCCTGGCCGGCCTGCGCGAGGAGGCCGGGTGAGCGCGATCGTGCCGGGCCGGCGGATCCTCCTCGACTTCGACGGCGACCGCCGTGACATCCACGCCTACGAGCAGGCGGGCGGCTACCAGCAGCTCAAGAAGGCGGTCCAGATGGACCCCGCCGACATCGTCGGCACCGTCGACGAGTCTGGCCTGCGAGGGCGCGGCGGCGCCGGCTTCCCGACCGGGCGCAAGGCCTCGTTCCTGCCGAAGGACCGCAAGCCCGCCTACCTGTGCGTGAACGCCGACGAGTCGGAGCCCGGCACGTTCAAGGACCGCGAGATCATGCTGCGGAACCCGCACGCGCTGATCGAGGGCGTCCTGATCATGAGCTTCGGGATCGGCGCCACCTCGGCGTTCATCTACATCCGCGGCGAGTACCGCACCGAGTTCGAGGTGCTCAGGCGGGCGCTCGAGGAGGCCCGCAGTCGCGGCTACGTCGGCCTGAACGTGCTCGGCTCGGGGTACAACGCGACGGTCGTCCTGCACCGCGGCGCCGGCGCCTACATCTGCGGCGAGGAGACCGCCCTGCTGTCCTCGCTGGAGGGGGAGCGCGGCCAGCCCCGGTCGAAGCCGCCGTTCCCGGCGGTCGCCGGGCTGTACGCCGCCCCGACGCTGGTGAACAACGTCGAGACGCTGGCCTCGGTGCCCTTCATCCTCGAGATGGGGGGCAGCGAGTACGCCGCGATCGGCACCGAGCGCTCGAAGGGGACGCGGGTGTTCTCGCTCTCCGGCAACGTCAAGCGGCCGGGGAACTACGAGCTGCCGCTGACGGCCAGCCTGCGCGACCTGGTCGAGGGCCTGGGCGGCGGCGCACCGGACGGGCGGACGATCAAGGCGATCATCCCCGGCGGCTCGTCGACACCCCTGCTCATGCCCGACCAGCTGGACACCGGCATCGACTTCGAGTCGATCGCCGCCGCCGGCTCGATGGCCGGATCGGGAGGGGTCGTGGTCATCGACGACCGGACATGCATGGTGCAGCTGGCGCTGCGGGTGGCCGAGTTCTACCGCCACGAGAGCTGCGGGAAGTGCACGCCCTGCCGGGAGGGCACGCGGTGGGGGGTAGAGATCATCCGCCGGATCGAGATGGGGGACGCCCGCCAGGGCGAGCTCGACCTGCTCCTGAACGTCTGCGACCGCATCCTCGGCAAGTGCCTTTGCCCGCTCGGCGACGCGATGGCGATGCCGGTCGCGAGCTATGTCACCCACTTCCGCGAGGAATTCCAGTGGCACATCGACGAGGGCGGCTGTCCCTTCGTCGACCAGAGCCCGATCAGCCCGCTCTACCACGCGGAGGTCGGTGCATGACAGTCATGGAGGCAAGGAGGGGGCCCACGGGGGAACCCTGGTTGCCCCGTGATCGGATCGACGACGGCGGCTGTCCCTTCGTCGAACAGAGCCCGATCAGCCCGCTCTACCACGAGCACGCAGGGACGCCGGCATGACGGACTTCCGCGACGCCTTCCTGGCCGCCCGGCGGCGGATCGACGCCGGGGCCGACCCCGAGCAGGTCGTTCCCGACCTGCTGCAGGCGGCCGAGGCCCAGGAGGAGATCGACCTGGCCACCGGCCTCTACGGCGACGGTGAGAAACCGGGGTCAGACCCCGGTTTCTCGGAAGGCAATGATGGCGACGGTTGACACGCAGACGGTGACGCTGACCGTGAACGGCCGCCAGGTGACCGTTCCCAAGGGCTATTCGCTGGTCGAGGCGGCCGCCCAGGCGGGCGTCGAGATCCCCGTGTTCTGCTACGAGCCGCGCCTGGGCGCGGCCATCGGCGCCTGCCGGATGTGTCTGTGCGACATCGAGGGCATGCCCAAGCTGCAGACCGCCTGCACCACCCCGGCGGCCGACGGCATGGTGGTCAACTCGGTATCCGACCGGGCCCTGGAGGGCCAGCACGCGGTGCTCGAGTTCATCCTCTTGAACCACCCGCTCGACTGCCCGGTCTGCGACAAGGGCGGCGAGTGCCCGCTGCAGGACCTGACCTTCCGCTACGGCCCGGGCAGCACGCGCATGACGCTTCCCAAGCGGACGCACGAGAAGCCGATCCCGATCTCGCCGCTGATCAAGCTCGATCGCGAGCGCTGCATCCTCTGCTACCGCTGCACCCGCTTCTCGGAGGCGATCTCGGGCGACATGCAGCTGGTCACCGAGCAGCGCGGCGCCAACTCGATCATCACCACCTTCGAAGGGCGGCCGTACGAGAACGAGTTCTCGGGGAACGTGACCGAGCTCTGCCCGGTGGGCGCGCTCACCTCCACCACCTACCGCTTCCGGGCACGGCCGTGGGAGATCCAGAACATCCCCACGGTGTGCGGCGGCTGCGCGGTCGGCTGCAACATCTCGGCCACCATCCGCGAGGGCCAGGTGACGCGGCTGCTCTCCCGCAACCACCCGCAGATCGACGAGGGCTGGCTGTGCGACCGCGGGCGCTACGCGATCACCCACCTGCGGGCGGACGACCGCGTGACCACCGCCCGCATCCGCGGCGGCCGCGGCCTCGAGGAGGTCGCCGGGGCCGACGCGCTGGAGCACATCGCCGAGCGGCTGCGCTCGACGCTTGAGAGGTTCGGCGGCGGATCGGTCGCAGTCCTGGCGTCCGGCGAGCAGACGAACGAGGAGGCATACGCCTGGCGGCGGATCCTGGACGACGGCCTGGGCGGCGGCATCGGCGTTGCCGGCCCGGAGGGGGCGGCCGGCTGGGACGCGCTTCGGCCGCACCGGGCATCGATCGCCGACCTCGACTCCGCCGACGTGATCGTGGTCGCCGGCCACGCCGACCTCAGCCTGCGGGCGCCGGTGCTCGAGCTGCGGATTCGAAACGCCGTCGGCAAGGGCGCCCGCCTGATCGACGTCGGTCCCGGCGGCACACGGCTGGAGACGCTGAGCGGAGCGAGCCACGTGGATGCGGCGCCGGGCACCGAGCACGCGGCCCTGCACGCCGCGACCTCGGACCACGACGAGCTGGCCCAGGCGCTCGGCGAGCGCTCGGTGCTGATCTGGTCGGCGCCGCTTCGCCCGGCGGTAACGGCGGTGCTCGCCCACGTCTGCCAGGCCCGCGGCTGCCGCGTGCTGCCGACGCCCCTGGTCGCCAACGAGCTGGGCTGCCAGGACGCGGGCCTGGGCACCCACACGCCGGACGAGGCGCTGGCCGAGATCGAGTCGGGCAGGATCAAGGCGATCGTCCTCCTGGGCGCCGATCCGGTCGGCGACTGGTCGCAGGGCGAGCGCTGGCGGACCGCGCTCGGACGCGCCTTCTTCGCGCTCCAGCTGACGCAGTTCCAGAGTGACTCGACGGGCTGGGTGACCACGCTCGTCCCCGCCACCGACCTGCTCGAGAAGACCGGCACCGTGACCAACCTGGAGGGCCGCACTCAACGCGTGCGGGCAGCCGCAACGGCGCCCCCGGGCGTCCCCGACGGGTACGCCTGGGCGTCCGAGCTGGCCGGACGGCTGGGCGTCGAGCTGCCCTACGATCCGCCGGCGGCATTCGCCGAGATGGCCGAGGCGATCCCCGCCTTCGCCGGCCAGAGCTACGCCGAGATCGGCGAGCGGGCACCGCTCCCCGGCGGCCCGGCCGCCGCCACCCTGGTCGCCGCTCAGATCGGCGACGAGCCGGCGCCGGAGGGGACGACCGTGGTCGGCTACCGCGAGCTGATGGCCGGCCCGGCGGTCGACCGGGCGCCGCACCTGCACTTCCAGCGCCGTACCGGGATCGAGCTCAGCCACGACGACGCCCGCGACCTCGGGATCGCCGCCGGCGACCGCATCTCGGTCGAGTTTGGCGGCCGCACCGTCAGCGGCCCCGCGGTCGTCTCCCGGCGACTGCGCCGGCACACCGTGCGGCTGGCCGCGCGCGTTCCCTACGTCGGAGCCGGCAGCGTCTCGCCCGCCGCCGAGGAGCCGGATGCCTGACGGCTTCTGGATCACCCTCGTCAAGTCGCTCGTCCTGGCCAACCTGGTGATGGCAACGTTCGCCGTCCTGACCTGGGTCGAGCGGCGCGTGCTGGGCCGCTTCCAGCAGCGGCTGGGGCCGAACCGGGTCGGCCCGTTCGGCCTCCTCCAGCCGATCGCCGACCTGGTCAAGCTGGTGCGCAAGGAGAGCATCCTGCCCGAGGGGCTGAACCCGACGCTCTACCTGCTGGCGCCGGTGGTGTCCCTCTTCTCGGCCCTGGCGGTCTTCGGGGTCATCCCCTTCGGCGGGCGCGTGACCGTCCCCGGTACCGACTTCCAGTTCAACCTCTGGATCAGCGACCCCAGTGTCGGCCTGCTGGTCGTCTTCGCGTTGGGCTCGGTCAGCTTCTATGGCTTCCTGGTCGGGGGCTGGGCCTCCAGCTCGAAGTACTCGCTGTTCGGGTCGATGCGGGCGGTGTCGCAGCTGATCAGCTACGAGGTGTGCCTGGCGCTGGCCGTGATCGGCGTCGTCATGATGGCTCAGACCCTGTCCCTGAACGGGATCGTCGAGGCCCAGAAGCGGGACGGGATGCCCTACATCGTCCCCCAGTTCCTGGGCTTCCTGATCTACTTCCTGGCCTCCACCGCGGAGGTCAGCCGCATCCCCTTCGACCTGCCGGAGGCCGAGGGCGAGTTGGTGGCCGGCTACCACACCGAGTACGGCGGCATGCGCTGGGCGATGTTCCAGAACGCCGAGTACGTCTCGCTGATCGCCTTCTCGGCCGTGGGCTCGATCCTCTTCCTGGGAGGCCCCGAGGGGCCGGCCTGGCTGCCCCTGCCCGGCCCGATCTGGATGCTCATCAAGATGGCCATCTTCATCCTGCTCCAGATGTGGATCCGGGGCACGCTGCCCCGCGTCAGGTATGACAACCTGATGTCGATCGGCTGGAAGCTGCTGCTGCCGGCCGCCACCCTCAACCTGCTCGTCACATCCGCCATCGTGACCTACCGCGCATGAACAGGGGGACGCACAGCTGATGCCGGTCGTCGACTCGGTCAAGGGATTCGGGGTCACCTTCCGCCACCTCTTCAAGCGGCCGGTGACCCAGCAGTACCCCAACTACAAGCGCCCGGTGTATCCGCGCTTCCGCGGACGGCACCGCCTGCACCGGCACGAGAACGGCCTCGAGAAGTGCGTCGGCTGCTCGCTCTGCGCGGCCGCCTGCCCGGCCGACTGCATCCGGGTGGTGGCCGCCGAGAACACCGCCGAGGAGCGCTACTCGGCCGGCGAGCGGTACGCCCGCATCTACGAGATCAACATGAGCCGTTGCATCTTCTGCGGCTACTGCGAGCTGGCCTGCCCGTTCGACGCGATCACGCTCGGCCACGACTACGAGCTGGCCGAGATGTCGCGCGAGGCGATGGTCTACACGAAGGAGATGCTGCTCGAGCCGATGCACCCGAGCCGCACCACGCCGGTCGCCCCCGTCGACCCCTACGACATCGTCGACCCGGCGCCGGAGGCGTAGCCGGTGCCGCTCCTGATCGGCCTGCCGGGGCACCTCACCTACGACATCGTGTTCGTCGTCGCGACGCTGCTTGCGATCGGCTCGGCGCTGGGCGTCGTCCTGGCCCGAAACCCGTTCCACTCCTCGCTCTTGCTGATCCTCAACCTGGTCGCGCTGGCCACCTTCTACCTGCTGCTGCAGGCCGACTTCCTGGCGGCGGCGCAGGTGATCGTGTACGCCGGCGCGGTGATGATCATGTTCCTGTTCGTCACCGCCTATCTGGGCGGCCGGGGCGGGGAGCCGGCGGGGGACCGGCCATGGTGGCAGTTCGCGCTGGCCGCAATCGCCGCCGCCGCGCTGGTGGCCGAGGTGATCTTCGCGGTCGCCGACCAGAGCCTCACCCAGGGGCCGCACGTGGCTGACACCTTCGGCTCGCCGAACGCCGTCGGTACCTCGTTCCTCGGCCGCTACCTGCTGGCGTTCGAGGCCACGTCGATCCTGCTCATGGTCGCCGCCGTCGGCGGCGTCGTCCTGGGATCGCGGCGGGCCGCACGGCGGCTGCCAGGCGAGCACTCGGCGATGGAGCACGAGGTGGCGCCGCATGAGCTCTCGGTGCAGTCGCGGCTGATCGGCGTCGAGACCGGTTTCGAGGTGGCCGGCACGGCATCCGAGGGGGACGACGGCTGATGGAGATCAACGTCCAGTACTTCATCGGCGTGTCGGCGATCCTCTTCGGGATCGGCCTCTTCGGAATCTTCACCCGGCGCAGCCCGCTGATCCTGCTCCTGTCGGTCGAGATCATGCTCAACTCCTGCAACCTGGCGCTGATCTCGTTCGCCCGTTACAACGGCCAGACCGCCGGCCAGACGTTCGCGCTGGTGGTCATGGCGGTGGCCGCCTCGGAGGTCGTCATCGGGCTCGGCCTGGTGGTCGCGACGGCCCGCCGCAAGGCCGACCTGGACGTCGATCACCTGACCACGCTTCGCCATTAGCTCGATGGAAACCCTCGCCTGGATCTGTCTGTTCGCTCCGCTGGCCGGGATGGCGGCGCTGGCGCTGCTCGGCTCCCGGCCGAGCCGGGAGGCGTCGGCGTGGCTGGGAACGGCCGCCGCCGCGGTCGCCTTCGTGGCCGCGGTGGGAGTGTTCGTGGAGCTGGTCGGCAAGGACCCGTCGCAGCGCCACTTCGCCTACACGGCCTACACCTGGGCGGGCTCCGGCAGCTTCAAGGTGGGCTTCTCGATCTGGATCGACACGCTGTCGGTGACCGAGATGCTGATCGTGTCCGGCGTCGGCTCGCTGATCGTCCTCTACTCGGTCGGCTACATGCACGGCGATCCCAAGGAGCGGCGCTTCTTCGCCTACCTCGACCTGTTCCTGTTCTCGATGCTGCTCCTGGTCATGAGCTCCAACTTCGTGCTGCTGCTCGCCGGATGGGGGCTGGTCGGCCTCTCGTCGTACCTGCTGATCGGCTTCTGGCACGAGCGCGAGGCGCCGGTCGACGCGGCCAAGAAGGCGTTCGTGATGAACGCCATCGGTGACGTCGGCATCGCCATCGCCGTCTTCTTCATGGTCCGCGACCTGGGGACGACGGACTTCGGACCGGTCTTCCAGACCGCTCCCCAGCACTGGGCCCGCGGCTCCACCGACGCCAACCTGGTGGCGCTCGGGCTGCTGGTCGGGGCGGTCGCCAAGTCGGCCCAGATCCCGCTCCACACCTGGCTTCCCGACGCCATGGAGGGTCCCACTCCGGTCTCCGCGCTGATCCATGCGGCGACCATGGTGACCGCCGGCGTCTACCTGGTGGCGCGGGCGCACGTGCTCTTCGCGAACGCCCCCGACGTGCTCGATGCGGTCGCCCTGCTGGGCGTCGCCACCCTGCTCATGGCGGGCTTCATCGCGATCGTCCAGACGGATATCAAGAGGATCATCGCCTACTCGACGATGAGCCAGATCGGCTACATGTTCACCGGGGTCGGCGTCACCGCCTACGCCGCCGGCATGTACCACCTGCTGGCGCACGCGTTCTTCAAGGCGCTCCTCTTCCTGTGCGCCGGCATCGTCATCCACGCCCTGGCCGCCGAGCAGGACGTGCGCCGGATGGGTGGGCTGAAGACCGTGCTCCCCCGCACCAAGGTGCTGATGTGGGTGGGCGTGATCGCGCTCATCGGCTTCTTCCCGCTGTCCAAGGACGAGATCCTGGCGGCGGCCCTGGACGACGGCACGACGACCGCCTGGATCGTCTGGGTCGGCGGCCTGGCGGGGGCGTTCCTGACCGGCGTCTACGCGGTCCGCCTGATGCGGCTCACGTTCTACGGCGAGGAGTCCGAGTTCGCCCGCGAGCACTTCCACAAGGAGGGGAACGCCGAGGCCCCGTGGACGATGTTCTGGCCCTGCGTGGTGCTCGCCGTGGGAACCGTGCTGGTCGGCTTCCTGTCGCTCGGCTTCGGGTTCAAGAACATCTTCGCCGACTGGCTCTCGTCCACCGTCTCGACGATCGAGCCGACCACCACCGACGACCTGATCACGACCGCCATCTCGTGGGCGTTTGGCGCCGCCGGCGGCGTGCTGGTCTGGCGCGCCTACGAGTCCCCGGAGCGGATCGCCGCGACCCGCCGCCGGTTCGCCGCGGTCGCGCCGGTGGCCGAGAACCTCTTCTACTGGAACTGGCTGTACGAGCGGATCGCCTACCGGCCGGCCGCCGCCGTGTCGGCCTTCCTCTACCGCTTCGGTGAGCGCTGGGTGGCCTGGGGGTCGCTGGACGTCGTCGGCGGGATCGCCCGGGCCGCCTCCCGCGCCTTCAGCGAGGTGCAGACCGGGGTCGTCCGCCTCTACGCCGGCCTGCTGGTGGTGGGCGCCGCCGGGCTGGCGGTCTTCTTCATCGGGAAGGCGAACCTGTGACCGTCGCCCTCATCGTCCTGCCGCTGGCCTTCGCGCTGGCGATCGCGGTGCTGCCGCTCGATCGCCGCCTGGCAAGCGCCGCCGGGTTGCTGGGCACGCTGGCCGAGGTGGTGCTGGCGGCGGTGGCGCTCGTCCGCTTCGACGTGGGAGCGGGCATGCAGTTCGTCACCGACGACCGCTGGATCCCCGACTTTGGTCTGGCGCCCGTGCGCTTCCACGTCGGCATGGACGGACTGGGCCTCTTCATGGTCGCCCTGACCGCGGTCGGGGTGGCCGCGGCGCTGGGCGCCTCGCTGCTGGCCGGCCGAGACCGCCCGCGCGCCCACGTGGCGCTCCTGCTCCTGCTCGAGTCGGCAATGGTGCTCCTCTTCACCGCCCAGGACCTGGTCCTCTTTTACGTGGGCTGGGAGGTCATGATGGTCGCGCTGTTCGTCCTGATGGGGGTGTGGGGCGGCACGGGACGGCGGGCGGCGACGCTCCGCTTCGTCATCTACAGCCTGCTCGGATCGCTCTCGATGCTGGTCGCCATCGCCTACATCGGCGTCCGCTACCACACCTTCGAGGTGGGTCAGGTGCACTCCGGGGTGGTCTGGCTGTTCCTGGCCTTCGCGGCCGCGTTCTGCATCAAGGCGCCGATGTTCCCCCTGCACGGCTGGCTGCCGGCGGCCTACCGGGAGTCGTCGATCGAGGTGACGGCGCTGCTCTCGGGCGTGGTCTCGAAGGCCGGGGCGTACGGTCTGCTGCGCTTCTGCCTGCCCATGTTCCCGGGCCCGGCCCACGACTGGCGCTGGCTCTTCCTGGGGCTCGGCCTGGCCGGCCTGCTCTACGGGTCGCTGGTCGCCTTCCGCCAGCCGGACGCCCGCGGCGTGGTCGCCTACTCGTCGTTTGCCCAGATGAACCTGATCATCATCGGGATCTTCGCCCTGAACGTGAACGGCGCCACCGGCGCGATCTTCCAGATGGTCAACCACGGGGTCGTCTCGCTGGCGGCCTTCCTGCTCATCGGCGTCCTCGAGCTGCGCGTCGGCACCAGCCTCTTCCGCCATCTGGGCGGGCTCGCCAACGGCCGGCCGATCGCCTCCACGGTGTTCCTGATCGCCGCCCTGTGGGCGCTCGCCGTTCCCGGCTCGAGCCTGTTCGTGAGCGAGATCTACATCCTGATCGGCGCCTTCCAGCAGAACGAGTGGCTGGGGGCAGCGGCGGCGCTCGGCATCGTGCTGGCGGCGATGTACATGCTGCGCTGGTACTCGGCGATCGCCCATGAGAACGACGGCGACAGCGTGCCCGCCAGCATGCCCGACCTGCACCTGCGCGAGCTGGCGATCGCGCTCCCCCTGATCGCGATCCTCTTCGTGATGACGGCCTGGCCGTACGGGGTGATGAAGCGGATCACCGTGACGACCTCGGCGGCGCCGCGGGTGATCTTCGTGATCGGATCGGACTCGCGATGAACGTGCCGGTCAACTTCTCGGCGATCGCCCCGGAGATCGTGCTGATCGTGGTCGCCTGCGTGCTGCTGGCCGGAGGCGTCTTCCTGCCCCAGCGGCTGGCCGAGCGTCTGACCCCGATTCTGGCGGCAGGCGGGCTCCTGGCGGCGCTGGTGGTCGCCGCCGCGCAGTACCAGCACGCCGCCCACTGGAGCTTCGATCACACGCTTCGCATCGACGCCTTCGGCCAGGCGACCCGGCTGATCGTGTTCGGCTCGGGGCTGCTCGCGGTCTGCGTCAGCTGGGGCTCGTCGGGCGGCATCAAGCAGCGGGCGGTCGAGTTCAACGCGCTCCTGCTCACCGCATGCGCCGGCATGTCGCTGCTCGCGGTGGCAAACAGCTTCGTGACGCTGTTCGTGGCCCTGGAGCTCTTCTCGATCGCGCTCTACGTCCTGGTCGCGATCGACATCGACTCCGAGCCGTCCCTGGAGGGCGGCCTGAAGTATCTGATCGTGGGCTCGGTGGGAGCCGCCTTCATCCTCTACGGCGCCGCGCTCGTCTACGGCGCGACCGGGCAGCTCGAGTTCGACCGGATCGCGGCCGCCGGCGGCGACCGGCACGGGGTGCTGCTGCTGGCCGGGATCGCCTTCGTGATCGTCGGCCTCGGGTTCAAGGCGAACGCCGCCCCGTTCCATATGTGGACGCCGGACGCCTACGAGGGCGCGCCGACGCCGGTGACCACGTTCATGTCGGCGGCCACCAAGGCCGTTGCGCTGATCGTGACGGTGCGCGTGCTGTCGGTCGCGTTCCCGGGGCAGTCCGACGTCTGGGAGACGGGCGTCGCCGCGGTCGCCGTCGTCTCCTTCGTCTGGGGCAACCTGGCGGCGCTGCGGCAGACCAACGTCAAGCGGATGCTCGGCTACTCCACGGTCGGACACACCGGGTTCCTGCTGACGGCGGTCGCCGCCAACAGCAACCTGGGCGCGCGAGCGCTCCTCTACTACCTGACGGTCTACGCGACGATGAACATCGGCGCCTTCGCCGTGGTGGCGATCCGCGAGCGCGAGCTGGGCCGGCCGGTCGAGATCGCCGACTTCGCCGGCTGGGGCTACCGGCGGCCGCTGCTCTCGATCTCGATGCTCCTGTTCATGCTCAGCCTGGCCGGCTTCCCGCCCACCGGCGGGTTCATCGGCAAGCTCTACATCTTCAGCGCCGCCGTCCAGAACGGCCAGACCTACCTGGCAGCGGCGGGCGTCGCCGCCACCCTGGTCGGGCTCGGCTATTACCTGAAGATCCCCTTCGCGCTGTTCGACCGCGACGCCGAGCTGCCCGCCGCCGTCCCGTCCCCGGGGCTGCGCCTGGCCTCGTTCGCGACGGGCATCTCGGCGGCGGCCGTGCTCTTCCTCGGCATCGTGCCCACGCCGCTGATCGACCTCGCCCGCACCGCCTCCGGCTCCCTCTTCGGCTGACCGCACACTTCCGTGACGGTGCCTGGCCCCGGACTCGCCCGCGACGGCGGCGAACCCGCGTAACCATCCCACCGCCGTGACGGTTTCTTAACGGAGCCTGGCCCCGTGAAGCGGCGGAGCGTGGCGGATGCTCGGCGCGGAGACGGCGGAGATGGCCACCGCGAGCATGATCACGGCCAGCGCCGCGGCGGCGCCGGATGGTGAGAGCACCGACAGCAGGCCGGCCGCCAGCAGCGAGCCGATCGGAATGGCGCCGAACGCGATCAACAGGTCGACCGAGGAGACGCGGCCGCGCAGCTCGTCCGGGACGAGCGCCAGCTGGTAAGCGCCGAGAACGACGTTCCAGGCCGGCCCGACAAACGCACAGGCGGCGAACACCGCGCCCAGCGCGAATGGTGAGTCGAGGACGGCGAAGAGCGGGAACAGGACCGCCCACGCCCAGTTGGCGCCGATGACCACCGCGCGGGGCGAGATCCGACGCTGCAGCCACGGTGCGGCGAGCGCTCCGGCGACGCCGCCGACGCCGCTTCCCGCCAGCATCAGCCCGACCGTGCCTGATGAGGCGCCGTGGCCCTTGGCGAGCACGATCAGCACCAGGACGAGCGCCTGGAAGAGCATGTTCGACCCGGCCACGAGGAGCGCCGTGTCGCGCAGGAAGGCATGCCCGAGGAGCCAGCGGACGCCGAGCCGGATTTCACGCAGGAGGCCGTCGCGCGACCGTTCCGGCGCCGACTCGAACTCCCGCCGGATGGCGAGGAGCGTGCC
Organism: Gaiellales bacterium; assembly: GCA_036273335.1. Lineage (GTDB taxonomy): Bacteria > Actinomycetota > Thermoleophilia > Gaiellales > JAICJC01 > DASUHT01. The sequence continues at coordinate 11,527 of DASUHT010000018.1, read as the reverse complement.
CAGCGACGCGAGGTAGGAGACCGCATCGGCCAGGAACGGCAGCGAGCGCGCGACCCCGAAAAGGATGCCGCCCAGGGGTGGCCCGGCCATGCCGGCGGCACGCATCCGCGCCTCGTTCTGGGAGAGCGCCATCGGCACCTGCTCGGCCGGCACGATGTGCGCCACGGCCGACGTCTCGGCGGCCGAGAAGGCGACGAACATCGAGCCCTCGACGAATGCGACCACCATCAGCTGCGCGACCGTGAGCGTTCCGGCGACCAGCGCGACCACCACCGAGAGCAGCGCCAGCGCCCGCACGGAGTCGCAGACGATCATCATCCGCCGCCGGTTGTGGCGGTCGGCGAGCGCGCCGGCGGGAAGCTGCAGGAGCAGGTAGGGCGCCGTGCCGGCGAACCCGACGAAGGCGGCGGTCGACGGCGACCCCGTCATCTCCAGAACGAGGAGCGGGTAGGCGACCGACGATACCCTCGACCCGAGCACCGACAGCGCCTGCCCGCTCCACAAGAGCAGGAAGTCGCGGTTCCGCCGAAGCGGCGCCGCGGTCACGACCCGGCGGCTGTCTCCGCCGCCCGCCGGATCCGGACGTCGCCGCTCTTGGTCGACGCCTCCAGCATCAGCTCCGCCCCGTCGCCGGTGGTCGGCGCGTCCTGCAGATCGAGGTCCGATCCGGCGTCGCCGGAGAGGGTGCTGGCGTCCATGTAGACCCGGGTTCCCCGCTCGACCGCGACGTCGATGTCGCCGGACAGTGACCGCAGCTTCGCCTCACCCCGCCGCAGCGAGGCCACCCGGACGTCTCCTGACACCGTCGCAAGGTCGACGGACGCTCCCGCAGGCCCCGTTTTGACGTCTCCCGATACGGTCTTCACCGCGAGGTTGCCGGCGACCCGCTCCAGCTGCGCATCGCCCGAGACAGAGTCGACATGCACACCCGCGGCGGCGTCGCCGCAGCGCACGTCGCCGCTCACGGTCTTCAACTCGGCGTCACCGTCGAGCGCGCCCAGGCTGATATCACCAGAGACGGTCTTCACGGTTGCCGTTCCCAGCCGGCCCTCGGCCGCGACGTCAGCGGACACCGTGGTCGCCTGCAAGTCGGCGCCCGGCGGCGCGACGATCCGCATGCGGATCTCGGGCTCGCCGCGGAACCGGAGCAATCCACCCTTGTTGCGCGGCACATGCACGCGCAACCGCATGCGGCCGTCCGGACCGGGGGTCAGCTCCTCGGTGGTCTCCGCGATCGCAGCCCGGGCCGCCTCGCCGCCCAGCGGCTCCAGATCGACCGTCGTCGTGTCGCCCTCGGCGGTTGCGATCTCGATCGACCCGGCGCCCAGCCGCAGATCGAGGATGACGCCGTTCGGGGTGTTGTGTGCGACCATGATTTGCTCCTTTGATCTCATGCGTGGGCGTGCCCGGTCTGGCGGGGACGACGCGCTGCGGCCCGCACGGGGACGACGACGGACGGCCGCGGCGTCGCACTCGGCTCGGCCAAAGCGGGCCGCGGGTGATCGCGCAGGGGCACCAGTTTGTGTGCCTCTGCGGCGGGAAGGTTGGTGGTGAACTGCATGGTGGGACCCCCTTCTCAGCTCTCGGCGAAACCGCGCAGCCGGCGCCCGACCCGCGGCGACGAGCGGTCGCTGAGACCGCTCGCCACCGCGCGCACCAGCCACGCGTTGGTTGACATGCCCTCGCGGGCGGCCGCCTGCTCGGCGCGGGCCTTGAGGCCCTCCGGCAGGCGCAGTGTGAGCCGGGCGGTGCCCTCGTCCTCGCCCGCCGGCGGAGCCGGTGCCTCGGGCTCGCCCCGGATCACTGCGAGCTCGACGGCGTCGCCGGCCAGGCGGAGCTCGACGCTGCCCGAGTCGAGCTGGCCCGAGACCTCATAGGCGGCGATCGTGAGCGCTTCCAGCAGCCGCACGCGAAGTGCGGCCTCGAGTGCTCGACCCAGCCGTTCGGCGGCGTCGCGCACGTGCTCGTCGCCCAGCTCGGCTGCGGCGGCGAGGTCTTCCCGGATCGACTCGATCAGTGGTGACAGTTCCATGACGTCAGTATGACGTCACTTATGGCGTCTGTCAAACGTCAATGCGCCGCCACCGCCCGGGGAGGGCGGTTTCCATGGAGAATTGCGGGATTGCCGCTACGCCGAGCGCTGAGAGTCCAGCCGCTGCTGCAGCGCGGACACCGGGTTGCGGCTCTGCGTCATTGCGCCGCCGAGCTCCGGCCGGCGGCTCTGCTCGCTGCCGGCGTCGCCGTCGACGGACGCCGCGACCTCGGCCAGGGCCGCCTGGTCGCGCTCGCTCTCGACCCGCACCTCGCAGCCGATCCGGTTGCGGCCGAACGGAGCCGGGTCGACGTGGGCGACCAGCGCCTCGAGCACGATGGTGCCCGTGCTCAGCGGCACCTTGACCGCCAGCTTGTCGCCGATTGCCGGCACCATGTCGGTGATGAAGGCGACGCCGGAGGCGGATGCGTCGGCCAGCCGCACCTGGAATTCGTGCCCGGCCGGCAGATCGTTGGAGAAGACGACGCGGGCGTGGGCAACGCCGGTCAGCCTGGCGCGAGGTGTCTCACGCACGCCGGAGCGGCGAACGATGTCGTCCACGGCGACGTGCACGAGCGTCCGGTCGCCGCCCTGGAAGAAGGCGTTCTTGACCCGCAGCTTGACGTCATAGCCGTTCCCCTCGTCGTCGCGCAACTGGGCCTCGATCTCGGTCCCGACCGCGCCGAGCGTATCCGGCGCGTAGAGCGCGACGTGGCTGCCCTCGTCCGCGACGATGGTGATCTCGACCACGCCGCCGGCGGGCGCGAACACTGGCAGGGTGGTCGGCAGTGACGGCAGCATGCCGACGAACTGGGCGATCCGTCCCGAGGGTGTGGGGGCAGTCAGCGACATCTCTTGGTCACTCATCGGCCGGCACCCCGTCGGGCTGTAGTGGGACCTGACCGAACCCCGCTCAGGCGGTGCCGACGATGCGCCGGACGCGCTTGGAGAGCGCCTCCTTGCGGGCATCCAACGCATGCGCGTGCCCCACCGCCGCGGCGACGCCGCGGACGAGCGGCGGCAGGATCGCGGCCGCCACGATGATCGCGATCGCGACGCGGACGAGCACGCCGCCCCCGGTCGCCTCCCCGATCCCGATGCCCGGGAACCGCACCGCCGCGGTGACGACCATCAACAGCCCGGCGGCGGCGCAGGCGGCCGCCTCGACGATCGTCGCCGGCCCGGGATCATCGACCGCCCGCAGGTGACCGAGGAATGCTGCGCCCAGCAGGCAGGCGGCGGCGACCAGCGCCAGGTAGAAGGCGAGCAGCGGCGGCATCCGCCCGGACACGGCCGCCAGCGCCGCGCCGGCAAGCGCGAGGCGAATCGGTTTCGACAGGTGCATGAGTCCACCGTGTTCGCTCTCGTTGCCTCGGCTCCTGCCCCCCGATAGTGTGCGCTTCCGGAACCGACAAGGAGCTGATCGATGTCTCTGGGAGCGCTCACCTGGCTCGGCCACTCGACCTTCGTGCTCGAGACGCCGGGCGGTACCCGTGTGCTGTTCGATCCCTGGGTGACCGGGAACCCGGCCACCCCCGAGGACGCCGCCGACCCAGGCCGAGTCGACCTGATCCTGGTCTCCCACGGGCACTCCGACCACACCGGCGACCTCGTCCGGCTGGCCGCCGAGAAGCAGCCGCAGGCGGTCGTCGGCATGTTGGAGCTGATGGCCTGGTTCGAGAGCCAGGGGGTCGAGAACACCGTCGGCATCAACAAGGGCGGCTCGACCGAGGCGGCCGGCCAGCGAGTGACGATGACCCAGGCGCTGCACTCCTCCAGCGTCAGCGCCGAGGACGGGTCGATCGTCTACACCGGCGAGCCGGCCGGCTTCGTGCTGACGATCGACAGCGGCTACAAGGTGTACTTCGCAGGCGACACGACCGTGTTCGGCGACATGTCGCTGATCGGCGAGCTCTACGCCCCCGACCTCGCCATGCTGCCGATCGGCGACTTCTTCACCATGGGCCCGGCGGCGGCGGCCAAGGCCGTCGAGCTGCTCGGCGTCCGCCGCGTCCTGGGCATGCACTACGGGACGTTCCCGGTGCTGCCCGGGACGCCGCAGCAGTTGCGCGAGGCCTGTGCCGCGCGGGGTCTGGACGTGACGGTCGAGGAGCTGGAACCAGGCGGGACGCTGCGGTGACCTTCTCGCTCGTCGCCTGCGACCTGGAAGCCCGCGAATGGGGCGTGGCGGTGGCGTCCAAGTTCCTCGCCGTTGGCTCGGTCGTGCCCTGGGGCGAAGGCGAGGTCGGCGCGGTCGCCACCCAGTCCTACGCGAACGTGACCTACGGCCCGGACGGCCTGACCGCCCTGCGCGCGGGGGCATCCGCCGAGGAGGCGATGCAGCGCCTGCTCGCGCCCGATCCAGACCGCGAGCAGCGGCAGGTGGGCATCGTCGACGGGCAGGGCCGGGGCGCAACGTTCACCGGCGGCGAGTGCTTCGACTGGGCCGGCGGCCGCACCGGCGACTGCTACGCGGCCCAGGGCAACATCCTCACCGGCGCCGACGTGGTGGACGCGCTCGCGGACACCTTCAGCGAGAACGGCGGGTCGCTGGCCGAGCGCCTGCTGGCGGCGCTGACGGCGGCCGACCGGGCCGGTGGCGACAGCCGCGGCCGGCAGTCGGCGAGCATGATCGTGCGCAAGCGGGACGCCGGCTACGGCGGCAACAACGACATCCTGGTCGACCTGCGGGTGGACGACCATCCTGACCCGGTGATCGAGCTGGCACGCCTGTACGAGATCCACGACCTGCTCTTTGGCCGCACGCCGGAGGACCAGCTGATCCCGCTGGAACAGGTGCAGGCGGAGCTGGGAAGCCGGCTCGGCAGCCTCGGCTTCGACGGCGAGCTGGAGCCGGCGCTGGCCGCATGGGCGGGCGGCGAGAACCTGGAGGAGCGGCTGGCGCCGGGCACCATCGACCCGGTCGTCCTGCGGATCCTCCGCGAGCGCTCGGCCGAGACGAGCTAGACGACGCCCAGGCGCTGGGTGATCCGCTCGGCCGGCCGGCGCGGGCGCAGGGCACCCGGGAGTTCCGCCGCCAGCTCGGCGACCGCCCGCGCCGAGGCGGCCTGGGGGTCGGCCAGGACGAGCGGCAGCCCGTCGTCGGCGGCCACCCGCAGCGGCTCGTCCAGGGGAACCTGCCCGAGCAGCGGGACGTTCAGCTCGTCGGCCAGCGCGCGGCCGCCACCGCTCCCGAAGGGGTGGCTGCGCTCGCCGCAGCCGGGACACACGAGGTAGCTCATGTTCTCGACCACGCCGGCCACCCGCATGCCCGTCTTGCCGGCCATCTCGGCCGCCCGCCGGGCCACCGACTGGGCGGCCGGCTGCGGCGTCGTCACCAGGACCAGGTCAGGCTCGGGCAGCAGCTGGCCGAGCGAGATCGAGACATCCCCGGTACCGGGCGGCATGTCCACGACGAGGTAGTCCAGGTCGCCCCAGTGGACGTCGGTCAGGAACTGCTCCAGGGCGCGGTGGAGCATCGGCCCGCGCCATACCACGGCCGCGTCCGGCTGGGTGAAGAAGCCGATCGAGATGACCCGCAGGTCGTGTACGACCGGCGGCACGATCATCCCGTCGACCACGACCGGCCGGCGATCGATGCCCAGCATGCGAGGGATCGAGTAGCCGTAGATGTCGGCGTCGACCACCCCCACCTCGGCGCCGCCGGCGGCCAGCGCCGCCGCCAGGTTGACGGCCAGCGTCGACTTGCCGACGCCGCCCTTGCCGGACGCCAGGGCGACCACGCGGGTGGTCGGGCGAAGCGCGATCGGCTTCTGCTCTCCCTGGCCGCCGCCGCCCTGCAGGCGCCCGCGCAGCGTGGCCCGCTGCTCCGGCGTCATCACGTCGAAGGACACCCGAACCTCGCCGACCCCATCGACGCCGCCGACCCGCTCGCGCACCTGGCGCTCGAGATCGGCCTTCATCGGGCAGCCGGGCACGGTGAGCGCGATAGTCACCTCGACCAGCGGGTCGGCCACCGTCACCGATCGCACCATGTCCAGCTCGACGACGCTGCGCCGGATCTCGGGGTCGATGACGCCGACCAGGGCCTCGCGGACTGCCTCCTCGGAGATCACACCCAGAGTCTAGATGGCCGCTGGATGGAGCAGCCCGGCCAGGCGGTCGCACATCGCGGTATCGCGCGCCGCCACGGCGTGCGCCCGCGCCGAGAGGCCGAGCGGCAGCGGGTCGACGCCGAGTGTGCGGAAGGCCGAGCCGGCTTCCCGGACGACGAGCGCGGCTGCAGCCAGGTCGACCGAGCGGGACGGCTTCAGCGTCGCGACGCCGTCCACGCGCCCGTCGGCGAGCTGGCAGAGCGCCAGGGCGAGCGCGCCCAGGACGCGGATGCGGCCGACGCTGCCGTCCAGCCGCGCCGCCGCGTCGGCAAGCAGGCCCGCGTTGGTTGCCTCGACATCGACCACGCCCAGCCGCTGCTTCGGCCGGACGCCGCCCAGCGGCCGCCCGCCCACCGTCGCCCCCCGGCCGCGCTCGGCGACCCACTCCTCACCCCCGGCCAGGTCGCGGACGAACGCGAAGCGGACGTCGTCCAGCGTCGGCCCGTCGGCGATGGCGATCGAGAGGCAGAAGAAGGGCAGGCCGCGCTTGGCATTGAGCGATCCGTCGATCGGGTCGACGACCACCACCCAGGGGCTGTCGCCGTCGCCGAACGTCCGCTCGCCGAGCTCCTCCGAGACGAGCCGGAACGAGATGCCGCGCCCGGCCAGCTCCTCCAGCCGTGCGACCGCCGCCGCCTCGGCCTCGCGGTCGATCACGGTGGTGTCGTCTCCTCCCTCGCCCTGGCCGACCACCGGCTCGCGATCGTCCCGGGTGGGGAAGCGGCGAAGCATGTCCTCCACGTCCGCCGCCACCGCGCGGCAGAAGCGCAGCCAGTCCTCCCTCACGCGTCCTCGTGCGGATCGAGCAGGAATCCCGACCACAGCTTGGGGAAGAAGTAGGTCGACTTCTGGGGCATCAGGGCGCCGGCCCGGGCAACGTCCATGACCTGCCCCAGCGGCGGCGCCCGCAGGATGAAGGCGGCCGCCGACTCGCCCGAGTCGACCAGCGCGCAGGCTGCCCCGCGGTCGCGCACGTAGCGGACATCCTCGGTTTCCAGGAACTCCTCGGGCGCGTGCAGGAGCCCCAGCATCGGGGCCAGGATGACCGACTCGAGCACGGCCGCGTCGACCTTGCGAAGCGCCGCCGGCGCGTGCGACATCGCCATCATCACGGCGCCCCGGTCGCGCAGCAGGCAGAGCAGCGGCGGCCGCTGCGGCCCGCGCCAGACGGCGAAGGCGATGCGCTCCGCAGGCACCTCGTTCAGCTCCGCCTCGAGTTGCGCCGGCGTCGCCTCCAGCTCGCGAACGTCGAAGGCGGCGAGCAGGTCGGGGGTGACCTCGCGCCGGCCCATCACGACGCGGTGGGTGGGATACACGGCGAGGCCGCCGCCGTGCACGTTGGCCAGGTACATGAGGATGTGGTCGGCGCCCTCACCACCCCGCTCCTCGTGGTAGGCAAGCGCCGTCTCGTAGCGGTGGTGGCCGTCCGCGATCAGGATCTCCCGCTCGGCCAGCGCCTCCTGGGCGGCCGCAACCGCATTCTCCGCGGCGACCGGCCAGAACGCGTGCTCGGTGCCGTCGGAGTCGGTCACGAGCATCGCCGGCTCGGCGCCCGCCGCGGGCTCCAGCTGCCCCCGCGCCTGATCGTCCGGGTCGTCGTAGAAGCCAAAGATCGGCGAGAGCGTCGTTCGGGTCGCCCGCAGCAGCTCCAGCAGGTCGGACTTGACCCGCGAGTGGGTCTGCTCGTGCGGCCGGATCCGCCCCTCGTCGTAGGGCGAGAGGCGGACGTCGCTGAGAAACCCGCTGCGCGTCCGCTCGACGCCGTCGGGGCCGACGAACCGCTGCCGGTGCCACCAGACGACCGGCTCGGCGTCGCGGGCGAGCACTCCGTCGCGGCGCCAGGCGTGCAGCAGGTCGGCGGCTCGACGGGGGCTGTCGGGCAGGATCAGGTTGACCACCGAGAAGTCGCTGCGCGCCCGCAGAACCTCGCGGTCGGCCTCGGAGATGACGTCGTAGGGAGGCGCCACGACGTCCGCCAGGTCGACCTTCGCCGGGTCGTAGCGGAGGGCACGCAGCGGCCGCAGCGCCTGCCGCGTGGTCGGGGTCGAACTCACGCGCGGGAGTCTAATAGACTGGCCTGGCATGGCCGGCGCAACCTACGTGGCGGATCTCAGCGAGGGAACGCTGGTCGACGCGACCTTCGCCGTGCAGCGCAAGCAGCGCCGGCGGACGCGAAACGGCGACCCCTTCCTGACGGTCGAGCTGGCCGACCGCACCGGCCGCGTGGCGGGCGTCATGTGGAAGGACGTGAACGTGCTCGGCGCCCGCTTCGAGCCGGGCGACACGGTGCGCGTGCTGGGCCGGGTGGCCAGCTACGGCGGCCGCCTGCAGATCGAGGTCCGCGACCTGGAGAAGGTCGACCAGGGCGACCCGCTGGAGCTGGTGCCGGGCTCGCGGCGGGACGCCGAGACCCTGGAGGGATTCGTCGAGTTCCTCGCCGGGGAGATCCACCACGAGGGCCTGGCCGAGCTTGTCTCGCGCTTCGTCGACGACCCGGGACTCCGCGCCCGCATGCGCTCGGCGCCCGCCTCCGAGACGCACCACGCGTACGCCGGCGGCCTGCTCGAGCACACGGTGGCGGTCGCCTCGCTGTGCCGGGAGACCGCCCAGCTCCATCCGCGCCTCGACCCCGACCTGCTGCTGGCGGCGGCGCTCCTGCACGACGTCGGCCGCACCGAGACGTTCACGGGCGGCGTCACGATCGCGCTGTCCGAGGAGGGCCGTCTGCTTGGCCACGTGCTCGCCGGAGTCCGCATGATCGACGCCGGCGCGCGCGAGCTGGGGCTCGCCGACGCGGTGCTGCTGCCGCTCCTGAACGCCGTCGCCGGCCACCACGGACCGCTCGAGGGGCGCCGCCTGGAGACGCCGGAGGCGATCGCTCTGTACCAGGCAAATGCGCTCGACGCCCGCGTCGGCGAGGCGTTCGCCTAGATGTTGAACCGCACGTTCAGCACGTCGCCGTCGGCGACCACGTAGTCGCGACCCTCCACGCGCAACCAGCCACGGCGCTTTGCCTCCGCCTCCGACCCGGCCTCGAGCAGACGGTCGCAGGGAATCACCTCGGCCCGGATGAACCCACGCTCCAGGTCGGAATGGATGCGCCCCGCCGCCCGCTGCGCATTCTCGCCGTGGCGGATCGTCCACGCCCGCGTCTCCTTGGGGCCGGTGGTGAAGAAGGGGATCAGGTCGAGCGCGGCGTAGGCGGCCAGGCTGATTCGATCGAGCGCGGGCTGGTCGACCCCGAGCTCGGCCAGGAAGGCGTCCCGCTCCTCGGCGGCCAGCTCGGCCACCTCGGCCTCCAGCTTGGCGTTGATCGGGATCAGCGTCTGCCCGCGCTCGGCGGCCGTCCCGGCGAGCCGGGCGACGTCGTCGGGATTCCCGCTCTCGTCGACGTTCGCGACCAGGATCTCGGGCTTCGCGGTCAGCAGGTCGAGCGCCTCCGGCAGCGGCTCGGCAAATCCCCGCGCCGGCCGCCCGGCGTCCAGCCACGCCGTAAGCCGCTCCAGGAGCGCGTGCTCCGCGACGGCGTCGCGGTCGCCTGACTTGGCGGTCTTGGCGACCCGCTCGGCGCGCCGCTCGACGGTCGCCTGGTCGGCCAGCACCAGCTCCAGCTCGACCGTCTCCAGGTCGTCCACCGGATCGACCCGGCCACCCGGATGGGCGACGGCGTCGTCGTGGAAGCAGCGAAGCACATGCAACACCGCATCGGTCGTCCGGATCGCACCCAGGAACTGGTTTCCCAGCCCCTCGCCATGGGACGCGCCGCGAACCAGGCCGGCGATGTCGACCACCTGCAGGGTCGCCGGAACGATCCGCGCCGACGCCGAGATCCGCGCCAGCTCGGGCAGCCGTGGGTCGCGTACGGGCGCCTCCCCGGTCTGGCTCTCGACGGTCGAGAACATGTGCGGCGCCACCACCGCCGGGTCACCCGTGAGCGCCATGAACACACTCGATTTGCCGCTGTTCGGGAGCCCCACCAGACCGGCCTCGAGCCGCGACATCAGAGCGCCCCGGCGATCGTCCCCACGGCCGCCCCGACCGCCGCCCCGGCAGCCACGTCGGACGGGTGGTGGGCGCCCACATAGACGCGGCTTGCGCACATCAGCCCGGCCGCGGCCCACCAGATCGGCGCCAGCCCGGGGCGGGCGCGGCTGAGCGCCATCGCGGCAGCGACCGACATTGCGGCGTGGCTGGAGGGAAACGAGGACGAGGAGGGCAGGGGGATCAGCGGCTCGGCATCGGCAACGGGCGGCCGCTCGCGGCCGACGGCCAGCTTGACCGTGTAGTTTGCGCCCAGCGCCGACCAGACGGTGGCGGCGACACGGACGGGTTGGCCCGAGAAGAGCCCCGCGACGACCCAGCCGATGCCGTAGTTCCCGGCGGTCGTATAGGGGACGGCCAGCCGGTCCAGCCAGGGACGCCGCAGGCGCCTCAGAAGCCCACCCGGCCGACGTGCTGCTCGTGCTTCACGTAGCTCACCTTGGACACGTCGACGTGGTAGCCGGCCATGTCCTCGCCGTCGAAGCGGACGACACCGCTACCCGCCTCGAGGCCCTTCTGCAGCTTGTCCCACTCCTTGGCCGAGATCGTCGCAATCACGATCAGGCCGCTGTCGAACCCGATCTCGACCCGTGTCCGCTGCTCACTCATGCGCTGCTCCATTCTCGGATTCCTGCACGAACTCGACCAGCACCCCATCCACGCCGTCGGGGTGCACAAAGGCGACGCGGAGGCCGAACAGGCCGACCCGCGGCCGCTGGTCGATCAGCTCCGCCCCCGCTGCCCGGGCGTCAGCCAGCGCGCCGTCGATGTCGTCGACCAGATAGGCGACGTGGTGCATGCCCGGGCCGCGCTTGGCCAGGAAGCGGCCCACCGGCGTGTCCTCCTCGAGCGGTGCCAGGAGCTCGATGAGGGAGTCGCCGATGCGAAGCGCCACCGCCGCCACGCCCTGCTCCGGCACCGTCTCGCGGTGCTCCACGCGCGCCCCCAGCAGGCGCTGGTAGCGCTCAACGGCCCCGGGCAGGTCGTCGACCGCATGGCCGATATGATGGATGCCGCGGGGGTTCATCGCTCCCGAATCCTATGAGAGAGACCGGGAGGGGACGCCAATGTCGTTCTTCGACAAGCTCAAGCAGCAGGCCAGCGACGTCGCCTCGACGGTGGCGGAGAAGACGCAGGAGACGGCCAGGTACGGACAGCTGAAGGTGCAGCTGCGAACGCTCGAAGGCGAGGAGAAGGACGCCCTCGCCGAATACGGCCGGCAGGCGCACGCGCTGCACGAGCAGGGGGCACTGGCGGAGCGCTCCGGCGAGCTGGCCGCTGCCTCGGCCAAGATCGCCGACCTGCGCTCGCAGATCGCCGCCAAGCAGGCCGAGATCGC